>NZ_JBEOXT010000018.1:0-188235 GCF_040296685.1 Streptomyces sp. NPDC002054
GCTGTTGAGTTCTCAAGGTGCGGACGCTTCCTTTGTACTGACCCTCGCGGGCTTTCCTCCGGGCGCTTCCTTCGTTCTTGCTTTGTTCTTGCGTTTCCGACTCTATCAGATCTTTTCGGACCCGATTTCCTCGGTGCTTTCCAGGTTCTCGCTTTCGCGTTTCCCTTTCGGCGGTCACTACGTTAGCGGATTTCCCTTGCGGTTCATAATCGAGCCGCGGGGCTTGAATTCGGGCATGCCGAATTGGACCCCGTCAGGGTGAATCGTAAGTAGTGGTTGGCCGCTCCGGAGGCTGCTGACAGCAGTGCCCCGTTTCAAGCGGCTCGGGCTACGTTAGGCGTCCGGCAGGGGCGAGTCAAGTTGAGCGGCGGCGTGGCGCGTGGGGGCGGTAGGGGCTCACCGTCGGGTCGCCGGCGATCCAGAACCGGTACGGGTGGTGGGCGCCGTCGCCGCTGACTCCCGTGCGCGGGCCATTGCTCACCAGGTCGGGTGGGGTGGGGGTGCCGGCAAGGACGGAGAGCGGGGAGTCCGGGCCGGCACAGAGGTCGGTGCCGTCCAGGGCGCGGTCCACCTCCAGGGCCGCGGCCAGCCGGGCCGGGCCTTTGGCCAGTTCTCGCGGGTTCCTGGCAGAAAGTCGACGTTTGGCTGCCAGATCGGCACCCAGCGTGATCTCCCCCGCACGGAGCAGAACACCACTCGCCCGGCCCTCCGGACCGCACACCAGGTTGAGGCTGAACCACATGCCGTAGATGAAGTAGACGTACGCGTGTCCGGGCGGGCCGAACATCGACGCGTTGCGTGCGGTGCGACCGCGGTAGGCGTGGGAGCCCGGATCGGCCTGGCCCTCGTACGCCTCCACCTCGGTGATGCGCAGCTCGATCGGGCCTTCCGCGGTACGGCGGACCAGGGTGCGGCCGAGGAGGTCCGGGGCGACATCGAGGACCGGGCGGTCGAAGAAGTCGCGGGGCAGGGGCGTACGGTCGGGACGCGCGCTCATCCGGTCGAGCGTAGTGGACACCGCGGAGCTGCAACCGAGCTCTAAGGTTCCGCGTTGGTAAGAGGTACTAGGTACTAGTGGTCCTCGGAACGTAGGAGACAAGGCATGGGTTTCAGGAAGCTGCTGGCGAGCCTGGGGGCCGGTGGGGCCTCGGTGGACACGATCATCACCGAGCCGAACGTGGTGCCGGGCGGCATTGTCCAGGGTGAGGTCCGGATCCAGGGCGGATCCGTGGACCAGCAGATCGAGGGGCTGTCCGTCGGGCTGCAGGCCCGGGTCGAGGTCGAGAGCGGTGACCAGGAGGTCAAGCAGGACATCGTCTTCACCAAGCAGCGGCTCGGCGGAGCCTTCACCGTTCAGGCCGGTGCGATGCACGCGGTGCCGTTCGGGCTGGAGATTCCGTGGGAGACGCCGATCACCCACTTCGCCGGGCAGCACCTGCACGGCATGAACATCGGGGTCAGCACCGAGCTGGAGATCGCGCGGGCGGTGGACGCCGGCGACCTGGACCCGATCAACGTCCACCCGGTGCCGGCGCAGCAGGCGATCCTGGATGCGTTCGGTCAGCTGGGCTTCCGGTTCCGCAGCGCGGACATGGAGCGCGGGCACATCCGGGGCACCCGGCAGACGCTTCCCTTCTACCAGGAGATCGAGTTCGTCCCGCCGCAGCAGTACCGCGGGCTGAACCAGGTCGAGCTGACCTTCGTCTCCGACGGCCGCGAGATGGACGTCATCCTGGAGATGGACAAGAAGCCCGGTCTGTTCTCCGAGGGCAGCGACACCTACCGCTGCTTCCAGGTGGGTCTGCAGTCGTACCAGGGGACCGACTGGGCGGCGTACCTGAACCAGTGGATCGCATCCGTCGGTTCTCAGCGCAACTGGTTCTAGGCTCCTGCCCAGGACAGGTTCGCGATCAGGAGGTTCGGTAGTGACTGAGCAGGGCAAGGCGCCGCTCCCGCACGATTTCCATCCGCCGGTGCACGCGTTCACCGTGACCAGTGCCGACCTTGAGCCGGGCGCCGAGCTCGGTGCGGGGCAGGTGAAGTCGGGCGGGGACGTGTCGCCGCAGTTGCGGTGGGAGGGGTTCCCGGAGGGGACCAAGAGCTTTGCCGTGACCTGCTTCGATCCGGATGCGCCGACGGGCAGCGGGTTCTGGCACTGGGTGCTGTTCGATCTCCCGGCTTCGGTGACCGAGCTGCCGGCCGGGGCCGGCAGCGGCAGGTTCGAGGGGCTGCCCGCCGGGGCCGTCCACGTACGGAACGACTACGGGACGAAGGACTTCGGCGGGGCGGCTCCGCCCGCCGGGGAGCGGCACCGGTACGTGTTCACCGTCTACGCGGTGGACCAGGAGAAGCTCGGCCCCAGTGCGGAGGCGACTCCGGCGGTGGTCGGATTCAACCTGCGCTTCCATTCGCTGGGGCGTGCCCAGCTGATCGGTGAGTACGAGGCCCCGGCCGCGGGCTGATCGTTCGCCGAGCGTTTGCCCGGTCCTGGTCTAAAGGTGACCAGGACCGGGCATTTTTATTGCGTTGTCCCGCGTGGCGCGCGCAGCCAGAGTGGTGCCGGGCCTTGCTGCCAAAGGGGTGCGGGCCTGCACACGGGAGGTGGGCGAGATGCGGGACACGCTGGTGCTGAATGCGAGCTTCGAGCCGCTGTCGACGGTGACGCTGAATCGTGCTGTGGTTCTGGTGCTTCAGGACAAGGCCGTCGTCGAGCAGTCGCATCCCGAACTCCGTGTGCGTGCGGCTGCCGTGGATCTTCCGATGCCCCGGGTGATCAGGCTCTGCCGGTATGTCCGGGTGCCCTTCCGAAGACATGCTCCGTGGTCGCGGCGGGGGGTGCTGGCCCGGGACCAGCACCGGTGCGCGTACTGCGGGAAACGCGCCACCACGGTGGACCACGTGGTGCCCAAGGCACAGGGCGGCGGGGACACCTGGTTGAACACGGTGGCGTCCTGCGCGGAGGACAACCACCGCAAGGCGGCCCGGACGCCGGACGAGGCGGGGATGCCGCTGCTCCGGAGGCCGTTCGTGCCGTCTCCGGCGGACGCCATGCTGCTCGCACTGGGGTCGGGCAGCCGGGATGCGCTGCCGGACTGGCTGGAGCGGACCGCCTGAGCCTGCCGCCGCCCGGGCCTGCTAGGAGTACAGCAGGAGTTGGACGATCGCCACGATGCCGACCGCCACGATGACCGCGCGGAGCGCGGTCGGCGGGAGGCGGCGGCCGATCCTGGCGCCGATCTGGCCGCCGAGGGTGGAGCCGACGGCGATCAGGAGGACGGCGGTCCAGTCGAACTCGGCGACGAAGAGGAAGACGACCGCCGCGATGCCGTTGACCATGGCGGCGAGGACGTTCTTGACCGCGTTGATGCGTTGCAGGTCGTCGTGGAGGAAGAGGCCCATCAGGCCGACGTACAGGACGCCTTGGGCCGCGCCGAAGTAGCCGCCGTAGGCGCTGGCGAGCAGCATGCCCGCGTGCAGGGCGGGCCCGCCGTCACTCTGGTCGGTGCTGGTGCCGGTTCGTTCCTGGCGGGCGCGGAGGGCCTTGGCGAGCCGGGGCTGGAAGACGACGAGCAGGAGCGCGAGGCCGATGAGGACCGGGACGATCTTCTCGAAGGCTTCCGAGGGCAGGACGAGCAGGAGGACGGCGCCGGTCAGGCCGCCGATGAGGGCGGTCCCGGACAGGCGCAGGACGCGCCTGCCCTGGCCGCGCAGTTCCTTGCGGTAGCCGATGGCTCCGCTGATGGATCCCGGTACCAGGCCCAGGGTGTTGGAGACGTTCGCGGTGACCGGCGGGAGGCCGGTGGCGAGCAGCACCGGGAAGGTGATCAGGGTGCCGGAGCCGACGATGGTGTTGATGGTGCCGGCGCCGATGCCGGCGGCGAAGACCGCGAGTGATTCCCAGAGGGAGTCGTGGATGGACAAGGCCATCTCCTTCGATCAGTGAGTCGCCTCCCCGCCATGAAGGTCGAGGGGCCGTAACCGATCATGCCGGAGGGGCTGGTCCTTCTCAGTCGATCGGGGGCTGTTCGCGGCGGGCCGGGGGCTCGCTCGGGGGCGCCTGCTTGGGGACGGAAGGTCCGCCCAGCGGGCCGAAGTTGCCCATGGCGCCGGAGAGGCCCTTGAGGGCGTCGCCGATTTCGCTGGGCACGATCCAGAGCTTGTTGGCGTCGCCTTCGGCGATCTTCGGGAGCATCTGGAGGTACTGGTAGGCGAGGAGCTTCTGGTCGGCGTCGCCCGCGTGGATGGACTCGAAGACCGTACGGATGGCCTGGGCCTCGCCCTCGGCCTTCAGGGCGGCGGCCTTGGCCTCACCCTCGGCGCGGAGGATGGAGGACTGCTTCTCGCCCTCGGCTCGCAGGATCTCGGACTGCCGGACACCTTCGGCCTGGAGGATCGCGGCGCGCTTGTCGCGGTCGGCGCGCATCTGCTTCTCCATCGAGTCCTGGATGGAGGTCGGCGGCTCGATCGCCTTGAGCTCGACGCGGTTGACGCGGATGCCCCACTTGCCGGTGGCCTCGTCGAGGACTCCGCGGAGGGCGGCGTTGATCTCCTCGCGGGAGGTCAGGGTCCGCTCCAGGTCCATGCCGCCGATGATGTTGCGGAGGGTGGTGACGGTGAGCTGCTCGATGGCCTGGATGTAGCTGGCCACCTCGTACGTTGCGGCGCGGGCGTCGGTCACCTGGTAGTAGATGACGGTGTCGATGTTGACGACCAGGTTGTCCTGGGTGATGACCGGCTGCGGCGGGAACGGGACGACCTGTTCACGGAGGTCGATCCGGTTGCGGATCGAGTCGATGAACGGGACGACGATGTTGAGGCCCGCGTTGAGGGTGCGGGTGTAGCGGCCGAACCTCTCGACGATGGCTGCGCTGGCCTGCGGGATCACCTGGATCGTCTTGACCAGCGCGATGAAGACCAGCACCACCAGGATGATCAGGACGATGATGATCGGTTGCATGCGGTTCCCCGTGCCCTTCTGAGTGCCTGGTGCTTGTTCACATGACGACGGCGGTGGCGCCGTCGATGTCGACCACGTCGACCTGCTGGCCGGGTTCGAAGCTGAGTTCCGAGTCGAGGGTACGCGCGGACCAGATCTCGCCGGCCAGTTTGATCCGGCCGCCGCTGCCGTCGACGCGTTCCAGGACGACGGCGGATCTGCCCTTCAACGCGTCGATTCCACTGCGGTGTTGGGGGCGCTGGTCGCGGTGCCGGTTGGCGATCGGGCGGACCACGGCGAGGAGGGCGACCGAGACGATCACGAAGACGAGCACCTGGGCGACGATGCCGCCGCCGAGGGCCGCCGTGATCGCCGCCGCCACCGCGCCGGCCGCGAACATGCCGAACTCCGGCATGGCGGTAAGGACCAGCGGAATGCCGAGTCCGACCGCGCCGATGAGCCACCACACCCATGCGTCGATGTCCACATGGTCATGGTAGGTGGGCCGGGCGCGGTCGGGACAGGGTACGGACTAACGCAGCGGAAGGCCCTGGGCGGTCCAGCGCTCGTTTTCGTTGCGCTCGACGACGAGGGGGAGGCCGAAGCACAACGAGAGGTTGCGGGAGGTGAGTTCGAGGTCGATGGGGCCTGCGGCGACCACCTTGCCCTGACGGATCATCAGGACGTGGGTGAAGCCGGGGGCGATCTCCTCGACGTGGTGGGTGACCATCGCCATGGAGGGCGCGAGGGGGTCGCGGGCGAGCCGGCCGAGGCGGCGTACCAGGTCCTCGCGACCGCCGAGGTCCAGACCGGCGGCGGGCTCGTCGAGGAGGAGCAGCTCGGGGTCGGTCATCAGGGCGCGGGCGATCAGGGTGCGCTTGCGCTCGCCCTCGGAGAGGGTGCCGAACTTCCGGTCGAGGTATTCGGTCATGCCGAGGCGGTCGAGGAAGGCGCGGGCGCGCTGCTCGTCGATGTCCTCGTACTCCTCGTGCCAGGTGGCCGTCATGCCGTAGGCGGCGGTGAGGACGGTCTGCAGGACGGTCTGGCGCTTGGGGAGCTTGTCGGCCAGGGCGATGCCGGCCATGCCGATGCGGGGGCGCAGCTCGAACACGTCGACCCTGCCGAGGGTGCTGCCGAGGATGGTGGCGCTGCCCTTGGTGGGGAAGAGGTAGCTGGAGGCAACGTTGAGCAGGGTGGTCTTCCCGGCGCCGTTGGGGCCGAGGATCACCCAGCGCTCCCCCTCCTTGACCGACCAGGAGACCTGGTCCACCAGAGCCCGGCCCTCGCGGACCACGGATACGTCCACCAGCTCCAGAACGTCGCTCATGAGCGTGTTGTCTCCCCTTGCAGTCGTGAGTCTCAGCGCGCCCGGTGTGCGCAGCCCCAGGGAAAACCTACGCCACTCGGGAGGTCCGTAAGGTGGGGGGATGCTGATCGAACCACGTTCAGGGCGGCTGGCCGCCTGGGGGAACGCGCTGCTCGCCGGTCTGGTCTCGCCCGACGAGGCGGCGTTGTCGGTGGTGGGTGAGGATGCCGTGCACCGGGTGGCGGGTCTGCCGGGCGAGTCCGGGCCGGTGGGGCTGACGCTGGCGCTGGGGCGGTTGCGGGCGCTCGGGGTGACCGGGCTGCGGGTGGCGCTGCCGGCGCCGGGGCATCCGCTGGGGCTGAGCGGTCCGCCGGAGTTCAATGCGAGGGCCTTGGAGGCGGAGGAGGCCGTGGTGTGCGTGTCCGCTCCGCTGGGGTTGGTGCCGGTGGTGTCCGAGGCCGGGCCGGAGGGTGATCTTCACGTGTCCGTGGTCTGGCAGTGCCTGCCGGTACGGGAGGCCCCGCCGGCGGACGTGCCGTCGCTGGGCGAGGCGGAGCGGGAGCTGGCGGAGGCGCTGCGGGAGGCGACGGTGACGCTGACCCGGCTGGATGTGGCGGCGTCGGGTCCGGTGGCGGAGGCGGCGCTGGACGCGTACCGGGCGCGGGCGGAGGCGGGGCGTGAGGTGCTGGCCCCGGGGTACCCGCCGCGGGCGGTGCGGGTGCTGGAGCTGGCGCAGCGGGTCGGGCTGCTGGTGGGGATGGCGTACGAGCACGGGCCCGGCGGGGCGGTGTCGGCGTCGGAGATGGCGGCGCGGGCGATGGCTTTGCGGCCGGTGGAGCGGGTGGCGCGGCGCGCACAGGTTGCCGCGTACAACGCGGCGGTGGAGGACCGGGAGCGGGGCCGGGGCTGAGCCCGGCCCCGCTGCCTGCCCGGCTGAGCCCGGCCGGCCCCGCTGCCCGGCGCGGACCCTGCCCGGCGGGCCTCCGCCCGAGGCACGCTCGGCCGGACGGAGTCCGGCACAGCGCCCCGAAGCCTGCGAAGCAGTGCGAGGGGCGCAGAAGGAAGAGGCCAACGCGGCGGTGGAGGAGCGGGAGCGGGGCCGGGGCTGAGCCCGCGGCCGGCCCCGCTGCCCGGAGCGGGCCCTGCGCGGCGGGGCCGGGGTTCGGGCGGGACACGCTGCGCGGTCAGTGCGGGCCGCCGGTCCCGGTGTGCCCACCCGTCCCGCCCTGCGGGACGATTGCCCACACCGGGGGGGGTGGGGTGGGTTAGGCGTTTGTGGCTGCGTTGCCGAAGGCGGGGTTGAGCAGGCCGATTACGTTCACGCTGTTGCCGACCGCGTTCACCGGGACGTGAACGGGGAGCTGCGCGAGGTTGCCGGCGGCGACGCCGGGGGAGCCGATGGCCTGGCCCTCCGCGTGGGCTCCGCCATGGGCCGCGGAGACACCGGCGGCAGCGGCGACGAAGCCGCCCGCGATCGCAGTGACGGCAGCGGCCTTCTTGAGGTTCTTCACTTTCACAGCCTCCATGAGCATGAGCATTCGCCGCGGCCGGCCGCCGCAGCACGTCATGGAGAACGCCCGGACGGCGACTCGGATACGCCATGTGGGCTACGCCCACCCGATCGTATGAATGTCAGTCCGTCGCGTTACCCGTGCGTACCGCCCAGAGCGCGGCCTGCGTGCGGTCCGCCAGGTCCAGCTTCATCAGGATGTTCGAGACGTGCGTCTTGACCGTCTTCTCGGACAGCACCAGCGCCCTGGCGATCTCCCGGTTGGAGCGGCCGTCCGCGATGAGGGCGAGGACCTCGCGCTCGCGTTCGGTGAGGGTCGAGCCGCGGGTCGGGGCGGGCGGCTGGTCGTCCGGGGTGAGGAGGGCGACCGCGACCTCGGGCTGGAGCAGGACATGGCCGGCCCGCACCGAGCGGATCGCCGCGGCCAAGGCGTCCGGGTCGATGTCCTTGTAGACGTATCCGGCGGCCCCGGCGCGCAGCGCGGGGACCACGGTCCGCTGCTCGGTGAAGCTGGTGACGATCAGGACCCGGGCCGGGTTGTCGAGCTCGCGGAGGCGTTTGAGGGCGTCGATGCCGTCCAGGCCCGGCATCTTGATGTCCATCAGGATCACGTCCGGGCGGAGTTCCTCGGCCCGTGCGACACCGGCCTCGCCGTCCGCGGCCTCGCCGACCACCTCGATGTCCTCCTGGATCTCCAGGAAGGTGCGCAGGCCGCGGCGGACCACCTGGTGGTCGTCCACCAGCAGGACCTGGATCCGGCTGCTCCGCTCGTCAGGCACCGGGGATCTCCATTTCGATCGTGGTGCCCGCACCGGGCGCCGATTGGACGTGGAGCAGGCCGCCCGCACCGCTCGCCCGGTCCCGCATGGAGACCAGGCCGAGGTGGCGGCCGGCCCGGCGGACCGTCTTCGGGTCGAAGCCGCTGCCGTCGTCGGCGACCCGCAGGGCGACCCGGCCGGTGTCGCGGGTGAGGGTGACCGTCACGTGCTCCGCGCCCGAGTGCCGCAGGGCGTTGTGCAGGGCTTCCTGGGCGACCCGGAGGAGGGCTTCCTCGTGGGCGGCGGGCAGGGCCTTGATGCCTTCGCTGGTGAAGGTGACCCGGGCGCTGTGGGCGCGGTCGAGGACCTGGATCTGGTTGCGCAGGGTGGCGACGAGGCCGTCCTCGTCGAGGGCGGCCGGGCGGAGCTCGACCACGGCGGCGCGCAGCTCGTCGGCGGCCTCCGCGGCGAGGGCGGCGACCTGCTGGAGTTCCTGCTTGGCGCGGGCCGGGTCGCGGTCCACGAGGGTGGCGGCGGCCTGGGCGGTGAGGCGGAGCGAGAAGAGCTTCTGGGCGACCGCGTCGTGCAGCTCGTGGGCCAGCCGGGAGCGTTCCTCGGCGATGGTGAGCTCGCGGCTGCGCTCGTACAGCCGGGCATTGGTGAGGGCGATCGCGGCGTGCTGGGCCAGGATGCCGAGGACGTCCTCGTCCTCCTCGGTGAAGCCGCAGCCGCCTTCGGGGCGCGGGCAGCGCTTGTTGGCGAGGAAGAGGGCGCCGAGGATCTCCTCGCCGTCGCGGATCGGCAGGCCGAGGAAGTCGGACAGCTCGGGGTGGGCGGCCGGCCAGCCTTCGAAGCGCGGGTCCTTGCGTACGTCGGCCAGCCGCTCGAGGCCGGGCGAGTGGAGCATCGCGGCGAGGATGCCGTGCTGGCGGGGCAGCGGTCCGATCCGCCGCCACTGCTCGTCGCTGACTCCGTCCACGACGAACTGGGCGAAGCCGCCGTGGTCGTCGGGGACGCCGAGGGCGGCGTACTCGGCGTCGAGGAGTTCGCGGGCGGACACGACGATCGTCTTGAGGACGTCGCGGACCTCCAGGTGCCGGCTCATGGCGAGCAGCGCGGTACTGACCGCGGCCAGGCCCGTTCGTTCCGGTCCGTTGTGCATGGGCTCACCGTACCCCCGGGCCTCTGACCTGCGGGATCGGGCTGTGGACGGAGGCTGTGGACCTAGGCCCAAGGGTGGGGGCGGGTGGGGCCTGTGGCCGAGGCGGCGGGCGGGTGCGGGTTCCTAGGTTGGAGGGGTTCGAAGGAAACAAGTGGAACGAGGGGTGCGGATCATGGCGGTGGCGTTGGTGACGGGGGCTTCGCGGGGGCTGGGCCGGGCGCTGGCCGGGGAGCTGGCGGGCCGCGGCTGGGATCTCGTGCTGGGGGCGCGCAGCGGACCGCTGCTGGCGGAGGCCGCGGCGGAGCTCTCGAAGGAGGGGGTCCGGGTGGTGGCGGTGCCGGGGGACGTGTCGAGGGCCGCGTACCGGGCGGAGCTGGTGGCGGCGGCGCGCGGCCTGGGCGGGCTGGACCTGCTGGTGAACAACGCGGCCGTGCTGGGGGCGGAGCCGCTGGTGCCGCTGGCCGAGCAGCCGCTGGACGCGTTCCGGGTGGCGCTGGAGACGAATGTGGTGGCGCCGCTGGGGCTGGTCCAGGAGGCGCTGGGGCTGCTGCGGGACTCTGCGCGGGGTGCCGTGCTCAACCTGAGCTCCGATGCGGCGGTGGTGGGGTACCGGACGTGGGGGGCGTACGGGAGCACCAAGGCGGCGGTGGATCTGATGTCGGCGGTGCTGGCCGTGGAGGAGCCGGGGCTGCGGGTGTGGTGGGCGGATCCGGGGTCGATGGCGACGCGGATGATGGCGGCGGCCGAGCCGGAGGAGGACCTGGCGGCACTGCCGACCCCGGAGGAGGTGGCTCCGGTGCTGCTGCGGCTGGTGGCGGAGCGGCTGCCGAGCGGGCGGTACACGGCGGAGGGACTGGCCGCGGGGGGTGTGGGATGAGCGCCTCACCGCCCGAGGTCCAGAACACACCTTTCCCCTATATAGGGGCTCAGAACGCACAGTCTCCCTATATAAGGGACATACCGCCGAACCTGGTGGCCCGGGTTCCGGCCGAGCAGCGGGGGCCGGGGCTGGGCCGGGATGCGGTGCGGCTGCTGGTCTCGCGGGGTACGGGGGTCTCCTTGCACGGGTTCCGGGAGCTGCCGGGGCTGCTGCGGGCGGGGGACGTGCTCGTGGTGAACACCTCGGCCACCCTGCCGGCGGCGGTGGACGCCCGGCTGGGCAGGGAGGAGGTCGTCGTCCACTTCTCCACCCGGGGGGATGACGGGCGCTGGGCGGTGGAGGTGCGCGGGCGGGACGGGCGGGGGACGACCCGGCCGCGCGCCGGCGGCCCGGCGGGGGCGGTACTGGAGCTTCCGGACGGGCTGCGCCTGGTGCTGGAGGGTCCGCTCGCCGCCGGTTCCGACCGGCTGTGGTGGACGCGTCCGCCGGGGGCCGGGGTGGTGGAGGGGGTGATGCGGGCGTACGGGCGGCCGATCCGGTACGCGTACACGGAGCGGGACCAGCCACTGTCGGCGTACCAGACGGTCTTCGCGCTGCCCTCCCCCGACGGTGCGGGCTCGGCGGAGATGCCGAGCGCCGCCCGGCCCTTCACCGCCGGGCTGGTGGCGCACCTGGTGAGCCGGGGGGTGCAGTTCGCTCCGCTGACCCTGCACACCGGGGTGTCCTCGGCGGAGGCGCACGAGCCGCCGTACCCGGAGCGGTTCGAGGTGCCGGGGACGACGGCCCGGATGGTGAATGCCGCCCGTACCGCGGACGGGCGGGTGATTGCGGTGGGGACGACCGCGGTGCGGGCCCTGGAGTCGGCGGCGGATGCGGATGGGGTGGTGCGGGCGGCCCGGGGGTGGACGGATCTGGTGGTGACGCCGGAGCGCGGGGTGCGGGTGGTGGACGGTCTGCTGACCGGGCTGCACGAGCCGGCGGCCTCGCACCTGCTGATGCTGGAGGCGGTGGCCGGGCGGGCCGCCGTACGCCGGGGGTATGCCGAGGCGGCGGCCCGTCTCTGCCTTTGGCATGAGTTCGGGGACGTGCATCTGCTACTCAAGGAGGAGATGACTCACTGATTGCATTGCGCGAGCAACACATAGTGAGTTCGGCCGGGGCCCCGTGTGAGCCCGGGCATAGGACCCACATCACTTACGAAGCAGAGTAGTTGCCGTATAAAGACGCCGTCAGCGCTGCGGGCAGCAGCCCTGACGGCGAAATTACGGGCCGACGCCAGGCCCGTGATCCACTATCCGGCTTCGTACGTCACACCTTTGCCACAGGTTTTTGCCGCAGCTAAGAATGGCTGCCGTCGCACAGCGCCGCTGGGTCCCGGATCACGGTGGCGCTTTCCTGCGGCCCCCGCTCTTCGTAAAGGTGTGCTCCATGTCTGCGTCCAGCTCTGCCGGTCTTCGCCGTCTGACCAAGGCCCACAAGATGTCGATCGCCGGCGTCGCCACCCTCAGCACCGCTGCCCTCGCCTTCTCCCTGGTTCCGAACGCCGGTGAGGCCCAGGCCCTCACTGCCGCTCCGGTCGCCATGGAGCAGGTCGTGGCCGCTGCGCAGACGAAGAACGTCGCCGACCACGTCGCCCTGCAGACGGCCTTCGCCGACAAGCAGGCCAAGGCCGACGCCGACGCGAAGGCCAAGGCCGCCAAGGCCAAGGCCGAGGCCGCTGCGAAGAAGGCCCGCGCGACGAAGGCGGCTGCCAGCCGTGCTGCCGTCCGTACGCCCGTCTTCGCGAACAACCTGGACGGCTGGATCAAGGAAGCCCTCTTCATCATGAAGAAGGAAGGCATCCCCGGCACCTACCAGGGCATCCACAAGAACGTCATGCGGGAGTCCAGCGGCAACCCGCGCGCCATCAACAACTGGGACATCAACGCCCAGAACGGCATCCCCAGCAAGGGGCTGCTCCAGGTCATCCTGCCGACCTTCAAGGCGTACCACGTCAAGGGCACCAAGTTCGACCAGTACGACCCGGTCGCCAACATCGTCGCCGCCTGCAACTACGCGGCCGACCGCTACGGCTCCATGGACAACGTCAACAGCGCCTACTAAGGCCTGCACGGTCCCCCATGCGCCGAGGGCGGCACCCGGATCCGGGTGCCGCCCTCGGCGTTTTGGCAGGTCCGCTTGGTTGCGTTGCCTGCGTTACTTGCGCATGACCTCCGGCTCGTGGCGGCGCAGCAGGCGCGCCACCGCGAAGCCGCAGGCGATGCCGATGAGCAGCAGGACGGTGATGTCCAGCGTCCACTGCCCGGCCGTGGCTTCCCAGAGCGGGTCGAGGTTGTCGGGGTTCTTCTGGTCCCACGGCGGCATGAGGTGGCCGAGGTCCAGGGTGGTGCCCGCGGCGGCGACCGCCCAGCGGGACGGCATCAGCCAGGCGAACTGCTCCAGGCCCGGGGAGTCGTACACCTGGAAGAGGATGCCGGTGAACACGACCTGGACGATCGCGAACATGACCAGCAGCGGCATGGTCTTCTCGGCGGTCTTCACCAGCGAGGAGATCACCAGGCCGAACATCATCGAGGTGAAGCCGAGCGCGATCACCGAGAGGCAGAGCTCCACGGCCGGCGGCATGATCAGGCCCTCTTCGGGCAGCACGCGGGGGGCGAAGCCGATCCCGCAGATGATCACGCCCTGGATGGCGGTGATGATGCCGAGGACGATCACCTTCGACATGAGGTACGCCGACCGGGACAGACCGGTGGCGCGCTCGCGCTCGTAGATGACCCGTTCCTTGATCAGCTCACGGACCGAGTTGGCGGCGCCCGAGAAGCACATGCCGACCGCGAGGATCAGCATGATCGTGCCGGCGTCGCCGTTGTAGCGGCTCGGCGGGGTGGGCTTGCCGAGGCCGAAGTCGGCCGGGATGACGACGGAGACCACGCCCAGGACGGCGGGCAGGATCAGCATCAGACCCATGAAGCCCTTGTCGGACGCGATCACCGAGACATAGCGGCGGATCAGGGTCCACAGCTGGGAGCCGTAGCCCTGCGGCTTCGGCATGTTCATCTGCTGCGGCGACGGCATGCTGACCGACTGCGGGGCGACCGCGTCGATGTCGGCGGCGTAGAGCTGGTAGTGCTGCGAGCCCTTCCAGCGGCCGGCCCAGTCGTAGTCGCGGTAGTTCTCGAAGGCCGAGAAGACATCCGCCCAGGTCTGGTAGCCGAAGAAGTTCAGGCTCTCGTCCGGCGGGCCGAAGTACGCGACCGAGCCGCCCGGCGCCATCACCAGCAGCTTGTCGCAGATGGCCAGCTCGGCGACCGAGTGGGTGACCACGAGGACGGTGCGGCCGTCGTCGGCGAGGCCGCGCAGCAGCTGCATGACATCGCGGTCCATGCCCGGGTCGAGGCCGGAGGTCGGCTCGTCGAGGAAGATCAGCGACGGCTTGGTGAGCAGCTCCAGGGCGACGGACACGCGCTTGCGCTGGCCGCCCGAGAGGGAGGTGATCTTCTTGTCCTTGTGGATGTCGAGCTTGAGCTCGCGCAGGACCTCGTCGATGCGGGCCGCGCGCTCGGACTCGGCGGTGTCGCCGGGGAAGCGGAGCTTGGCCGCGTACTTCAGCGCGGTGCGGACCGTGAGCTCCTTGTGCAGGATGTCGTCCTGCGGGACCAGGCCGATGCGCTGGCGGAGCTCCGCGAACTGCTTGTACAGGTTGCGGTTGTCGTAGAGGACGTCACCCTGGTTCGCCGGGCGGTAGCCGGTCAGCGCCTTGAGGAGGGTGGACTTGCCGGAGCCGGACGGGCCGATGACCGCGATCAGCGACTTCTCCGGGACGCCGAAGGAGACGTCCTTGAGGATCTGCTTGCCGCCGTCGACCGTCACCGTGAGGTGGCGGGCGGAGAAGGAGACGTCGCCGGTGTCGACGAACTCCTCGAGGCGGTCGCCGACGATCCGGAACGTCGAGTGGCCGACGCCGACGATGTCGTTGGGGCCGAGCAGCGCGGTGCCGGACTTGGGCAGCGGCAGACCGTTGACGTAGGTGCCGTTGTGGCTGCCGAGGTCGCGGATCTCGAACCGGCCACCCGGCATGGAGTGGAACTCGGCGTGGTGGCGCGAGACCTGGAGGTCGGAGACCACGAGCTCGTTGTCGAGGGCACGGCCGATGCGCATGACGTGGCCGAGCGCGAGCTGGTGGAAGGTGGTCGGGCTGCGGTCGTTGTAGCCGGGGCCGTGTCCCTGGGCGGGGCGAGGGGCGCCCTGCTGCTGGGGGACGTGCGGCTGGTGGTGCTGCGGCTGGTGGTGCTGGTGCGGCTGCTGGTGCTGGTGTTGCTGGTGCTGCTGCGGGGTGTGCTGGGCCGGCGGGGCGTACGCCTGCGGGGCCTGATCCTGCACGCCGGGCCAGGCGGCGGCCTGCTGCGGAGCGCCGGCCGGCGCCGACGCGGCGGCGGCTGCCGCGGCCTGAACGGCAGCGGTCGGATTCAGCCGCGGGCCGTCCTGCGCATTGCCGAGGTGCACCGGGGTGCCCGGCGCGAGTTCGGCCTGCTGGACCCGGGTCCCCCGCACATACGTGCCGTTGGTGCTGCCGTGGTCTTCGATGACCCAACCCCGGCCGTTCCAGCTGATGGTGGCGTGCCGCCACGAAACGCGGGCATCGTCGATCACCACGTCACCCTGGGGGTCGCGCCCCAGTGTGTACGACCTGGACGGATCGAGGGTCCAGGTCCTTCCGTTCAATTCCAGTACGAGTTCCGGCACTCCAGCCCCACTTGTTGTCCCCCGAGGATCCCCCTGACGTCAGGGAGTCTAGGGATGGCGAACATCCGGGGGAACTATTCCAGGCTCCGGACCACAAGTGGAATCCGGGCCTTGTTGACGCCACCGCAAGGTGCCCGGAAAGTGAGATAGGGGACTTCTCGCCCGCTCGGTACGTCGGTTCGCATCGGGGGTCGCGCTATGGGCCGGATCCGCTGGGGCGAGGTGGTCCTGTCCGCGGTGGCCGCGGTGGGCTGGTCGGTGATGACGATGGCCGTGGTGGCCGCGCTCGGACTCCGTCTGCTGGGCGCGGATGCGGCGGGTGGCTCGCTGGGCGCGATGACCGCCGCGGTGGTGGTGCTGGCGGTCGGCGGTTCGGTGACCCCGTCAGGAGAGGTGTCGGCCTTGGGGATCGACGCCGCGAGCGCGGAAACGGCCCTGGATGTCACCCCGTTGGGGGTTTCGCTGGCGGGGGCGCTGGTGCTGGCGCGTGTCGTGCTGCGGTCGCTGCCGGTGGGCGTGGGGGTCCGGGGTGCGGAACTCGCGGCGCGGGCGGGCGCGGTGGCGGTGTTGTTCGTCGCGACGGTGGGCGGGCTGGGGTGGGCGGGCCGCGATGTGGTGACCCTGGACGGTTCGGTCCTGCCCGCGGGCACGCTGCCGGTCAGGCCGTCGGGTCCCCCGAGGGTGGAGGTGCCGGGCCTCGGGGACATCGGCGGCCTGCTGCCGGACGGAATCGGGGACCGGCTCGGGGACCGGATCGGGGACCGGATCGGGGATCTGGTCGAGACCCGGGCGAAGGTGGGCTTCTCGGTGGACAGCGGCCCGACCCTGGTGGCCGCGGCGATCTGGGTGGCGGTGGTGCTGGTGGTCGCCCTGGTTGTCTCGCGGCGCGGGCCGGCGGTCCTGGCCGGGGTGCGGCCGGCCGTATCGGCGGTGGTCGCGATGCTGCTGGTCGCGGTGGCGGCCGGGCTGGCGGCGGGGCTCTGGGCGGCGCTGGGCGAGGAGCATCCGCGGCAGGGGCTGGGGGCGGCGCTGCTGGGCGCACCGAACGGGGCCTGGGTGGGGGTGCTGCTGGGGCTGTGCGTGCCGTTCGAGGGGTCCGCCACCGGAGCGCCGGCGCGGGTGCTGCCGCATCCGGTCGGCGAGTTGTTGTCGGTGTCGGCGCGGGAGCCGGTGACGGTGGCGCGGCTCGCCGAGTACGACGGCCGGGTGTGGCTGCTGGTGCCGGCGGCGGCCCTGCTGTTGCTGTGGGCGGGTGCGGTTACGGCGGTACGGAGCCCCGGGCGCGGGGTGCCGGCCTGCGCGGCCCGGCTCGGCGCGGTGACCGGGGTGGTGTGTGCGGGGCTGGCATGGCTGACGGGCTTCTCGGCGAGCGCGTCACTGGCGGTGCTCGGGGTGGACACGGTGGGGGCGGGGGTGGAGCTGCGGGGGTCGGTGGGGGCGGCGGGGCTGCTGGGGGTGGTGTGGGGGGTGGGTGGCGGGTTAGGGGGCGGGATGCTGGCACGCCTGCCTTGGCCTGCGGCCGGCGGGCCAGGGCCGGGCCCAAGGCCAGGTCCAGGCCCAGGCCCAAGGGCGGGACCAGGCCCAGGGCCGTATCGGCCGTCGTCGGGGTACGGCCCGGGGCCCGGGCGGAACCCGTACCGGGACCCCGACGTCTCGTGGGACGTGACAGTGACGGCCCGCCCGCGGCCGAAGCCGCCCCCGCGCCGTCGGCCCCCGTTCACCCCGCCGCCCCCACCGGGGCCGCCACCCCCGCTGTGACCGCGAGTCCGCTGCGCGGAGCTTTCCCCCACCCCGCCCCTTCCCGAAACCGGGGCCCCGCCCCGGACCCCGCCAAGCACCCAGGCTCCGCCCGGCACCCCCGGTGGGCTCCGCCCCCGAACCCGCACCGGCGCGTAGCCCCCGGCCCCGCCAGGTGCCCGGGCACCGCCCAGCACTCCCCGGGGCTCCGCCCCCGAACCCCCACCGGCACGAAGCGCCCGGCCCCCATTGCCAGGCCGCGCCCAGACCCCCTCGGGTGCCCGGGCTCCGCCCGGCCCCTTTCGGGGGCACCGCCCCGACCTCCGCCGGCGCGCAGCGCCCGGCTTCCCGGTGCGGGGCTTCGCCCCCCTATCCCCCGGCGCGAAGCGCCCCGGTCGTAGGCCGTGCGGGCGGAGCTCCCGGGATTCGGGTCCGCGGGGGCGGGGCCGGAGGGGCCGGGTTCGGGGGGTGGGGAAGGGCTTCGCGGTAGCGGGGTGGCTTCGAGGGGTGAGACGGGGGGACCGCTCTGCGGGCCGGGAGGATACGGTGAGCGCACCATGAGTGCTTCGCAGACCTCCGACGTCCCCACCCTCCTCGTCAAGATCTACGGCAAGGACCGTCCCGGGATCACCGCCGGGCTGTTCGACACCCTCGCCGCCTACTCCGTCGACGTGGTCGACATCGAGCAGGTGGTCACCCGAGGCCGCATCGTCCTGTGCGCCCTCGTCACCAAGCCCACCGCCGGCAGCGAAGGCGACCTGCGCGCGACGGTGCACAGCTGGGCCGAGTCCCTCAAACTCCAGGCCGAGATCATCTCCGGTACCGGTGACAACCGTCCGCGCGGCAGCGGCCGTTCCCATGTCACCGTGCTCGGCCATCCCCTCACCGCCGAGTCCACGGCCTCCATCGCCGCCCGGATCACCGGGGTCGGCGGCAATATCGACCGTATCTTCCGGCTCGCCAAGTATCCGGTGACCGCGGTCGAGTTCGCCGTCTCCGGCGTCGAGACAGAGCCGCTGCGGACGGCCCTGGCCACCGAGGCCGCCCAGATCGGGGTGGACGTCGCCGTAGTGTCGGCCGGTCTGCACCGGCGGGCCCAGCGGCTGGTGGTCATGGACGTGGACTCGACCCTGATCCAGGACGAGGTCATCGAGCTGTTCGCGGCGCACGCCGGCTGCGAGGAGCAGGTCGCCGAGGTGACCGCCCGCGCGATGCGCGGTGAGCTCGACTTCGAGCAGTCCCTGCACGCCCGGGTGGAGCTGCTGGCCGGGCTGGACGCCTCCGTGGTGGACAAGGTGCGGGCCGAGGTGCGGCTCACGCCCGGTGCCCGGACCCTCATCCGGACCCTGAAGCGGCTCGGCTACCAGGTCGGCGTGGTGTCGGGCGGGTTCACCCAGGTCACGGACGACCTGCAGGAACGGCTCGGGCTCGACTTCGCCTCGGCGAACACGCTGGAGATCGTCGACGGCAAGCTGACCGGCCGGGTGACCGGCGAGATCGTGGACCGGGCCGGCAAGGCCCGGCTGCTGCGCCGGTTCGCCGCGGAGGCCGGCGTACCGCTGGCGCAGACCGTGGCGATCGGCGACGGCGCCAACGATCTGGACATGCTGAACGCCGCCGGGCTGGGGGTGGCCTTCAACGCCAAGCCCGTGGTCCGGGAGGCCGCGCACACCGCGGTCAACGTGCCGTTCCTGGACGCGGTGCTGTACCTGCTCGGGATCACCCGGGAAGAGGTCGAGGCCGCCGGTCTGGTCTGAGACCCCGTACGCCTCTCACGTGCCACCGGCCCCGGCAGGGAGACCTGCCGGGGCCGGTGTGCGCGTTGCGTCAGTGTTCCTGCGGGGTCCAGAAGTCCAGCAGGGTGCCCACGCCGTGCTCGAGGGACTTCCAGGAGCCGGTGAACGAGACCACGGCCAGGGCGGAGGTCGGGAACCCGGTGCGGGTCATCCGCTGGAGGGTGTCCCCCTCGGCGCGCCCGGCGAGGGCGTCGGCGAGGGCGTGCATCCCGGGGTTGTGCCCGATCACCAGGAGATCGGCGACCTCGTCGGAGGTCTCGTTGAGCAGGGCGATGAGCTCGCCGAGCGAGGCCTCGTACAGCCGCTCCTCGTAGACGGTCTTCGGACGGGTCGGGAGTTCCTGGACGGCGAGCTTCCAGGTTTCCCGGGTCCGGGCCGCGGTGGAGCAGAGGGCCAGGTCGAAGGCGATGCCGGTCTCGGCCAGCTTCAGTCCGACGGCCGGGGCGTCCTTGCGGCCTCGTTCCGCCAGCGGGCGGTCGTGGTCGGACACCTGCGGCCAGTCGGCCTTGGCGTGCCGGAGGAGGACGATCCTGCGGGGTGTATCGGCGCTCATGGATCCCAGCTTCGCACGAAATCGACCATGGGGCGCAGGGTGTTGGAGGAGCTCACCCGTCGGGGGCACGCTCCGGAGTACGCCCC
Organism: Streptomyces sp. NPDC002054; assembly: GCF_040296685.1. NCBI lineage: Bacteria > Bacillati > Actinomycetota > Actinomycetes > Kitasatosporales > Streptomycetaceae > Streptomyces > Streptomyces sp. NPDC002054. The sequence goes on from NZ_JBEOXT010000018.1 coordinate 19,471, forward strand.
CGCTCACGGCCGGTTCGCACTCGGTTCGCAGCCGGTTCGCGGTCAGCCGAGGGCGCGCAGGAACTGCGCGATGAGGTGGCCGACGGCGGAGCCGTCGGGGCCGGCCTGAGCCTCGGCCGGGCCGCCCAGGAGCAGGAAGAGGAGTACGAAGGCGACGGCCGGCAGGGCGAGCGCCCACCAGGTGAGCCGGGCGTCGGCGCCGTGCCGGCGGGCGGTGCTCCGGGCGGTGGTCCGGGTGCTGCCGTCGGCCGGGCGGGCCGGGCCGGCCGCCGGCGGGGTGTGTACCGACATCGCCGTCTCCTGGGTGTTCCGCTCGGGTCCGCGTACACGAGTGCGTCGTGTACGTCGTCACCTGTGAATCTACGGAGCCACGCTGGCGGTTCCCATCGGGGGCACACCCCAGTCGACCCTGAACCTGGCCCCCTAGGGGACGGTGGGGTTACCCCCACCACCGGTCAGGGGGAGACGGCGGTCGCGATGATGGCGATGATCACGGTCACGCCGAGCATCGCACCGAGCACGATGCCGAGCTTCTTGTGGCTGTTCTGGGGGTTCGGTTCAAGGACGGGCATGCGGTCAGTCTCCCATGCCGCATTCGTCCTCGATCGTGCGGTCCCGGCCGGCCAGCACGCCCAACACGATCTGCGGGATGAGCAGCCCCGCCATCAGCGCGAGCGGCAGGTCCCAGCCGCCGCTGTGCTGGTAGAGGGTGCCGATCAGCAGCGGGCCGGGGATGGAGATCAGGTAGCCGGTGGACTGGGCGAAGGCAGAGAGCCTGACCACTCCGGCCGGGGACTTGGCGCGCAGTCCGATCATGGTGATGACGAGCGGGAAGGCGCAGTTGGAGATGCCGAGCAGCAGCGCCCAGGCCCAGGCCCCGGCGGCGGGGGCGAGGTAGAGGCCGAGGTAGCCGGCGAGGCCGAACAGGCCGAGGGTGACGGCGATGGGCCCCTGGTTGCGCATCCGGCCGGCCAGGCCGGGGATGACGAAGGCCAGCGGAACACCCATGACCATGGTGACGGCGAGCAGGACACCGGCGGTGCCGGCCGAGACCCCGGCGTCGCGGAAGATCTGCGGGAGCCAGCCCATCGTGATGTAGGCGCCGGTGGCCTGGAGGCCGAAGTAGCAGGCCAGGGCCCAGGCGGTGCGGCTGCGGACCACGCGCGGGCCGCGCGCGTCGGCGCGGGCGGGGCTCTCCGGGCCGGCCGCCGCCCGCTCGCGGCTGGCGGCGCGGGCGATGGGCAGCCACGGCAGTACGGCGGCCACTGCCAGCCCGGCCCACACCAGCAGGCCGGTGCGCCAGTTGCCGCCGAGGGCCGCGGTCATGGGGACGGTCGCGGCGGCGGCGAGCGAGGTGCCGGCGGCCAGGGCCATGGAGTACAGGCCGATCATGGTGCCGACCCGGTCCGGGAACCAGCGCTTGACGATCACCGGCAGCAGCACGTTGGTGAGCGCGATACCGGCGAGGGTGACGGCGCTGAAGGCGAGGAAGCCGGCCGCGTTGTTCATGAACGGGCGGATCAGCAGGCCGGTGGCGACCAGGCCCATGCCGGCGCAGACCACGGCGGCGGGGCCGAAGCGGCGGGAGAGCCGGGGTGCGGTGATGCCGAAGACGGCGAAGCAGAGGGCCGGGACGGAGGTGATGAGGCCGGCGACCGCGCCGCTCATGTGGAGGCCGGTGCGGGTCTCCTCGAAGAGGGCGCCGAGGCTGGTGATGGCGGGCCGCAGGTTGAGGGCCGCGAGCACGATGCCGACGATGAGGACCGGACCCAGCCAGGCCGGCGGCTGCGGGGCGGCGCCGGTGGCGGCCCGTGCCGCCGTGGCTGCCTCGTCCGCCCGGGGGGCGGCGGGCCGGTTCAGGGTCTGGATCTCTTCGTCACGCATTGAACCATCATAGAATCATGGGATGATTGGTTGTCCACCCGCCGAGAGGACCCCATGCCACTGACCTCGCCCCGGCGCTCTGCGCTCGTCGACCAGGTGATCGCCCAGCTGCGGAACCAGATCACCTCCGGAGAATGGCCGGTCGGAGCAAGGATCCCGACCGAGCCGGAACTGGTCGAGCTGCTGGGTGTCGCCCGCAACACGGTCCGCGAGGCGGTCCGCGCCCTGGCCCACAACGGGCTGCTGGACATCCGGCAGGGATCGGGCACCTATGTCATCGCGACCAGCGAGCTGGCCGGGGTGATGCACCGGCGCTTCTCGGGAGCGGACCCGCGGCACATCGCGGAGCTGCGCTCCACCCTGGAGTCCTCGGCGGCCCGGCTGGCGGCGGAGCGGCGTACCGAGCGGGACCTCGTACAGCTGGACCTGCTGCTGGCGCGCCGCGAGGAGGCCTGGGCCTCGGGGGACGCGGAGCTGTTCGTCGCGGCGGATGTCGCCCTGCACATGGCCGTGGTCACGGCCTCGCACAACGAGGTGCTGACCGGGCTCTACGCGGACCTGGGCGAGCTGATCCGCGACTGGCTGCGTACGGACGTGGGCCCGGACCTGACCCCGGAGTCGCACATGGACCATGCGCGGCTGATCGAGGCGATCCGGCGCGGGGACGCCGACACTGCGGCCTCGGAGGCGGCCGGATACCCCTTCGCGTGCCTGGGCCGGCAGGACTGAGCTGCCGGCGAGGGCGCCTCAGCCCCGCTCGTGGCTGACCCAGGCCGCGCGGACCTCTTTCCAGCAGCGGCCGGTCAGCTCCACCCGGCCGGCCGGCCGGACGGCCACCGGGGCGCTGTCCCCGTCCACGTCCCACCAGCGGTCGCATTCCACGTGGAGCCGGACCAGGTCGGTCTCCGGGAAGGGGTTGTGGCAGACGGCCGTGACCGTGGAGCCCTGGATCCCGGTGTCGCAGTCGGCGCCGAAGAGTTCTTCGGCCGAGGGCCGGGCTGGCTGGGCGGGCGGTTCGGCGGGCAGCGCGGCCGGATCGACGGAGGCCGCATCCGGGCCGGCCGGACCGGCCCCGGCCTGGTCCGCCGAGGCCAGGTCCGCGACGGACGGCCCGGCGGCTCCCGGGCCGAGGCCCGGAATCAGGAGAGCGGTCAGCACGACCGAGGTGAACAGCAGCGATACCGCTCGGCTCCGCCTCGCGCGCACTCCCGTACCTCCTCCCCGCAGTACGCCGGGAAGATCCCGGCCCGGTCAGTTTGCCGTCTTTCACCCCTTTTATCGACTCGGGGGCGATTCGGCCGGTCCTGCGACACGGCGAAGGCCGCGCCCCCCTCCCAGGGGACGCGGCCTTCGCCGTACAGGCAGGTTGACCGGCGGGCGGTCAGGCGCCCATCGCGTGCAGGCCGCCGTCCACGTGGACGATCTCACCGGTGGTCTTCGGGAACCAGTCCGACAGCAGCGCGACGACACCGCGGCCCGTGGGCTCCGGGTCGCTCATGTCCCACTCCAGCATGGAGCGGTGGTTCCAGGTGTCCGCCAGGTCGGAGAAGCCCGGGATGGACTTCGCGGCCATCGAGCCGAGCGGGCCGGCCGAGACCAGGTTGCAGCGGATGTTCTCCTTGCCCAGGTCGCGGGCCAGGTAGCGGCTGGTGGCCTCCAGGGCGGCCTTGGCCGGGCCCATCCAGTCGTACTGCGGCCAGGCGAACTGCGCGTCGAAGGTGAGGCCGACGATGGCCGCGCCCTCCGCCGGGAAGAGCGGCTTGCAGGCCATGGCCAGCGACTTCAGCGAGAACGCCGAGACGTGCATGGCGGTGGCGACCGACTCGAACGGGGTGTTCAGGAAGTTGCCGCCGAGGGCGTCCTGCGGGGCGAAGCCGATGGAGTGCACGACGCCGTCGAGGCCGCCGAGCTCGTCGCGGACGAGGCCCTCCAGGCGGGCGAGGTGCTCGTCGTTGGTGACGTCGAGCTCGATCACCTTGACCGGCTTGGGCAGCTTCTTGGCGATGCGCTCGGTCAGCGTCGGGCGCGGCCACGCGGTGAGGATGACCTCGGCGCCCTGCTCCTGGGCCAGCTTCGCGGCGTGGAAGGCGATGGAGGACTCCATCAGCACCCCGGTGATGAGGATGCGCTTGCCGTCGAGAATTCCGCTCATGTGATCAGTGACCCATGCCCAATCCGCCGTCAACGGGAATGACGGCTCCAGTGATGTACGAGGCGTCGTCGGACGCGAGGAAGCGCACGGCTGCGGCGATCTCCTCCGGCCGCGCATAGCGGCCGAGCGGGACCTGCGACACGATGCCGGCGCGCTGCTCGTCGGTGAGCACCTTCGTCATGTCGGTGTCCACGAAGCCCGGGGCCACCACGTTGAAGGTGATGTTGCGGGAACCCAGCTCGCGGGAGAGGGAGCGGGCGAAACCGACCAGCGCGGCCTTGGAGGCGGCGTAGTTCGCCTGGCCGGCCGAGCCGAGGAGGCCGACGACCGAGGAGATCAGGACGACGCGGCCCTTCTTGGCGCGGAGCATGCCGCGGTTGGCGCGCTTGACCACGCGGAAGGTGCCGGTGAGGTTGGTGTCCAGGACGGAGGTGAAGTCCTCCTCGGACATGCGCATCAGCAGGGTGTCCTTGGTGATGCCGGCGTTGGCCACCAGCACCTCGACCGCGCCGTGCTTGTCCTCGATCTCCTTGTAGGCCTGCTCCACCTGCTCGGAGTCGGTGATGTCGCAGCGGACCGCCAGCACTCCCAGGTCGGCGAGCTCGGCCGGCGGCTCGCCCGAACGGTACGTGATCGCGACCTTGTCGCCGGCATCGGCGAAGGCGCGGGCGATGGCGAGGCCGATGCCCCGGTTTCCTCCGGTGACGAGAACCGAGCGGCTCAACGGATCACCCTTTCGCTAGCGGTCTGAATACCGAAAACCTAGCGGTCTCATCCCTTGTACGGAGAATCGGGCTCCGACAGGGCCTTGGGACGGGCTCTGTCGAGTCCCTACAGAAAGAGGTAGGCACGGCGGCCCCGGGCGCGACATGATCGGAGCGACCGGTCACAACCACGGGAGGACTTCCGTGCCCCATTCCATCGATGCGGCTTTCACCGCGCTGCCCCTGCGGGCGCTCGCCGATGCGGCGCTCGCCCGGGCCCGCGCGCTCGGCGCCGACCATGCCGATTTCCGGGTGGAGCGGATCCGCAGCGCCTCATGGCGGCTGCGGGACGCCAAGCCGTCCGGCGGCTCCGACACCACCGACCTCGGCTATGCGGTCCGGGTGGTGCACGGGGGCAGCTGGGGGTTCGCCTCCGGAGTGGACCTCACCATGGACGGTGCCGCCAAGGTGGCCTCGCAGGCCGTCGCCATGGCGCAGCTGTCCGCGAAAGTGATCAAGGCGGCGGGGTCGGACGAGCGGGTGGAGCTGGCCGAGGAGCCGGTGCACGCCGACCGGACCTGGATCTCCGCCTACGAGGTGAACCCCTTCGAGGTACCGGACGAGGAGAAGGCGGCCCTGCTGGCCGACTGGAGCTCCCGGCTGCTGCGGGCCGACGGGGTGGCCCATGTGGACGCCTCCCTGCTCGCGGTGCACGAAAACAAGTTCTACGCCGACACGGCCGGCACCGTCACCACCCAGCAGCGGGTCCGGATCCACCCGCAGCTCACCGCGGTGGCCGTCGACGACAAGAGCGGCGAGTTCGACTCCATGCGGACCATCGCCCCGCCGGCCGGCCGCGGCTGGGAATACCTGACCGGCACCGGCTGGGACTGGGACGGCGAGCTGGAGCGGATTCCCGGTCTGCTGGCCGAGAAGATGCGCGCGCCGAGCGTCGAGGCCGGCCGGTACGACCTGGTCGTCGACCCGTCGAACCTGTGGCTCACCATCCACGAGTCCATCGGGCACGCCACCGAGCTGGACCGGGCGCTGGGCTACGAGGCGGCGTACGCGGGGACCTCCTTCGCCACCTTCGACCAGCTGGGCAAGCTGACGTACGGCTCCCCGATCATGAACGTGACGGGTGACCGTACGGCGGAGCACGGCCTGGCGACCATCGGGTACGACGACGAGGGCGTCCAGGCGCAGAGCTGGGACCTGGTCAAGGACGGCACCCTGGTCGGCTACCAGACCGACCGGCGGATCGCGAAGCTGACCGGCCTGGGCCGCTCCAACGGCTGCGCCTACGCGGACTCCCCCGGCCACGTGCCGGTCCAGCGGATGGCGAACGTGTCGCTGCAGCCGGATCCGGGCGGGCTGTCGACGGAGGACCTGATCGGCGGGGTGGAGCGCGGGATCTATGTGGTCGGCGACCGGTCCTGGTCGATCGACATGCAGCGCTACAACTTCCAGTTCACCGGGCAGCGGTTCTTCCGGATCGAGAACGGCCGGCTGGCCGGCCAGCTGCGCGATGTCGCCTACCAGGCGACCACCACCGAGTTCTGGGGCTCGATGGAAAAGGTCGGCGGCCCGCAGACATACGTCCTGGGCGGCGCCTTCAACTGCGGCAAGGCCCAGCCGGGCCAGGTCGCGGCCGTCTCGCACGGCTGCCCCTCCGCCCTGTTCCGCGACGTCAACATTCTGAACACCACGCAGGAGGCGGGGCGATGAGCACTCACGGTCACCACGAGATCTGCCGGGGGTCCGGGGGTTGCCCCCCGGGACAGCACAGCCTCAACACCACGCAGGAGGCGGGTCGCTGATGGCGCCGAACCACACCAAGCCCCACGAGATCGTCGAGCGGGCGCTGGAGCTGTCCACGGCCGACGGATGCGTGGTCATCGCCGACGAGGAGTCCAGCGCCAACCTGCGGTGGGCCGGCAACACGCTCACCACGAACGGGGTGACCCGCGGGCGGACGCTCACGGTCATCGCGACCGTGGACGGCAAGGAGGGCACGGCCTCGGGGGTCGTCTCGCGCTCCGCCGTGACCGCCGCGGACCTGGAGCCGCTGGTACGCGCCGCCGAGGCGGCGGCCCGCGGCGCCAGCCCGGCCGAGGACGCCCAGCCGCTGGTGACCGGCACCCCCGCCTCGCCCGATTTCACCGACTCCCCCGCCGAGACCTCCTCGGCGGTGTTCACCGAGTTCGCGCCGGCCCTCGGCGAGGCCTTCGCCCGGGCCCGGGCGGGCGGCCGGGAGCTGTACGGCTTCGCCCACCACGAGCTGGTCTCCACGTACATCGGTACCTCGACGGGCCTGCGGCTGCGCCATGACCAGCCCAACGGCACCCTGGAGCTCAACGCCAAGTCTCCGGACCGGCTCCGCTCCGCCTGGGCCGGCCGCTCCACCCGGGACTTCAAGGACGTGGACCCGGCGGCGCTGGACGCGGAGCTCGCCCAGCGGCTCGGCTGGGCCGAGCGGAAGATCGAGCTGCCGGCCGGCCGGTACGAGACCCTGCTGCCCCCGACGGCGGTGGCGGACCTGCTGATCTACCAGATGTGGTCGGCGGCGGCCCGGGACGCGGTGGAGGGCCGGACGGTCTTCTCCAAGCCGGGCGGCGGCACCCGGCTGGGCGAGCGGCTGTCCGAGCTTCCGCTGACGCTGCGCAGCGACCCGAACGAGCCGGGCCTGGAGAGCGCGCCGTTCGTGATCGCGCACAGCTCGGGCGACGACGCCTCGGTGTTCGACAACGGCCTGCCGCTGACGGCCACCGACTGGGTACGGGAGGGCGAGCTCGCACACCTGAGCACCACCCGGCACAGTGCCGGCCTGACCGGGCAGCCGGTGGCGCCGACGATCGGGAACCTGATCCTGGACGGGGGCGGGGAGAAGTCCCTGGAGGAGATGGTGGCCGCCACCGAGCGCGGTTTGCTGCTGACCTGTCTCTGGTACATCCGCGAGGTGGATCCGGCCAGTCTGCTGCTCACCGGCCTGACCCGGGACGGGGTCTATCTGGTGGAGAACGGCCAGGTCGTCGGCGAGGTGAACAACTTCCGGTTCAACGAGTCGCCGGTGGACCTGCTGTCCCGGGCCACCGAGGCCGGGCGGACCGAGAAGACCCTGCCGCGCGAGTGGAGCGACTGGTTCACCCGGGCCGCGATGCCGACTGTCCGCATCCCGGACTTCAACATGAGTTCGGTGAGCAAGGGCGTCTGACGCACCTAGACTGAACACGGCATATCCACAGAACGTAAGGAGTCGAGAGACCGTGACGGACATCGTCGACGAACTGAAGTGGCGTGGGCTCTTCGCCCAGTCCACCGATGAAGAAGCGCTGCGCAAGGCCTTCGCGGACGGTCCGGTCACGTTCTATTGCGGCTACGACCCGACGGCGGCCAGCCTGCACGTCGGGCACCTGGTGCAGGTGCTGACCATGCGGCGGCTCCAGCTGGCCGGAAACCGGCCGCTGGCGCTGGTCGGCGGGGCCACCGGCCAGATCGGTGACCCGCGTCCGACCGCCGAGCGCACCCTGAACGACCCGGCGGTCATCGCGGAGTGGGTGAACCGGCTGCGCTCCCAGATCGAGCCGTTCCTGTCCTTCGAGGGCGAGAACGCGGCGGTCATGGTCAACAACCTGGACTGGACGGCGGGCATGTCCGCCATCGAGTTCCTGCGGGACATCGGCAAGCACTTCCGCGTCAACAAGATGCTGACGAAGGACTCGGTGGCCAAGCGGCTGGAGTCCGACCAGGGCATCAGCTACACCGAGTTCAGCTACCAGCTGCTCCAGGGCATGGACTTCCTGGAGCTGTACCGGCGGCACGGCTGCACCCTGCAGCAGGGCGGGTCCGACCAGTGGGGCAACCTCACGGCCGGGCTCGACCTGATCCACCGGGTGGAGCCGGAGGCGCAGGTGCACGCGATGGCGACCCCGCTGATGGTCAAGGCGGACGGCACCAAGTTCGGCAAGACCGAGGGCGGGGCCGTCTGGCTCGACCCGGAGATGACCACGCCGTACGCGTTCTACCAGTTCTGGCTGAACGTGGACGACCGGGACATTTCCACCTACATGCGGATCCTGTCCTTCAAGTCCATGGCGGAGCTGGAGGAGCTGGAGGCGCAGACCGCCGAGCGACCGCAGGCGCGGGCCGCGCAGCGGGCGCTCGCGGAGGAGCTGACGGCCCTGGTGCACGGCCCGGAGCAGGCGGCGGCCGTGATCGCGGCCTCGAAGGCGCTGTTCGGGCAGGGCGAGCTGGCAGAGCTGGACGAGGCCACGCTGGCCGCGGCGCTGTCCGAGCTGCCGCACGCCAAGGTCGCGGAGCCGGGCCTGGTGGTGGACCTGTTCGCCGAGACCGGGCTGGTCGCCAGCAAGTCGGCCGGGCGCCGGACGGTGAAGGAGGGCGGGGCCTACGTGAACAACGTGAAGGTCACCGCCGAGGACGCGGTCCCCGCCAAGGAGGACCTGCTGCACGGGCGCTGGCTGGTGCTGCGCCGCGGCAAGAAGAACCTGGCCGCGGTGGAGGTCACCGGCGCCTGATCCGGGCGTACGGCACGACCTGACACGGCGGAGGGGCCGGTGCGGACTGGGAAGTCCGGACCGGCCCCTTCCGTATGCCGTGCCTGCTAGGCGGTCCGCTTGCTGCGGAACGACTTGTAGACCATCTCCCCGAGGGCGACGATGAGGACGGCGCCGGCGAGCTGCAGCAGGTGCCGGGTCCAGTCGATGCCCCCGGTCTCGCCGACCCCGATCCAGGTGGCCACGGCATTGCCGATGACGGCGCCGGCAATGCCGCAGAGAGTGGTCAGCCACAGGGGCTGGTGCTGTTTGCCCGGCAGAATGGCCCGGGCAATCAGGCCCAGAATGAATCCGACGATGATCGCCCACAACCAACTCATGTCGCCTCCTCCTGGCGCGGTCTGCGCGTGTGGGCCCAGTGTCAACCGGTCGGACAAACGGTGCATTTCGAACAAGGCCTTTCGGGGGCGCACCCGCCCTCCCCGGCACGCGCGGCCGGGCGTACGGTGGGAGGCGTGAAGAAGCGGAACGGAGCCGAGGTCTTCCGGATCACCGGGGCCCGGATGGGGCTCGCGGAGGACGTGCGAGGGCGGCAGCGCCGCTATGTGATTTCCATGGTCATCAGGACCCTGTCGGTGATCGCCACCGTCATCCTGTGGAACGTGGAACGGCATGTGGCGATCGTGACGCTGATCGCGGGCGCGCTGCTGCCGTATGTGGCGGTGGTCATCGCCAACGCGGGGCGCGAGACCACCCCGTCGCTGCCCTCGAACTTCATCGCCCCACCTGTGCGCCCCGCACTGGATGCGGGAAACCTCAAGAAACCCTCAGATCAATCATGAAGTTCCGGTGCACTGCACCGGGTCCTGCGTGACATACTGCCTACGCGCTCCGCATCCCCCGTCGGAGCGACGGACCGACGCCGGGCAGCTCCCCCCGTGGCTGCTCGGCGTCGCCCTTTAGGGTTGAGGCGTGAACTCCCCTGACATCCCCATCTGCTCCGCCAAGGGCTGCCGTGCCGCGGCGGTCTGGGTCCTGGCGTGGAACAACCCGAAGCTGCACACCCCGGAGCGCCGCAAGACCTGGCTCGCCTGCGAGGAGCACCGCGAGCACCTCTCCCAGTTCCTGGGGGTGCGCGGTTTCCTCAAGGACGTGGTCGCCCTGACGGACTGGGTGGAGCCGGCGGCGCCGGACACCGGCACCTAAAAGCGAGAACCGGCGCCCCGCCGAGGCGGTGCGCCGGTTTCCCGTGGACAGGACAGAGAACCTGCCGGTCTCAGCCGCCGATGGCCGACATCGGGCGGTCGGGCTGGAGGAACGAGGGGTCGTCGAGGCCGGAGCCGGCCTTCTTGCCCCACATCGCCACCTTCCACAGGCGGGCGATCTCTTCGTCCGGGGCGCCCGAGCGGAGCGCCGCCCGGAGGTCGGACTCCTCGGTCGCGAACAGGCACGTACGGACCTGGCCGTCGGCGGTCAGGCGGGTGCGGTCGCAGGCGCGGCAGAACGGTCGGGTGACCGAGGCGATGACGCCGACGGTGGCCGGGCCGCCGTCCACGAGCCAGCGCTCGGCGGGGGCGGCGCCGCGGGCTTCCTGACCTTCGGGGGTCAGCTCGAAGCGGGTGCGCAGGGACTCCAGGATGTCACCGGCGGTGATCATTCCGTCGCGCTTCCAGCCGTGCTGGGCGTCCAGCGGCATCTGCTCGATGAAGCGGAGCTCGTACTCGTGCGCCACCGCCCAGGCGAGCAGCTCGGGAGCCTCGTCGTCGTTGAGACCGGGCATCAGGACCGCATTGACCTTGACCGGGGTGAGTCCGGCGTCCCGGGCCGCGGCCATGCCCTCGACCACGTCCTTGTGCCGGTCCCGGCGGGTGAGGGTCTTGAAGACCTCGGGGCGCAGGGTGTCCAGCGAGACGTTGACCCGGTCCAGGCCGGCGGCCTTCAGGGCCGTCGCGGTGCGCTTGAGGCCGATGCCGTTGGTGGTCAGGGACATCTGCGGGCGCGGCTCGAGGGCCGCGCACTGCTCGACGATGCCGACCAGGCCGGGGCGGAGCAGCGGCTCGCCGCCGGTGAAGCGGACCTCGGTGACCCCGAGGTCGGTGACGGCTATCCGGATCAGCCGGACGATCTCGTCATCGGTGAGCAGATCGGGCTTTGCCAGCCATTGCAGGCCTTCTTCGGGCATACAGTATGTACACCGCAGATTGCACCGGTCGGTGAGTGAGACGCGCAGGTCAGTGGCTACGCGGCCATAGGTGTCGAGAAGCACTCTGGGCCCCCTCCCCTGTCCGGATCCATAGGGTCTGCGCCGCTTGACGTGTCATGCATGCGCTGTATTCGAGCCTACGTGACCGGTGTGTCATGCAGATGTCCCCAAATGAACGAGACACGGCTTGGCCGCGTCGTACGGAAGTACGACGCGGCCACTCTCGGTGTTCGGAGGATCTCAGTGAGCCCCTGTTCCCGTCAGGGAGCGGACCTCGAGTTCCGCGTACTTCTGGGGGTCGGCCTTCTCCTTGGACAGGACGGTTCCCAGCCAGCCGAGCAGGAAGCCCAGCGGGATGGAGATGAGGCCGGGGTTCTCCAGCGGGAACCAGTGGAAGTCCATGCCCTTGAACATCGAGGTCTTGGGGTTGCCGGAGACGACCGGCGAGAAAAGCACCAGGACCACCGACGAGATCAGGCCGCCGTAGATGGACCACAGCGCGCCCTGGGTGGTGAAGCGCTTCCAGAACAGGCTGTAGAGGATGGTCGGCAGGTTGGCGGAGGCGGCCACCGCGAAGGCGAGGGCCACCAGGCCGGCCACGTTGATGTCGCGGGCCAGTGCGCCCAGGCCGATGGCGACCGCGCCGATCACCACGGTGGACCAGCGGGCGGCCCGTACCTCTTCCTGCTCGGTGGCCCGGCCCTTGCGGATCACGTTCACGTAGATGTCGTGCGCGAAGGACGAGGAGGAGGCGAGGGTGAGCCCGGCGACCACCGCGAGGATGGTGGCGAAGGCGACGGCGGAGATCACGGCGAGCAGGATGGCGCCGCCGGTGGAGCCGGCGCCGCCGCCGACTTCCTGGGCCAGCAGCGGGGCTGCGGTGTTGCCGGCCGGGTTGGAGGCGATGATGTCGGCCCGGCTCAGCAGGGCTGCGGCACCGAAGCCGAGGGCGATGGTCATCAGGTAGAAGGCGCCGATGATGCCGATGGCCCAGTTCACGGACTTACGGGCGGCCTTGGCGGTGGGGACGGTGTAGAAGCGGATCAGGATGTGCGGGAGGCCCGCGGTGCCGAGGACCAGCGCGAGGCCGAGGGAGATGAAGTCCAGCTTCGAGGTGCCGGTGGCGCCGTATTTCAGGCCGGGTTCCAGGAAGGCGCTGCCCTTGCCGCTGTTCTCGGCGGCCTTGCCGAGCAGGTCGGAGATGTTGAAGTTGAACTTCCACATCACCATGAAGGTGATCAGCAGGGCGCCCGCGATCAGCAGGACGGCCTTGACCATCTGCACCCAGGTGGTGCCCTTCATGCCGCCGATGGAGACGTACACGATCATCAGGATGCCGACCAGCGCGACGATGGCGACCTTCCCGCCGTCGCTCTTGATGCCGAGCAGCAGCGAGACCAGGACGCCGGCTCCGGCCATCTGGGCGAGCAGGTAGAAGATCGACACCACGATGGTGGAGGTGCCGGCCGCGGTCCGGACCGGGCGCTGGCGCATCCGGTAGGCGAGGACGTCGCCCATGGTGTAGCGGCCGGAGTTGCGCAGCGGCTCGGCGACCAGCAGCAGCGCGACCAGCCAGGCCACCAGGAAGCCGATGGAGTAGAGGAAGCCGTCGTAGCCGAAGAGGGCGATGGCGCCGGCGATGCCGAGGAAGGACGCGGCGGACATGTAGTCGCCCGAGATGGCGAGGCCGTTCTGGAAGCCGGTGAACTGCCGGCCGCCGGCGTAGAAGTCGGCGGCTCCCCTGGTCTGCCGGCCGGCCCAGATGGTGATGATGAGGGTGGCGACGACGAACAGCCCGAACAGGGTGATGATCAGCGGCCGGTGATCGGAGGCCGCGTCGGCCGCCAGCTGGTGGGTGGGGCTCATTCTCCGGCCTCCATGCGGGACTTGATGGCGGAAGCCTTGGGGTCGAGCTTCTCCGCCGCGTGCCGCGAGTACCACCAGGCGATCAGGAAGGTGGTCGCGAACTGGGCGAGGCCGAGCACGAGGGCGACGTTGATGTTGCCGAAGAGCTTGGTCCCCATGAAGCCGCCCGCGTAGTTGGACAGCAGGACGTAGAGCAGGTACCAGGCGATGAAGGCCACGGTGAGCGGGAAGGCGAAGGAGCGGTAGGCACTGCGCAGCTCGCCGAACTCGGGGCTCGCCTGGACGGCGTTGAACTCTTCTGCCGTGGGGCTCGCCGGCTGCGTGTCCGGGCCGCCCGGGGGCGGCGCTGCTTCGGTGGTCACGGGGGGCTCTCCTTGTGACGCGGGTGCGGTGGGGACGACGGACAAAACGACCTCCGTGGGGGGCTGATGGTGCTGATCCCCCCTGCCAACGGCACGGAACCCGAGCCGGGACGGTTCAACACCCGCTGTTTCTTCAGGATCTGATTTCTCGAACTGATGGCGCAGATGGGAACACGGAAGCTAGGTTCACCTGTCATGAACCCGTCCGCCGCAACCCGCGGCCGGACGGCTTTTCACGGATGATGTGGAGAACCCATGGCTCATCTGGGATCCGGCCGCAGGCGTGCACTCGCGGTGCCCGTCGGCCTGGCCCTCACGGCCTCGCTCGCGTTCCTGCCCGCGGTGACGGCCTCGGCCGCCCCTGCGGAGGGCCCCGGCGCCGGCGCGGCGTCGCCGGCCACCGGGCCGAAGCTTTCGTACGTGGCGAACCTGACCGCGTATGGCACGGCCAAGCAGGCGAAGAAGGCCGTGGAACGGGCCGGTGGAACGGTGGTGACGGCCTATGAGCAGATCGGGGTCGTTGTCGCACACTCCCAGAACCCCGCCTTCGCCCAGGAGCTGCGGGCTCAGCGGCACCTCTTCGTCTCGGTGGGCGCCACCCGTACGGCCCCGCTGCAGCCGGTGCAGACCACCGACGAAGGCGCCACGCAGCAGCTGAGCGCGGCGGACGCCGCCAAGGCGGCAGCGGCTGCCGCGCCGGGCGAGGAGCCGCTGGAGCCCAACCAGTGGGACCTGCGGACGATCAAGGCCGACCAGGCTCACAAGATCAACGATGGCAGCAGGAACGTCACGGTGGGCGTCATCGACACGGGTGTCGACGACACCCACCCCGATCTCGCCCCGAACTTCTCCCGGGAGCAGTCGGCCAACTGTGTCGGGGGCGTCGCGGACACCTCCGAGGGCGCCTGGCGCCCGTACGCCGACGGCAGCGACCACGGCACGCACGTGGCGGGCACCATCGCCGCCGCCCGCAACGGCATCGGCATCAGCGGTGTCGCGCCCGGCGTGAAGGTCGCGGGCATCAAGGTGAGCGAGCCCGGCAACGGCCTCTTCTTCACCGAGGCCGTGGTCTGCGGCTTCATGTTCGCCGCCGAGAAGGGGATCGAGGTGACGAACAACAGCTACTACGTCGACCCCTGGCTGTACAACTGCAAGACGGACGACGACCAGAAGGCCCTGGTCGAGGCGCTCGGCCGGGCGACCAAGTACGCCGAGCGGAAGGGCGTCCTGCACGTCGCCTCGGCCGGCAACTCCAACCACGACCTGGCGGGCGAGTCGATCGTCGACGACTCCAGCCCCGACGACGCCACCCCGGTGCCGCGGACCATAGACCCGCGCGTCTGCCTGGACCTGCCGACGCAGCTCCCGGGCGTGGTCACCGTCTCCGCGACCGGAGACAAGGGCTTCAAGTCCTACTACTCCAGCTACGGACTCGGCGTGGTGGACGTGGCCGCCCCCGGCGGCGACAAGTGGCAGACCCCGCAGACCCCGGACGCCAACGGCCGGGTGCTGTCCACCGTCCTCGGCGGCGGCTATGGCTACAAGCAGGGCACCTCGATGGCCGCGCCGCACGTCGCGGGCGTCGCCGCGCTGCTCAAGAGCGCGAACCCGTGGGCCACCCCGGCCCAGCTGCAGCGGATGCTGAAGGCCCAGGCGGACAAGCCGGCCTGCCCGGCCCAGGTCTACGACAACCTCGGCAACCTGATCGACGCCACCACCTGCCAGAGCAAGTGGGGTCAGACGGGCTACTACGGCTACGGCGTGGTCAACGCGCTGAACGCCGTCAAGTAGGACGCGCAGGACCTGCAGGACCTGTAGGACGTGCCGCGGGGGCCGGGCGGGGAAGACCCCGCCCGGCCCCCGTCACGTTCACGGCGCGATCAGCACCTTGAGGGCGCTGCGGTCGTCCATGGCCCGGTAGCCGTCCGGCACCTCGTCCAGCGACACCGCCCGGTCGAAGACCGGCGAGGGGTCGATGGTGCCGTCGAGCACGTCCCGGAGCAGCTCGGGGATGTACGCGCGGACCGGCGCGACGCCGCCCCGCAGGCTGATGTTCCGGTCGAACATGACGCCGAGGTCCAGCCCGGTGCCGCTGCCGTGCGGGACGCCCACGTAGCCGATGGCCCCGCCGTCGCGGGTGATGTTCACGGCCGTCCGCATGGACATCTCGGTGCCGACCGCCTCGATGACGGAGTGCGCGCCTTGGCCGCCGGTGAGCTCGCGGACGGCGGCCTCGGCGCCCTCCCCGCGGTCCGCGACCACATCGGTGGCGCCGAACAGCTTGGCTATGTCGGTACGGGCGGCATGGCGGCCCAGGGCGATGATCCGGTCGGCGCCGAGCCGCTTGGCGGCCAGTACGCCGCACAGCCCGACGGCACCGTCGCCGACCACGGCCACCGTGGAGCCCTTGCGGACTCCGGCGCCGAGGGCGGCGTGGTGGCCGGTGCCCATGACGTCGGAGAGCGCCAGCAGCGCGGTCAGCAGGTGGTCGTCGGAGGCGGCGTCGGCGGGCAGCTTCACCAGGGTGCCGTCGGCGTGCGGGACCCGGACGGCCTCGCCCTGGCCGCCGTCGTGGCCGACCGAGCCCCAGAACCCGCCGTGCACGCAGGAGGTGTACAGGCCCTCGGTGCAGTAGTCGCAAGTGCCGTCGGACCACATGAAGGGGGCGACGACCAGGTCGCCGGCGCGCAGGCCGGTGACCGCGGAGCCGGCCTCCTCGACAATGCCGAGGAACTCGTGCCCGATCCGCTGGCCGGGCTCGCGCACGGCCTGGCCGCGGTAGGCCCAGAGGTCGCTGCCGCAGATGCAGGCGCGCAGGACGCGGACGACGGCGTCCTCGGGGCGCCGGATCGCGGCGTCGGGCACCTCCTCCACGCGGATGTCGTGCGGGGCGTGGATGACGGTGGCGCGCATGGTGGTGCAGTCCTCCGGCGGAGTGGTTCAGTAGTTCAGTCTTGTAGGACTTCCCTACGGTACGCCCGTCCGGCCGCAAGCACGCCACTGGCCAGCAGGTACTGGGCGGCCAGGTAGGTGAGCATGATCCAGAAGTCGGGCCGGGGCAGCTGGGGCCACTCGGCCACGCCGGTGGCGATCAGGGTGTCGGAGAGCAGGAACAGCGCCCCGCCGAGGCCGGCGGTCCGGCCGAGGGCGCTGGACCGGAAGGCCATCGCGGTGAGCAGCAGGCTGTACCCGGCGACCGGGATGCGGAGGTCCGCCGGGAGGTCGCCCCAGAGCAGGGCGACGGTGCCGAGGAGCGCCGCGCCGTACGCCGCGGCGAGCAGCGGGTGGGCGGGCCGCTTGCCGAAGAGCACCAGGTAGCAGACGTGGCCGAGGGCGAAGGAGCCCATGCCGAGGAGGAAGGCGAGCTCGGCGTCGAAGAGCAGCGCCAGGTCCCCGCCCCAGCCGAAGGCGAGGGCGGCCACCAGCAGGCGGGGCGCACCGCGGGTGAGCGCCCAGCCGATGAGCAGCGGCATCAGCAGCGGCTTGAAGAGGGCGTGCCCGGGGTCCCAGCCGGCCAGCAGCGAGCCGAGGTCGAGGACGGTGGCCACGGCGAAGCCGATGAGCGCGGCCCGGCCGAGGCGGGCGCGGCGTCCGGCGCCGGGGGCGGTGCCGGCCGCCCAGGAGGGCGTACGGCGCTCGGTGGCGCTCATGCGGTGGCCTCGGCGGACTCGGTGCCGGCGGGCTGGGCGGACTGGGCAGGCTGCGTCGCGGGCTGGGCAGGCTGCGTGGGCTGCGTCGCGGGCTGCCAGCCCGGGCCGCGGAAGACCCGTCCGGCCCGCTCCCGCCAGCTGCCGGCGGCCCGGACGTCCCGGGCGATGGCCGCGTACTCGTGGGTAGCCACCCGCAGCGGGTTGTAGGTGGAGATGTTCTTGGTGAGCCCGAAGACGGGCTTTTCCACCTCCCCCACCCAGGACCCGAACATCCGGTCCCAGACGATCAGGATGCCGCCGAAGTTGCGGTCCAGGTAGCCGCCCTGGGAGGCGTGGTGGACCCGGTGGTGGGAGGGGGTGTTGAAGACGTACTCGTAGGCCCGGGGCAGTTTCCCGATGCGCTCGGTGTGAACCCAGAACTGGTACAGGAGGTTGATCCCGTAGCAGAACGGGATCACGGCCGGGTGCACGCCGAGTGCCACCATCGGCAGGTAGAACCACCAGGTGGTGGCGCTGGTCCAGGGCTGGCGCAGAGCAGTGGTGAGGTTGAAGTTCCGGCTGCTGTGGTGGACCACGTGGCAGGCCCACAGGATGCGGATGACATGGTGGCCGCGGTGCTGCCAGTAGTAGAGGAAGTCCTGGGCGAGCAGCATCAGCGGGACGGTCCACCACAGGAACGGCACGCGCAGCGGGGTGAGTTCGTAGACGGCCGTGAAGACCGCGACCACCGGGATCTTCCAGAGCAGGTCGAATCCGATGCTGCCGAGCCCCATGGCTACGCTCGTGACCGCATCCTTGGTGTCGTATCCGGCGGCGTCCTCGTCGGGATGGAGCCGGTAGCTCACCATCTCGATGACGGTGAGCAGCACAAAGGCGGGTATGGACCACAGCACGACATCGGGCAGGTTCGGCATGCCCGCACCATAGAGGCGGTTTCCGGGGTGCCGCTAGAGGTTGTTACCGATCGGTATCCGACCGGGTTACCGGCGGTACCAGGGGAGGGTTGTGTGACGGGGTTCGAGACGGTTCTCTTACGCATCGCCGGCACGGCGGTCGGAGCACTGCTGAAGCCGCTGCTGGCGAAGGCACCGGGGGCCGGCGAGGTCGCCTCCCCGGTCCGCCCGGCCGCCCGCTGGCGGCGGCCGGCGGCGCTCGGCGCCGACGAGATACGCCGCCTGACGGAGGGCCTGGCGGACCGGCTGGGCCCGGTCGGTGCGGGAGTCGCGGAGCACGAGCGGCTGGCGGCGCTGGACGCGGTGGGCGACGCGTTCGCGGCGTTCGCCGCCCGCGGCACGGTGGACGCGGTGGACGCGGACACCCTCTTCGCCCTGGACCTCGACCCGCACCGGCTCACGGCCGCGGTCCTGGCCCACTCCCCCACCGGACTCGGCGAGCCGGCCGAGCGCATGTACCGGGAGCTGGTGGGGGCGTGCTGCCGGCACCTGGTGGAGTACGTGACCACCCTGCCGGAGTTCGGGGCGCGGGCAGATGTGGAACTGGTCCGCCGGACCGGCGAGTTGGCCCGGGCGGTGGACCGGCTGGCGGAGCGGCCCGACGGCGCGGCGTACGCCTTCGAGGAGCGGTACGCGCAGTACATCGCCCGGACGCACGAGCGGCTCCAGCTGTTCGGGGTCACCTTCAGCAGCAGCCGGCAGGAGTGGCCGCTGGATCTGGCATACATCGGCCTGGCGATGAGCGGGGACCAGCTCCCGGAGGAGCCCGGCTCGCACCGGACCACGATGGAGGCCGACCAGGCCCTCGGCGCGACCGACCGGGTGCTGCTCCGCGGGCCGGCGGGCTCCGGCAAGAGCACCCTCGTCCAGTGGCTGGCGCTCAATGCGGCCCGCGGTACGTTCGGGCCGCGGCTGGCGCACTGGAACACCCTGGTGCCGTTCGTCCTGCGACTGCGCTCCTTCCACGAGAACCTGCCGCTGCCCGAGGAATGGCTGCGGGCCTCGGGCGTGCCGCTGGTCGCCCCGGACGGCTGGACAGTGGACCTGCTGGCCGAGGGGCGGGCCCTGGTCCTCGTCGACGGGGTGGACGAGGTGCCGCAACGGCTGCGAGGACGCACCGAGGCGTGGCTGCGGACGCTGATCGCCGCCTTCCCGAGGGCGCGGTACATCGTCACCACCCGCCCGTCCGCGGTGCCGGAGGACTGGCTGACCGGACAGGGCTTCGCCGCCCTGTCCCTGCTGCCGATGGAGCGCAGCGGCGTACGGTCCTTCATCCGGCACTGGCACGATGCCGCCCGGGCGGAGTGCGGCCCGGGCGAGGAGCGGGACCGGCTGGACACCTACGAACAGGTGCTGGTCCGAGCGGTCGGGGCCCGCCGGGACCTGGACCGGCTGGCGACGAATCCGCTGATGTGCGCCCTGCTCTGCGCATTGAACCGGGACCGGCGGATGCAGCTGCCCCGGGCCCGCAAGGAGCTGTACGACGCGGCCCTGGACATGCTGCTGGTGCGGCGGGACACCGAGCGGGAGATCAGCGGCGTGGAGGGGGTCTGCCTGACCCGGGACGAGCAGACCCTCCTGCTCCAGCGGCTCGCGTACTGGCTCATCCGCAACGGGCAGGTGGAGGCTGACCGGGACGAAGCGGTGGACATGATCCGCGAGTGGCTGGAGGCCATGCCGCAGGTCCGGGAACAGGGCGATGCCCAGCAGGTCTTCCGGCACCTGCTGATCCGCAGCGGGCTGCTGCGTGAGCCCGTCCCCGGTGCGGTGCACTTCGTGCACCGCACCTTCCAGGACTACCTGGGCGCCAAGGCGGCTGTGGAGGAACGGGACTTCGGCGTGCTGGTGCGCCATGCCCACGACGACGCCTGGGACGATGTGGTCCGGATGGCGGTGGGCCATGCCCGGCCGGACGAACGCGCCCGGCTGCTCCGGCAGTTGCTGCGCCGCGCCGACAAGGTGAAACGGGACCGCAGCCGGCTGGTGCTGCTGGCTGCCGCGTGCCTGGAACACGCCCCGGAGCTCGATCCGCAGGTGTGGGGCGAGGTGCAGGCCAGGACGGCGGCCCTGCTGCCGCCGCGCAATCCGGGGCAGGCCGAGGAACTGGCCAAGGCCGGCGAGCTGGTGCTGGAGCTGCTGCCCGATCCCGATGACCTGTCCGAGGCGGAGGCCGCGGCGACCGTCCGTACGGCCGCGCTGGTCGGTGGGGAGCGGGCGCTGCGCGTGCTCGCCGGATTCCGGCGGGACGACCGGTACGAGGTGGGCCACGAGCTGTCCGAGTCCTGGGGCCGGTTCCCCACCGGCGAGTACGCGGACGCGGTGCTGGCGGACGCCCCGATGCGCACGGCCCACCTGCACATCCGCACCCCCGAACAGCTGGAGGCCTTCGCCGGGCTCCCGCACATCCGGCGCGTCCACCTGGTGTGGGAGCACGGAGTGCCCAAGGAGATCACCGAGCGCCACGATCTTGAGTGGCTGGTCCTCCAGCGCAATCCCGGACTGGTGGATCTCTCGGTCCTGACCGGCCACCGGTCCCTGCGGCACCTCGGGGTCTTCGACTGCCCGCAGGTCAGATCCCTCGCGGCGGTCGACCGGCTGGCGCTCGACAGCCTGGCCCTCGGATACATGGCGGACGGGGTGTCGCTGGCGCCGCTGGCGGGCCTCGACGGGCTGCGCAAACTGGTGATCGGGTACGAGCCGAAAGAGCAGCGCATCGGGGACGTCCCGGCCACCGAAGGGCTGACCCAGCTGGCGCTGTGGCAGGGCGCGCGCTCGCTCACCCTCGACGGGCTGGAGCGGTGGGCGGGGCTGCAGTCGCTGACCATCGCGGGGGACCGGCAGTACCGGCAACTGGCTGCGGAGCGTCCGCTCACCGGACTCACCGCCTTGCAGATCCGGTTCGCCGCCGCGGTGGACCTCACGGAGCTGACTCCGTACCGGCGGCTGACCCAGCTGATGCTGCTGCGCTGCGACATCGATCGGCACGGTCTGGAGCCGCTCCGGGAGCTGCCGGAACTGACCCGGCTGCGGCTCGCCGAATGCGCCTGGATGGTCGATCTCTCCCCGCTGGCGGGGCTGGACTCCCTGCGCATCGAGGTCGACCGGCGCACCGCGGTCATCGGGGTGGAGCGGATCCCGCCGGAGCGGCTCACGTACTTCCCGTGAGCCGCCCCGGGCGGGCCGGAGTGTCACCAGACCCGGACCGAGCCCCCCTTGGCGAAGGCCGGGCTGGTGGCTTCGGCGGGGACCTCCGTCAGGGGCTCGGCGATCTCCGCCACGGTCGGGCCGTGCTTCGCGGCCAGGGCGTCCAGGAACGGCATGTCGAAGCCGTAGACCCGGGCCGCGTTGCCGCCGGCCATCGCCGCGATCTCCTCCCGCGGCAGGCCCGCGTAAGCGATCCGCAGGCCCTCGCGGGAGAACGGGGTGGTGCCCTCGTCGTGGGGGTAGTCGCAGCCCCACATGATCTTGTCGAGGCCGATGCGGTCGCGGAGCGGCACCTCATGGGGGCGCATGAAGCTGGCCCCCACGAAGCAGTTGTCCCGCCAGACCTCGCTCGGGCCCTTGCCCATCGCCTCCGCCAGGCCCGCGCCGAACTTGGACTCGGCGGTGGCCGAAGCCGCCACCAGCCGGCCGTGGTAGTAGTCCAGCATCTCCAGCACGCCCGGGATCCACCCGGAGCCCTGCTCCGTCAGGACCAGCTTCAGCCCCGGATGGCGGCGGAAGGCGCCGCCGAAGACGAGGTGCCACAGAGCCCGGTGGGAGAACCAGGTGGTCTCCACCATGAAGACGGCCCGGGCGGCGGGTTCCTCGCCCAGCGGCGGCGACGCCGAGCCGCCGTGGTGGTTGACCGGGACGTCGAGTTCCGCGCAGACCGCCCAGATGGGGTCGTACGCCGACGAGTACAGCTCGGGGACCGGGGAGCCGGGCGGGACGCCCGGCAGGAGGATGCCCCCGGTGAGGCCCGCCTCCTTCGTGCGGCGGATCTCCGCAACCGCCGCATCCACGTCGTTCAGGAGGATCTGGGCGACTCCCGCCCGGCGGCCCGGCGCGTCCGCGCAGAAGTCGGCCAGCCAGCGGTTGTGGGCCTGCAGGCCGGCCCAGCGGAGCGCAAACTCCTCGGCCGTGGGCGGCTGCGCCATCAGCGAGGCGTTCGGGAAGAAGGGCGGGATGGTGTTGGGGAAGACGACCTCCGCGACGATGCCGTCTGCTTCGAGTTCGGCCAGCCGGCGGGCCGAGTTCCAGTTGCGGTCCGCGGTGTCCGCGAGAAGGTCCTCGTACGGGTTGACGTAGTCGGCCGCCCAGGCATCGAAGGCGTCGTGGTGCCTCTTCTCCAGGTACGGCCGGTAGTCGAGCAGGTCGGCGCCGGCGTGGCAGTCCGCCGAGATGACCGTGTAGCGGTCCTCCGTCACTGCGACACCCCCAGGACCGGGAAGTCGTTCTCGGTGAGCCAGTGCCGGCCGACCTCCCGGGAGCGGGCCCAGGAGGCCTCCACCGCCGCCTGGTCCGGGGACTGGCCCAGCTCCGCCGGGGTGGGTCCGATCCGGCGGGCGATCGGGGCCAGCGCCGCGGTGTCGAAGCCGAAGACCTCGGCGGCGGCCAGGCCCAGCATGCGGCGGGTCTCGGCTACGGGTATGTCGTGGAAGGTGTTCCGCAGCCAGGCGCGGGTGTTGGGCCAGGTCCCCTCGGGATGCGGGAAGTCCGAGCCCCACAGGATGTTGTCCACGCCGATCTCGTAGCGCTGCGCGAGTTCGCGGCGTTTGGTGTTGGTCGCGCAGACGAAGACCTGCCGGTCCAGGTACTCGCTCGGCGGGCGCTTCAGCTCGGCGAAGGGGGAGAGCTTCTTCCCGCCGTGGGCGCCGAGGTAGAGGCGGTCCATGAACCACAGCTGGTTCGGGAGCCACCAGCAGCCGGATTCGGCGACTCCGAACTTCAGGCCGGGGTGCCGCTCGAAGACCCCGGACCAGAGCAGGAACCAGAGCGGGCGGGCCGGCCACCAGGTGACCTCGGAGACGTAGATGCCGAGGTGGTCGCCGTACTCGTGGCGCGGGGCCGCACCCGAGTGCGTGACGATCGGCATGGCCGTCTCGGCCGCCGCCGCCCAGACCGGGTCGTAGCGGCGGTCGTGGTAGGGCGCCTTGTCCACCCACATCGAGGGGATCATCAGCGCGCCCAGGCCGGACTCCTTGGCCCGGTGGATCTCGGCGACGACCTTGTCCGGCTCGCCCGTGATGGGGAGGAGGGCCACCCCGCAGTGCCGTTCGGGATTCTCGGAGACGAACTCGGCGAGCCACCGGTTGTGCGCCTGGGCGCCCGCCATGCCGAGCTCGGGGTCCTGGTCGCCGGACAGGCCCAGGCCCACCCCGAAGGGGGCGGCGGTCTGGCTGTCGACGGCGTCCGCGTCCGGGAACACCACCTCGGCGGCCACGCCGTCGCCGTCGAGTTCCTTCAGTCGCTGGGTGGTGTCCCAGCCGCCCTTGAGGCCCTCCTCGTGGTCGTGGAACCACTTCTGGGCGAAGGCCTCGTTGCGGACGCCCAGCCGGGTGGCCTCCTCGCGGCGGGCGTCCCGCTGGCCGAGGAATTCGTCGAACTGCGGGTGGAAGCGGGAGTCCAGATAGGGGCGGTACTGCTCGGTGGGCAGGCCCGCGTGGCAGTCAGAGGAGATGATCAGGTACGGGTCTTCGTACGGTGTGTCACTCACGGCAGACGCTCCTCAGTCGAGGATGAAGCTCTCCAGGTAGGCGGGGTTGGCGCGGTCGAGCATGGACTGCGACCGGGCCTTGATCTGCCGGTCGCTGTGCTCGCTCGCCGGCAGCATCCAGAAGCGGCCCGCGCGGATGCCGTCCACGACGTGCTCGGCGACCTCCTCGACAGGGGTGAAGTCCACCTCGTGGCCGGCCTTCTTCATCGCGGCCTCGTACTGGTCGAGAGTGCGGTACGGGGTCCGGCGCGGGCGCTGCTTGGCGTACCGCTCGGGCCGGTTGCGGTGCGACTCCCACAGGCCGGTGCGCAGCATGTGCGGACCGGGGAAGAGGACCGAGGCGCCGACGGCCGCGCCCTCGGCCCTGAGGTGGGCGTACAACGACTCGGTCATGGTGACCACGGCGGCCTTGGTGACGGCGTACACGGAGGCGGTGGGCAGCGGAGCGATGCCGCCGTCGCCGGAGGAGGTGTTGACCACGTGGCCGGGCCGGCCGCCCGCGATCATGCGGGGGACGAAGGCCTGGATGCCGTGGAAGACGCCCCAGACGTTGACGGAGAAGGCCCATTTCCAGTCGTTGGGCTCGTGCTCCCACATCCGGCCCTCGGCACCCGACCCGACGCCCGCGTTGTTGCAGAGCACATGGACCGCGCCGAAGGCCTCGTACGCGGCGTCGGCGAGGGCGAGGAGGGAGTCGCGGTCGCTGACGTCCACGGTGCGGGCGAGGACCTCGGCCCCGTCCGCGGTCAGCTCCTGGGCCGCCTTGGCGAGGGCGCCCTCCTCCACGTCGGCGAGGACGACCTTGAGGCCCTCGGCGGCGAAGCGGCGGGCCATCGCGAGGCCGATGCCGCTCGCGGCGCCGGTGACCACGGCCACCTGTCCGGGTCCGAGGTCCATGTCACACGCTCCCCTCGGGCGGCCCGTCCAGGATCTGCATCGGGTCGTCGTAGCGCTGGTGGATATACGGGAGCAGGGCCTGGGCGCTGACCCGCTCGACGACCCGGCCCTTCTGGTCGGTGGTCTTCTCACCGATGGTGATCTCGACGATCCGGCGGACGGGCAGGTCGGCCACCGGGTCGAACATGGACTCGCGGAGCACGATGTCGCCGGTGATGTGCTCCAGCCTGCGGACCTTCTCATTGCGGGTGCAGTGGACGAGCACCGGGTCGCCGTCGAAGCCCGAACCGTCCACGCCGGGCAGGAACTTGAAGTAGAAGTCCGTCTTCTGCGTGGGCTCGGGCAGCGGCAGCTCGCGGTCCACGGCCCCGCGGACCTCGACGAAGGCGATGCCGTGCCGGGCGAGGGAGGCGTTGACCACCAGGCCGTCGCGCTCGACGGAGACCTCGCCGAGCTTCTTGGGTTCGCCGAAGACCTCGCGGCCACCGGTCAGGGCCCGCTCGTGGGTCATGGGCATGACCAGCGGGTACCAGCCCTCGACCCCGCCGTGCCGGGCGGCGACGGCGACCGAGCCGGCGCCGAGCGGGTAGCCGGGCAGGTCGACCTTGCTGATGTTGGCCCGTACGAGGGGCCGTTCGGCCGGCTTGAGCGGCGGGGGGAGGACCGCCGCCACCACATCGGGGTCGCTCTCCCAGACGGCGACCACACCGGTGGACCAGATGTCGGGGAGCTTGGAACTCTTCTCGCGCGATGCCACGATCTCGGCCTCGGTGCGCGCTCCGTACCGTACGCGTGCCATATCTCGCACCATCCCTCGTCTCGGGGGGAGTCGTCGGTTCTGTAACACAGTTACACCGCTGGCGATGAAGGGTAAAGACCCCTGCACCCAACAGAACTGACGCATCGACAGATTGGCGGCGGACCGATGACGAGGAGCCCGCTGACCCGCGAGGAGGTGCTGGAGACGGCCGCGTCCCTGGTCAAACAGCACGGCCCGGCCGCCCTCACCATGCGCAAACTGGCCGCCGAGCTGGGCACCGCCGTCACCTCCATCTACTGGCACGTGGGCAACCGCGAGTCCCTGCTCGACGCCCTGGTGGAGCGGACCGTCACCGACATGGGCGCGATCCGCCCCACCGGCCGCACCCCCGCCGACCGGATCGTGTCGGTGGCCCGGGGCCTCCGCCGCGAACTGCGCGAACGCCCGCACCTGATCGCGATGGTCCACGAGCGCGGGCTCACCGAGCGGATGTTCCTGCCCGCCCAGCAGGCCCTGGTGCACGAGGTGCACGCCGCCGGACTGCGCGGGGCCCGCGCCGCGGATGCCGTCCGGGCGGTCCAGTTCCAGATCGTCGGCTTCGTGCTGGTCGAGCGAAACCGCGAGCGCTCCCCCGCGCAGTCCCCGGCCGAGGGCGAACTCTGGGATCCTGCCGCCGCCCCCGCCGACCCGGCCCTCGCCCGCGCCCTGGCCCGGCCCGCCGATCCGGAACGGCTGTTCCTGCTCTCCGTACGCGCCCTGGTGACGGCACTGCTGGCCGGATAGACCGGCTGACGGGCCCTTCGGTCCCCCGGTGTCAGTCCGGGCCCGTATCCTCTGTGACCATGCTCGACGACCGAACGACCGCAGACACGACGTGGCCGGCCGCCTACCCCCGGGGGTACGCGGTCGTCGACGTGGAGACCACCGGGCTCGCGCGCGAGGACCGGATAGTGTCGGCGGCCGTCTACCGGCTCGACGCCCAGGGCAATGTGGAGGACCACTGGTACACCCTGGTCAATCCGCAGCGCGACCCCGGCCCGGTCTGGATCCACGGCCTGACCAGTGAGGTCCTCGAGGGCGCCCCGCTGTTCAGGGACATCGCGGAGGAGTTCGCGGACCGGCTCGCGGACCGGGTGCTGGTCGCGCACAACGCCATGTTCGACTGGCAGATGATCGCCCGCGAGTACGCGCGGGCCGAGGGCGCGGCCCCGGTCCGGCAACGGCTGTGCACCATCGCCCTGTCGAAGGAACTGAACCTGCCCCTGCCCAACCACAAGCTGGAGTCGCTGGCCGCGCACTTCGGCGTGGTCCAGCAGCGCGCCCACCACGCGCTCGACGACGCCCGGGTGCTGGCGGAGGCCTTCCGTCCGTCGCTGCACACGGCCGCCCGGGACGGCGTACGGCTGCCGCTGCTCGAATGCCGGCCGCTGACCGAGTGGACGGACTCCCCCGCCACCCCCCGGATCGGCTACCAGGCGGGGTACGGGTCGGCGCGCAACAGCTGGCGGCCCTCCCGGAAGCGGCCGGTGTGCCCGCATCCGAACCCGGGCCGGTTCGAGGACGGCAGCCCGCTCAAGCAGGGCATGCGGATCGCCTTCTCCGGGGACACCTCGGTGGAGCGGGAACTGCTGGAGGACCGGGCTGTGGAGGCCGGCCTGCACATCGCGACGAGCGTGTCCCGGCTCACCAGCCTGCTGGTGACCAACGACCCGGACTCCGCGACCTCCAAGACCGTCAAGGCGAAGGCGTACGGCACCCCGATCGTGGACGAGGCCGCCTTCACCCAGTTGCTGCGGGACGTGGCTCCGGCAGACGGGTGAGCCTCGGGCGACTCGCCCGGCACCCGCTCGCCCGGCCGGGCCGTCCGGTCCCACCCTGTGGCGCATGGCACGTTGTGAGGTCTGCGGAAACGATTACGGCATGTCCTTCGAGGTGCACGCGCAGGGCGCGGTGCACGTCTTCGACTGCTTCTCCTGCGCCATTCACCGCATGGCGCCCATCTGCGAACACTGCCGGGTACAGATCATCGGGCAGGGCGTCGAGGTCGAAGGGCAGTGGTACTGCGGAGCGCACTGCGCCCGCGCGGAGGGGAAGGTGGGCATCGTCGACCGCGTCTGAACCCCTACGGGCCCCGGCAGGCGCACCCGCCCGCCGGGGCCCGCTGCGCGCCGGGTACCGTCAAGGGTGTGTACCGCTTTGTGCTGACCCGGCAGTGGGTGTGCCTCACCCTCATCGCCCTTGTCCTCATCCCCGCGATGATCAAGCTGGGGTTCTGGCAGTACCACCGCCATGAGCACCGGGTCGCCCAGAACGCCCTGATCGAGGCCAACCTGACGGCCGCGGCGAAGCCGGTCACCGAACTCACCTCCCCGGGCCATGCGGTCCCGCGCGCCGACTACTGGCGGTCGGTCACCGCCACCGGCGTGTACGACACCGCGCACGAGGTGGTGGTCCGGATGCGGACCTCCAACGACGACAAGGTCGGCTTCCACGTACTGACCCCGCTGGTGCTCGCGGACGGCCGGGCGGTCCTGGTCAACCGGGGCTGGGTGCCCGGCGGCGGGGACCCGCGCGCCTACCCGGCGGTGCCGGCCGCACCGGCCGGGCAGGTCACCGTCACCGGACGGCTCAAGGCGGACGAGACCAGCGGCGGCAGCGGCATCAAGGACCGCAAGGGTCTGCCGGACCGCCAGGTCATGCTGATCAACAGCGCGCAGCAGGCAGAGACCCTGAAGAAGCCGGTGCTCGGCGGCTACATCGAGCTGGCCGGGCCGGCCCCGGCCGACGGCCCCGAGCCGGTGGGCACCCCCGACCACGACTCGATCGGCGCGCACATGGCGTACGCCGTGCAGTGGTGGATGTTCGCCTTCGGGGTCCCGGTGGGCTGGGTCGTCCTGGTACGCCGCGAGAAGCGGGACCGCGAGGCAGCTGCTGCGGCCGGGGCGGCAGAGGCTTCGGCCGACGGGGATCCGGAGCCGGTCACCGCCGCGTAGCGTGTAGGGCATGGATCTTGGACTGAAGGACCGTGTCTACGTCGTCACCGGAGCAACCCGCGGGCTGGGGTACGCCACCGCCCGGGAACTGACCGCCGACGGCGCGAAGGTGGTGCTGACCGGACGGGACGCGGGGCGCGCGGCGGACGCCGCGAAGGCACTCGGCCCGAACGCGGTCGGGGTGGGCGCCGACAACGCCGACCCGGCTGCCGCCGAGCGGCTGATCGCCACCGCCCGCGAACGGTTCGGCCGGTTCGACGGCATTCTGGTGAGCGTCGGCGGCCCGGCGCCGGGCTTCGCCGCGGACAACACGGACGAGCAGTGGACGGCCTCGTTCGAGTCCGTCTTCCTCGGAGCGGTCCGGCTGGCCAGGGCGGCTGCGGCCGAGCTGGGCGAGGGCGGGGTCATCGGCTTCGTCCTGTCGGGCTCGGTGCACGAGCCGATCCCCGGCCTGACCATCTCCAACGGCCTGCGGCCGGGGCTGGCCGGCTTCGCGAAGTCCCTGGCGGACGAGCTGGGTCCGCGCGGGGTCCGGGTGCTCGGTCTGCTGCCGGCCCGGATCGACACGGACCGGGTGCGGGAGCTGGACGCGCTGTCCGGCGATGCGGAGGCGGCTCGGGCCGCCAACGAGGGCCGGATTCCGCTGCGCCGGTACGGGACGCCGGAGGAGTTCGGCCGGACGGCGGCGTTCGTCCTCTCCCCGGCGGCGTCGTACCTGACGGGCATCATGCTCCCCATCGACGGCGGCGCCCGCCACGGCTTCTAGCCACCCGCACCCGCTGCGCGGGGCCGGTCAGGTGACGCGGCGGGGGCCCTGGTCGGTGATGTGGAGGCGGGCTTCCAGGGGGAGTTCGGGGAGGGCCGCCGTTGTGCGGGCGTGGGTGAGGACCGGGCCTGCCAGGCCCGCCAGCACGTCCGCGGGCACGGCGTACGGCTCCAGCCGCAGCGCCACCCGCAGGGTCGGCACGCCCCGCCGCCCCGCCAGCATGACCCGGCTGCGGGCGACGCCGTCCAGCGCGTCGCATTCCGCGGCCACCGCCTCCTCCAGCGCCCGCCCGCGCAGCGCGGCGAATGCCCCGTCCTCGGTGTCCACCAGCACCACCGCCGGCCGGGCCCGCCGCAGCTGGGCCAGCAGCCACCACAGGCACAGCAGCACCACCAGCCCCAGCCCCGCCACCAGCACCCACCAGGTCCAGTCCGCCACCTGCCAGTGGCGCCGCCGGGCCTCGCTCAGCAGGGGTTCGCTCCGGCCGGCGAACGGCCAAGACGCGGTGAGCACGGCCGTGCCGGCCGCCGTCAGGACCAGGCCGGCCGTGGCCAGCAGGGTCCGGTTGACCGCCCCGAGCATCTGCGCTCACCCCTTCCGGGCGGGCCGGCTCACCCGCACGTGCAGCTCCGGCTCCTGCGCCAGGCCGAGTTCCTCGATGCCGACGGCCAGTACATGCTCCAGGTCCGCCCGTACCTCGTCCAGTTCGCGGAAGTGCGAGGCGGCCCGGACCGCCACCCGGGTCCGGCCCATCCGGACCCGGACCGACTGGACCCCCGGCACCTCCATCGCCCGGTCCCGCAGCACCAGCCCGGCCGCCCTCCGGCCGAGGCCGGCCCGGGCCCCCGGGTCCGCCGCGCGCATCGACAGGACGCCCCGCAGTCCCGGGGTGAGCGCGAGCAGCAGCAGGCCCAGCCCGGTCAGGACGGCCAGTGCGCCGCCCAGCAGCACGGCGCCCTCCTCGAGGGTGTGCCGGTCGAGCAGGCCGCCGAGTCCGCGCCGCCACCACATGGCCGGACGGTCCGCCCGGGCCGCCACCAGGTCGTACAGCAGGACCACGGAAGCGGTCAGCAGCACGAGCGCGGCCAGCGCGGCGGGGAGCCGGCGCGCCGACCGCAGGCGGCCTTGGGGGGCGGCGGTCACCGGACCCGGCCCCGCCCGGTGGGCCGGGCCTGCACCGGGTGCAGCCGCTCGACGTCGATGTCCACCTCAGGGACGGCCATCTCCGTGCACTCCTCGATCCGTTCGGCGACTTGCCGGCGTACGGCGGCGCAGACCGCGGCCACGTCGCAGGGGTAGCCGAGCTCCAGCCCGATCCGGACCCGGGCGATGTCGTGGTGCACGGTGACCGTCGCGTGCGGTGCCGTCGCCGTGCCGGGCGGGCGGGCGGCGGGGTCCAGGGCCTCGAAGGCCGCCCGGGCCGCGATCTTGGCGATGACCCGGTCGGCGATCCGGGTGGCGCCCCGGTCGGCGGCGGGGACGCGGGTCGGGGCGGGCCGGGCCGTCTGCGGCCGTGGCGTGGTCACCGCTCACCGCCGCCGGTCGTCGCGCGGGCGGAAGAAGTCTCCGAGTTCCAGGTCTCCGTCGAAGATCCGGCCGGCCACGAAGCCGATGGCGCCGAGCGCGGCCACCAGCAGGAACGCGCCGAAGCCGCCGAAATACCCGGCGAATCCGAGTGCCATGCCGGCCAGCAGGCCGACCACCGCCATGCTCATGCGGGACTCCTCGCCACGGGGTTACTGGAGCCGGGTGTCCGGCGCCCTGCCCGGCTCGTACGCGTCGTCCTCCTCGTCGGGCAGTTTGACGTCGGTGACCGCGATGTTGACCTCGACGACCTCCAGGCCGGTCATCCGCTCCACCGCGGCGACGACGTTCTCGCGGACCGCCCGGGCCACCTCCCGGATGGCCACGCCGTAGTCCACAACGAGGTCCAGGTCGAGGGCGGTCTGGACCTCGCCGACCTCCGCCTTGACGCCCCGGGAGGCGGCGGGTTTCGCTCCGCCGGGGACCCGGTCCCGGACCGAGCCGAAGCTGCGGGAGCCACCGCCGCCCAGGGCGTGCACGCCGAGGACCTCACGGGCGGCCAGTCCGGCGATCTTCTCGACCACCCCGTCGGATATGGAGGTCCGGCCCCGCTCGGCCGGGTCCCGGTCCGGCCCGCCCGGCCCCGCTGCCGCGGTTTCGGTCATCTCGGCTCCCTTCGCACCCGAGGCGCTTCGCACCCGACTGGGCTCTGCGACCACGGTACGTGCGCACGGCGGTACGCGCCGAGAGAGGGACGGCCGGACGGGCGGGGGCCGGAGCTCCGCCCGGTCAGTCAGGTCAGTCGGAGAGACCCGCGAGGTCCCGCAGCCGGCGGGCCTGGGCCGCGCGTTCGGCCGTGCGCTGCTCGTCGTAGGTACGCCCGGCCGCGCCCCGGAGCAGGGCCTTGGTCTCGATCACGGCGTCCCGCGGGGCCGCCAGCAGGGCCGCGCTCAGGTCCCGTACGGCAGGTTCGAGTTCGGCGACGGGAACCACCAGGTTCGCCAGGCCGATGCGCTCGGCCTCCTCCGCGTGCACGAAGCGGCCGGTGGCGCAGATCTCCAGGGCACGGGCGTACCCGACCAGGGCGGTCAGCGGCTGGGTGCCGCCGAGGTCGGGAACCAGGCCCAGGCTGGTCTCGCGCATGGCGAACTGCACGTCCTCCGCGACCACGCGCAGGTCACAGGCGAGGGCGAGCTGGAACCCCGCGCCAATGGCATGGCCCTGCACGGCCGCGATGGTGATGATGTCGTTCCGCCGCCACCAGGTGAAGGCTTCCTGGTACTCGGCGATGGTGGCGTCCAGCTGCTGGTCGGAGCCGCGCGCCAGGTCAAGGAAAGACGGTTCTCCCTCGAAGCCTTCGGGAGTGAACGCCTGCCGGTCGAGGCCGGCGGAGAAGGACTTGCCCTCACCGCTGAGCACCACGACCCGGACGGTGCCCGGCAATGACTGACCCGCCTCGGCCAACGCCCGCCAGAGCGCGGGAGATTGAGCGTTTCGCTTGGCCGGATTGGTCAGTGTCACCGTGGCGGTTGCGCCATCGACGGTGAGCCGTACGCCGTCCTTGTCGAGCAGATCCATCTGGGCCTCCGGGTGGGTGATTACCGTGCAGCGTCCACTAAGTGACTGCACAGTAACCACCCAGCCGACCCAGTGGCCGACCGGGGGTCACCAGTGTGCGAACGTCGGCGACAGCCTTGGATCAGGCCGTAGCCGCCTTCTTGCCGCGCGTCGCGCCACCGCGGCCACGCAGTGTGACTCCGGACTCGCTGAGCATCCGGTGGACGAACCCGTAGGACCGGCCGGTCTCCTCGGCCAGCGCCCGGATGCTCGCACCGGAGTCGTACTTTTTCTTCAGGTCTGCCGCGAGCTTGTCGCGCGCGGCGCCGGTCACCCGGCTGCCCTTCTTCAGAGTCTCGGCCACCCGTGCCTCCTCATGGGAAGTGCGCTCTGGACTTCTCATGATCACCCCTCCCGGGCTTCCTGGCCACCCATTCAGCAAGGTCCGCGCGACCGCATTTCCCGGTGAGTGGACACGCACGCAGAACGGAATCTCCTCTTCCGTCGCATGACCTCCGTCACATTCCGTCCGAGCCGGAATAAATCTCCAGGTCAGGACCCCCGCACGGAATGCAGCCGACCCCGGCCGGACACCAGGAGGTGCGCGACCGGGGTCATGGAATCGGCGAGCGAGGGTACGAGACCGTCTCACTCAGATGATGGATCAGCGGTGAGCCGAATGATCCAGAAGGAATTGGATCTACGGGTCAGGCGAGAGCGACCAGGTCCCGGTAGTCGGGACCCCACAGGTCCTCGACTCCGTCCGGCAGCAGAATGATCCGCTCCGGCTCCAGCGCCTCGACCGCGCCCTCGTCGTGCGTGACGAGGATGACGGCGCCCTTGTAGGTGCGCAGCGCGCCGAGGATCTCCTCGCGGCTGGCCGGGTCGAGGTTGTTGGTGGGCTCGTCGAGCAGCAGCACGTTCGCCGAGGAGACGACCAGGGTGGCCAGGGCCAGCCGGGTCTTCTCGCCACCGGACAGCACGCCCGCCGGCTTGTCCACGTCGTCGCCGGAGAACAGGAAGGAGCCCAGGGTCTTGCGGACGGCGACCAGGTCCAGGTCGGGCGCGGAGGACCGCATGTTCTCCAGGACGGTGCGTTCCGGATCGAGGGTCTCGTGCTCCTGGGCGTAGTAGCCGAGCTTGAGGCCGTGGCCCGGGGTGACCTGGCCGGTGTCCGGCTTCTCGGCGCCGGCCAGGAGCCGGAGCAGGGTGGTCTTGCCGGCGCCGTTGAGGCCGAGAATGACGACTCGGGAGCCCTTGTCGATGGCCAGGTCGACGTCGGTGAAGATCTCCAGCGAGCCGTAGGACTTCGACAGGCCCTCGGCGGTGAGCGGGGTCTTGCCGCAGGGCGCCGGGTCCGGGAAGCGCAGCTTGGCGACCTTGTCGGAGACCCGTACCGCGTCCAGGCCGGCCAGCAGCCGGTCGGCGCGCTTGGCCATGTTCTGGGCGGCGACGGTCTTGGTGGCCTTGGCGCGCATCTTGTCGGCCTGCGAGTTGAGCGCCGCGGCCTTCTTCTCGGCGTTCTGGCGCTCGCGCTTGCGGCGCTTCTCGTCGGCCTCGCGCTGCTGCTGGTAGAGCTTCCAGCCCATGTTGTAAACGTCGATGACCGAGCGGTTGGCGTCCAGGTAGAAGACCTTGTTGACCACGGTCTCGACCAGGTCGACATCGTGGGAGATCACGATGAACCCGCCGCGGTAGGTCTTGAGGTAGTCGCGCAGCCAGACGATCGAGTCGGCGTCGAGGTGGTTCGTGGGCTCGTCGAGGAGCAGGGTGTCGGCGTCCGAGAAGAGGATCCGGGAGAGCTCGACGCGGCGGCGCTGACCGCCGGAGAGGGTGTGCAGCGGCTGGCCGAGGACCCGGTCGGGCAGGCCGAGGGCGGCCGAGATGGTCGCGGCCTCCGCCTCGGCGGCGTACCCGCCCTTGGTGAGGAACTCGGTCTCCTGGCGCTCGTACTGCTTGAGAGCCTTGTCGCGGGTGGCGCCGGAGCCGTTGGCGATGCGCTCCTCGTTGGCCCGCATCTTCTTGAGCAGGGTGTCCAGGCCGCGGGCGGACAGGATCCGGTCGCGGGCGAGCACGTCGAGGTCGCCGGTGCGGGGGTCCTGGGGGAGGTAGCCGACCTCGCCGGAGCGGGCGATGGACCCGCCGGCGGGCTGGCCCTCGCCGGCCAGGCACTTGGTGAGGGTGGTCTTGCCGGCGCCGTTGCGGCCGACCAGGCCGATGCGGTCGCCCTTGGCGACTCGGAAGGATGCGTTCTCGATGAGGATGCGGGCGCCGGCGCGCAGCTCGATGCCGGTGGCGGTGATCACGGAAATACTCCAGGGCGGTGGGGACGGCGGAAGGGGGCGGTACGCGAGCTTCTACGCCGCTAATCCGCGAGGAGATTTGCCATGCGGTTCATTCTACCGGTGGTGCGCAACTACTTTTCTGGGCGGCTGCCGTCCGGGCGGCTGCCGGGGGTGACCCTGCCGTGCTCGTCGGCGGCGACCAGGGAGCGGTTCCACGGGAGCGAGGGATCGGCGCAGGACTGCGGGATCAGCAGCACCCCGTCGATCCGGACCCGGTCGGCGGGCCGGAAGGCGCAGCCGCGGCGGGGGCGCAGGATCCAGCGGAGGTCGCCGGCCTGTGTGCCGTAGGCCACGGCGTGGGCCGGGGTGAGGACGGCCAGGGTGCGCCCGGCCGGGTCGAGCGGGGCCAGCAGGCCGCCCTGCCCGGCGCCGGGCAGGGTGCGGTGCCAGCGGACGCCGGGCGTCCGTGCCGGGGGTCCCGGGGGTCCTGAGCCCGGCCGGTCCGGGTGGCCGGTGTCGGTGATCATGCCGTCGTCCCAGAGGGTGAAGGCGTGACCGGGGGCGGCGAGTACCCCGAGCGGGCGCCGGTTCGCCCGGGCATAGGTCCACAGCGGGGTCCCGGTGCCGGGGGCGTAGGCGCGTACGGTGTGCCGGTCGTGGCGCAGCTCGGGAGCGGCGGGTCCGGCGGCGGGTCTGGCGGCCGGGCCGGTGGCCGGCGGGCCCGGGACGGGGTGGGCGGTGAGCCGGTCCCCGTAGGGGGCGGCCCGGTCGCCGCCGTTCGTCACCGTGTTGGCCACGACGATCGCCAGCACCGGCAGGCTCACGGCCAGCAGCGGGCCGAGGGTGCGGGCCAGCCGCCGCCATCGCCCGGCCGTCGGTGCGGTGCCCTCGGCGCGGGGCGGGACCGGCGGGGCGATCATGTGGGGTCCTCTTCCCTGGGGCGGGGCCGCGGGCGCCGAGCGTAGCCGCACCGGCCGGGCGGTGGCACGCACCGCAGGCGGTGGTCCCCCGTTCGGCCCTTGCCGTACCCCGCGGAACGAGGGGGTGTATCAGGATGAAGCGGGTGATACTCACCGCAGGGGCGGCACGCGCAATCCGAGGGCGGTGCGGGATGCAGTTCGACGAGAACGCCAATCTGGACACGTCCGAGGTCAAGGATGTGCGCGGCAGTCGTATCCCGGGCGGGAAGGCCACCGTCGGCGGCGGCCTCATCGGTCTCATCGCGCTGGTCATGGGACTGCTCTTCGGGGTGGGGCCGGAGCAGCTGGGGCTGTCCTCCGGCGATCCGGATCCGGCCGCGACCTCCTCCTCGGCCGCACAGGTGCAGCAGGCCTGCCGGACCGGCCAGGACGCCAACACCCGGGAGGACTGCCGGCTGGTGGCGGTGGTGAACAGCACCCAGGACTTCTGGCGGCAGGAGTTCACCCGGCGGGGCGGCCGGTACAGCCCGGCGGCGACGGTGTTCTTCACGGGCCGGGTGAACACCGCCTGCGGCCCGGCGACCTCGGCGGTCGGGCCGTTCTACTGCCCCGCCGACCGGCAGGTCTATCTGGACCTGGGGTTCTTCAACGAGCTGCGGACCAAGTTCGGCGCGAGCGGTGGCCCGTTCGCGCAGGCGTATGTAGTCGCCCACGAGTACGGGCACCACATCCAGAACCTGACCGGGACGCTGCAGCGGGCCCAGGACGGGCAGCAGGGCCCGAACAGCAACGCGGTCAAGGTGGAGCTGCAAGCCGACTGCTATGCGGGGGTGTGGGCGCGGAACGCGACCAGGACCCCGGACGAGTCCACCGGACGGCCGTTGATCACCTCGCTGACGGAGGACGACATCCGGGACGGGCTGGACGCGGCGGCGGCGGTCGGCGACGACCGGATCCAGGAGAAGTTCCAGGGGCGGGTCATTCCGGAGTCCTTCACCCACGGCTCGGCGGAGCAGCGGCAGCAGTGGTTCTACCAGGGCTTCCGGACCGGCGACATGGCCCAGTGCAACACCTTCCGCTGACTGTCAGCGCCGCCTGCCAGACTGTGTTCCGGGTCACATGCACACAAGGGAGTGATCGTCATGGCAGGTACACCGTCCATCAGTCCGACGCTGACGTACCGGGACGCCACGGCGGCGATCAAGCTGTTGACCGAGGCGTTCGGGTTCACCCGGGTCGCGGTGTACGAGGGTGACGACGGCACGGTGATGCACGCGGAACTGTCCTACGGGAACGGCATGGTGATGCTCGGCAGCCGGGGTACGGGGAGCAAGTTCGACCAGGCGATGGGCCCGGAGCCGGGTCCGACGGGGGTGTACGTGGTGGTCGAGGACGTGGACGGGCACCATCGGCGGGCCGTGGAGCACGGGGTGGAGATCCTGATGGAGCCCACCGACCAGGACTACGGGTCCCGGGACTACATGGCCCGGGACCCGGAAGGCAACATCTGGAGCTTCGGCACGTACGCACCAACGGTCTGACCGGCCCGCCTGTACCGGCCGCCCGGCCGAAGCCGCCCCCTGTCCCGCCCCGCCGAAGCCGGCCTTTGTTCCGTCCCGCCGAAGCCGCCCCTCGTCCCCTCCCGCCGTAGCCGGCCCTTGTTCCGTCCCGCCGCGGCCGGCCCTCGTCCCCTCCCGCCGTAGCCGGCCCTCGTCCCGTCCCGCCGCAGCCTGCGCGGGCGAGTGAGCCGAAGGGGCCGCGTCGGCGAAGGTGGGCGAGCGCCCGGAGAAAACCGTGAGGAACGAGCGGTTTTCGAGGACGCACGCCCACCTGGAGCCGACAGCAGCGGCCCCGGAGGCGAACCGAGCCCAAAAAAGGGGCGCTCAGCCGCCGGTGTGGACCTGGAAGGCGGCTCGGCGGACTGCCTTGGCGAGGGCCGGGTCGGGGTGGGCGGCGGCCAGTGCCACCAGGACTTGCACGGTGCGGGGGTGGCCGACCGCTCGGACCTCGTCGAGCAGCCGGGGCACGGTGGTGCGGACGGCCGAGTCCAGGTGCCGGGCGAGCAGCTCGGCCTCGCCGTGGTCGGCGATGGCTGCTGCGGTGTCCACCCAGAGCCAGGTCTGCTCCTCGGTGGTGAGCACGTCCTGGGCGTCCTCCGGGTCCGCGCCGTCGTGCTCGGCGAGCCAGAGCAGGGCGTAGGGGCGCAGGGTGGCTTCGCGGGCGGCGGCCCGGACCTCGGGCTCGGCGGGGGCGCCGACCACCCGGAGTGCCTCGAAGGCGAGGCCGCGGAGCAGGGCGTCCGCGCCGCGGGCGGCCTGGAGGAGCTCGCCGACGGCGTGGCCGACGGGCCGGGCGGCCAGCCAGGCGCGGTATTCGGCGCGGGCCGGGCCGGGGGTGAGCCGGGCGCAGCCGTGCAGCATGGCGGCGGCGGACTGCTCGATGTTCCCGGCGGGGCTCTGGGCGGCCACGCAGATCTGCTCCAGCTTGACCCAGACAGCCCAGCTGCCGAGCGGGGTGAGGCTGGCCTGGGCGGGCCCGAGGGCGACGGCGTCCACGGCGGCGAGCCCGCCGAGCGCCCAGCGCAGCAGCCGCGCGAGCGGCGCGGTCCGCCGCGCCTCGGCTCCACCGGCTGCGGGTGCGGCCATGGCTTCGCCCGGACGGGCCCCCTGGAGGGTCCGGCCTTCGGCGTCCGAGGCCCGGCCCGGGGCCACCTCGACTTCGGCCGGCGCCGGGACCGGCCCGGCCGGGGCGACGGCCTCCAGGGCCGGCAGCTCTGGGCCGGCGCGGTGGGCGCCTTCGGCGGTCCCGGCCGCCGGTCCCTCATGCACCAGCACGGGGACCACGGCGGCTTCGCCGGACGCTGGGACCGGCCCGGCCGGGGCCGCGGCCCAGGTGGCCGGTAGCTCCGCGCGGACCGGGTGCGCACCTTTGGCGTGCTCGGCTGCCGCACCGGAAGCGGCGACGGTGGCGGTGGCGGTGGCCCCGGCGGTGGCAGCTTCGATCGGCGCCGGCGCCGGGACCGGCCCGGCCGGGGCGGCGGCCTCGAGGGCCGGCAGCTCCGGGCCGGCGCGGTGGGCGCCTTCGGCGGTCCCGGCTGCCGGTCCCTCGTGCACCAGCACGGGGGCCGGTGCCGCACCGGAAGCGGCGGCTCCGGCTTCCGCCGCCAAGGCGGGGTCCGCGGCGTACGGGACTTCGCAGCGCTCGTCGCGGAGCTCGGCGACGCGCTGGCCCAGCAGGTCGAGCAGGGCCGGCACAGTAACCGGGCCGGCCGAGAGCTGGAGCAGCGAGAGAACCTGTGGCATCGCCTCGACGACCTCGGCGACCAGCTCGGGTGCGATGTCGGCGGGCGCCGGGTGGACCAGCGACCAGGCGTCGAAGAGGGCGACCCAGCCGCGCAGCACGGCGGTGTCGTCGCGGTCCCAGGCGCGCAGCCGCCAGCCGGGCCGGGCACTGCCGCCGTGCACCTCGACGAGTCCGGCGAGCCGGGCGCGGTCCCAGCCGGCCTGGACCTGCCCGTGCGTCAGGCTCAGTTCCCCGGAGGCCCGTTCGACGTCGGGGGCGGGCAGCGCGCCGGCCGGGGCCGGGCGGGATCCATCGGCGGTGCCGAGGGTGCGTTCCGCCCAACGGGCCAGCCGTACCGCATCGGAGAGCGACGCCCTGGCCCTCTTGGCGAGTTCGGGCGCGGCCGGGGTTCCCTCCGGCGGCCGGGGGGCCGGCCGGGTACGCCGGTTGGTCACCGCCTTGCGGGCGGCGGCCACGGAACGCGGGGAGACGAGTCGGAGTCTGGAGTCGCGAGCCAACTGCTCATCAGGCTTTCGGGACGTCACGGAATCAGTCTCGCCCGTCACCGGCCGAAAGCCCAAACGGAACCGGCCGTTGCCGCTGGTGGGCCGTGGTACAGACCAGGACAACACACCCGCGCCGCCCGCTCCCCGGCCGGAGATTCCCGGCCGTCCGCGCACGCGTGGACGGCAGTTCACACAAGAGCTCACATAAGAGGGGTCAGGAAGCGGCGCAGTGCTTCCTCGTAGCGGGCCGGGTCGACGTTCCACATTCCCCCGTGCGGGGCGTCCCGGACGGTGTGCAGGGTGACGAGGTCGGGGCGGCTCTCGGCGAACCGGCGGGCCGGGCCCCAGGGGGCGAGGGCGTCGTCCGGTCCGGCGAAGACCAGGGCCGGGACCCGGAGGGCGGCGGGATCGGCGGCCGGATCCCGGTGGTCCCCGTGGCCCCCATGGCCCCCATGGCCCCAGTGGTCCCCGTGGAGCCCGGCGCGGCTCTCGGCGGCGCGGACGGCCAGCGGCAGCAGAACGGCCGGCGTCCCGCGGGCCGCCGCCAGGTTCCGCAGGGTGGTGTGCCGGTCCAGGACCGGGGAGTCCAGGACGAGGCCGGCGATCCGGTCGGCGAGGGCCGAGCGTTCGGCGGCGTACAGGGCCATGGTCGCTCCGGTGGACCAGCCGTAGAGGACGACCCGGCGGGCGCCGAAGCGGAGTGCGTAGCGGATGGCGGCGTCGAGATCGCGCCATTCCGACGCCCCGAGGTGGCCGAGGCCGTCGGGGGACTCGGGAGCGCCCAGGTCGCCGCGGTAGGCGAGGTCGAGGACCGGTAGCCGGAACCGGTTCAGGAAAGGCATCACCACCATGGGGTGCTCCCGGGTGGCGCCGAGGCCGTGGACGGTGATCACCCAGGTGTTGCGGACGGCGGGGACGAACCAGGCGGGCAGCGCCCCCAGCTCGCCGGGGACGTCCACATCGGCGTGGTCGAGGCCGAGGGCGGTGCGCGGGTTGCCGAGGTGGATCTGCGGGGTGAGGCTGACCCGGGTGCCGGGGTCGAGGTGGCCGTGGGTGACGCGGAGAAGCTGGCGTACGACGGTGTCCGGGGTGTGCGGGGCGTCCGGCAGGACCCGGCCGACCACGGCGTGCACCCCGGGGGCGTCCAGTCCGTAGGTGCCCGGGCGCAGCGAGGCCAGGGAGCGGGTGAGCGCGACCCTGCCGCCGGCGGTGCCGTGGACGACGAGCCGGGGGCCGCCGGGCAGAGGGCGGCCCGGTTCGGGCCGCAGGGCCGCGTCGGCGGCGTACCGGCCGGCCGCGACCGCGGCTGCTCCGGCACCCACCAGAAGGGTGGTGACGGCGGCTGCCGTCACTGTTGCGGGTCGCACTGTTCCAGTTTCGGCGGCCGGAGCAGCCCCGGCCAGTGGAGCGGAATCGGCCGGACGGCCTGAAAGGCGGCGTCCGGGCACGTGATCTGGGTCTCTTCCGGGGGACCCGGAAGGTACCCCCAGACCGGGGGCGGCCCCACCGGAAGGTTCCGTTCACCTGCGTGTGACGTGCACGAATCGGTCCATCGGCGGCAGAATCAGGACGAGGATCCCGAAGCCGGGCCGGGCTGGTACACCGCACCGCCCGTCTCAGTTCACTTTTAGTTCACCTAGGTTGCCTACGGTCGCCGAGCCACTGACGTCAAACAGAAGCCTGGGTAAATGGAGCACATAACGCTTCTCCTCGGGATCGTGATCATTACCGCTCTCGTGTTCGACTTCACGAACGGTTTCCACGACACAGCCAACGCGATGGCTACCACCATCTCGACCGGCGCCCTCAAGCCCAAGACGGCGGTGGCCATGTCCGCCGTGCTCAACCTCGTCGGCGCGTTCATGTCCGTGGAGGTCGCCAAGACGATCTCCAAGGGCCTGGTCAACGAGGACGGCATCCAGCCAGAGGTGATCTTCGCGGCGCTCGTCGGCGCCATCCTCTGGAACCTCATCACCTGGCTGGTCGGACTCCCCTCCAGCTCCTCCCACGCCCTGATGGGCGGCCTGATCGGTGCCGCGGTGGCTTCCGCGGGCATCGGCGCCGTCAACGGCGACGTGGTGGTCACCAAGGTGCTCATCCCCGCGATCGCCGCGCCGATCGTCGCCGGTCTGGCCGCCATGCTGGCCACCAAGGTCACGTACAAGGTCGGCAAGAACGTCGGCGAGAAGACCTCGGCCAAGGGCTACCGGGCCGGTCAGATCGCCTCGGCGGGCCTGGTCTCCCTCGCGCACGGCACCAACGACGCGCAGAAGACGATGGGCATCATCACCCTGGCCCTGGTCGCCGGCGGGGCACTCGCCCCCGGCTCCAACCCGCCCGTCTGGGTCATCGTCTCCGCCGGCCTGGCCATCGCGCTCGGTACCTACCTCGGCGGCTGGCGCATCATCCGCACCATGGGCAAGGGCCTGACCGACCTGCAGCCGCAGCAGGGCTTCGCCGCCCAGACCTCGGCCGCCAGCGTCATCCTGGCCTCCTCCAACCTCGGCTTCTCGCTCTCCACCACCCACTCGTGCTCCGGCGCGGTCATGGGTGCGGGCCTGGGCCGCAAGGGCGGTGTGGTCCGCTGGTCCACCGCGACCCGCATGTTCATCGCCTGGGGCCTGACCCTGCCGGCCGCCGCGCTGGTCTCGGCCGGTGCCGAGCTGGTCATGCGCACCGGTGACATCGGCATCGCCGCCGTCACCGTCTTCCTGGTCGGCTCCTGCCTGGCCATCTGGCTGATCTCCCGTCGCCAGGTCGTGGACCACAACAACGTCAACGAGCTGGAGACCCCGGCCGAGGCGCCCGGCGTGGTCACCACCGCGATGGCGGCCGTCACCGTGCCGCCGGCCGGCACCACCGCCGCGGTCACCGACGAGGACCTGAAGGCCACCATCCCCGCCCCGAGCGCCCCCGCGCCCGGCGAGACCCCGGCGGCTCCGGCCGCCGCGGTCTGACCAACAGAGAAGGTTTCGGCAGTATGAAGATCGACTGGGCAGCTCTCGGCTCCGTCTTCGGAGTCAGCCTCTCCGCCACCGTCGCTCTGGTGGCCCTGTTCACCCTGGGCATGGTGGGGCTCTCCCGGCACGAGGCCGCCACCGAGCAGGGCGGCGCAGCCACCCTGGCCCGCACCGGCGCGTACGCCTGCTTCGCGCTCTGCGCCGCGGCCGTGACGTACGGGATCTGGCTCATCGTCGCCTGAGTCCCCGGGGCACCACCCCGCCCCACCCCGCACCACCCGAAGCACCACAGAGTCACTCCCCCCGGGCAGCCCCGGGGGGAGTTCTCGTTTCAGCAGGTCAACGGCAAGTTGACGGGCCATCGCGGTGCGTGGTGGACTGCCGGAGCCATTACGGCGGCAGCAG
This sequence comes from Streptomyces sp. NPDC002054, assembly GCF_040296685.1. Lineage (NCBI taxonomy): Bacteria > Bacillati > Actinomycetota > Actinomycetes > Kitasatosporales > Streptomycetaceae > Streptomyces > Streptomyces sp. NPDC002054. Next base: position 62,312 of record NZ_JBEOXT010000018.1, read on the forward strand.
AGGAAGTCCGGTGCGAATCCGGCGCGGTCCCGCCACTGTCACCGGGGAGCACGGACAGCCGTCCCTGCCCGCCGGGAGCCAGGAACTCTCGCCGCCGGACACGTCGAACCAGGGCGCGGACCCTGAGTGAGGACATACCTGCCCCATGCGTGCCGATCGCGTCTTCGCGTACGGCGTGACGGCGGGCCTGATCGGCGACCGGATCCTCGGGGATCCACGCCGCGGGCACCCCGTCGCCGCCTTCGGACGAGCCGCCGCCGGCGTCGAACGCGTCCTCTGGCGCGACCGGCGCTCGCGGGGCGTGGTGCACACCCTGGTGTGCGCCGGAGGCGCAGCCGCCGCGGGTGCGCTGGCCGCCCGCGCCGTACGCTCCCGTCCCGCCGCCGTCCGGATCGCCCTCACCGCCGCCGCCACCTGGGCCGTGGTCGGCGGGACCTCACTGGGCCGGGAGGCCCGTGCCATCGGCGGCGCCCTGGCCGCCGGGGACACCGAGGTGGCCCGGGAACGCCTCCCCCACCTCTGCGGGCGCGACCCGCAGGCGCTGGACGGGCAGCAGATCGCCCGCGCCGTCGTGGAGTCGGTCGCCGAGAACACCTCCGACGCGGTGGTGGGCGCCCTGGTGTGGGGTGCGGTCGCCGGGGTGCCCGGGCTGGTCGCCTTCCGGGCCGTGAACACCCTGGACGCGATGGTGGGCCACAAGTCGCCGCGCCACCTGCGCTACGGCTGGGCCTCCGCCCGGCTGGACGACCTCGCGGGCTGGCCGGGGGCCCGGCTGACCGCGCTGGCCGCCGTGGTCGCCGGCCCGGACCGTCGGGGGGCGGTCCGGGCCTGGCGCACCGACGCGGCGGCCCACCCCAGCCCCAACGCCGGCCCGGTGGAGGCCTCCTTCGCGGGTGCCCTGGGCGTCCGGCTCGGCGGCACCCTGGCCTACGGGGGACGGGTGGAGCACCGGGCGGTGCTCAACGGGGACACCGGGCGGCCGGTGGAGGTCGCCGACATCGAACGGGCGGTACGGCTGTCCCGGCAGGTGACCTGGCTGGCGCTGGCCGCCTGCGTCGGCGGCCGGCTGCTCGCCGCACGGGTACGGAGGGGACGCGCATGAGCAGCACGAGCAGCGTGAGCAAGGGGCGGCTCGGCGGGGGGCTGCTGGTCGCCGGCACCACCTCGGACGCCGGGAAGAGCGTGGTCACGGCGGGCATCTGCCGCTGGCTGGTCCGGCAGGGCGTGAAGGTGGCGCCGTTCAAGGCCCAGAACATGTCGCTGAACTCCTTCGTCACCCTCGAGGGCGCGGAGATCGGCCGGGCGCAGGCCATGCAGGCGCAGGCGGCCCGGGTGGAGCCCACGGCTCTGATGAACCCGGTGCTGCTCAAGCCCGGCAGCGACCGCAGCAGCCAGGTGGTGCTGCTGGGCAAGCCGGTGGGCGAGATGAGTGCGCGCGGCTACCACGGCGGGCGTCAGGAGCAGTTGCTCGGTGTGGTCACGGACTGCCTGGAGCAGTTGCGGGGCACGTATGACGCCGTGATCTGCGAGGGGGCGGGCAGCCCGGCCGAGATCAACCTGCGGCGCACGGACATCGTGAACATGGGGATCGCGCGGGCCGCGCGGTTTCCGGTGGTGGTGGTCGGGGACATCGACCGGGGCGGGGTCTTCGCGTCCTTCTTCGGCACCACGGCCCTGCTGTCGGCCGAGGACCAGTCGCTGATCGCCGGCTACCTGGTGAACAAGTTCCGCGGTGACGTCTCCCTGCTGGAGCCCGGCATGGAGATGCTGCGGTCGATCACCGGCCGGTCCACGTACGGGGTCCTGCCCTTCCGGCACGGGCTGGGCATCGACGAGGAGGACGGCCTGCGGGTCTCGCTGCGCGGCTCGGTCCGCGAGTCGTTGGTGGCTCCGCCGGTGGGCGAGGACGTCCTGCGGGTCGCGGTCTGCGCGGTGCCGCTGATGTCGAACTTCACGGACGTGGACGCGCTCGCGGCCGAACCGGGTGTGGTGGTGCGGTTCGTGGACCGGGCCGAGGAACTGGCCGATGCCGACCTGGCCGTCGTACCGGGCACCCGGGGCACCGTGAAGGCGCTGGAGTGGCTGCGGGAGCGGGGGCTGGCCGATGCGCTGGCCCGGCGGGCCGCCGAAGGCCGGCCGGTGCTGGGCATCTGCGGTGGCTTCCAGGCGCTGGGCGAGCGGATCGAGGACGAGGTCGAATCGCGGGCGGGCGTGGTCGACGGGCTGGGCCTGCTGCCGGTCCGGGTCCGCTTCGCCCGGGAGAAGACCCTGGCCCGGCCCTCCGGTTCGGCGCTCGGCGAACCGGTCACCGGATACGAGATCCACCACGGCGTGGCCGAGGTGCTGGGCGGGGACCCCTTCCTGGACGGCTGCCGGGTGGGGTCGGTGTGGGGCACCCACTGGCACGGCTCGCTGGAGTCGGACGGCTTCCGCCGGGCGTTCCTCCAGGAGGTCGCCGCGGCTGCGGGCCGCCGCTTCGTACCGGCGCCGGACACCTCCTTCGCCTCCCTGCGGGAGGAACAGCTGGACCTGCTGGGCGACCTGATCGAGGAACACGCGGACACCGATGCGCTGCTCCGCCTGATCGAGACCGGCGCCCCGGCGGGCCTCCCCTTCCTGCCCCCGGGCGCACCGTGACGGGCCGGGCCCTGCGGGGCTGTTCCCCCACCCGCCCCTTTACCCACCCCTTCCCGAAACCGGGGCTCCGGCCCCGCACCGGCGCGGCGCCGCGCCACATCCAGCCGCCGCACCTTCGAAGGAGTCACGCATGAGCACGCCCTACCCGTTCACCGCGGTGGTCGGCCAGACCGACCTCCGGCTGGCGTTGCTCCTCAACGCCGTCAGCCCCGCGGTCGGCGGGGTGCTGGTCCGCGGCGAGAAGGGCACCGCCAAGTCCACCGCCGTCCGCGCCCTGACGGCCCTGCTGCCGCAGGTGGACGTGGTCCCCGGCTGCCGGTTCTCCTGCGCCCCTGCCACGCCCGACCCGGGCTGCCCGGACGGCCCCCACGGGTCCGGCAGCTCCGCCGAGCGGCCCGCCCGGATGGTGGAGCTGCCGGTCGGAGCTTCCGAGGACCGGCTCGTCGGAGCCCTCGACCTCGAACGTGCCCTCGCCGACGGCGTGAAGGCCTTCGAGCCCGGCCTGCTGGCCGACGCACACCGGGGCATCCTCTACGTGGACGAGGTCAACCTCCTCCACGACCACCTCGTGGACGTCCTGCTCGACGCCGCTGCCATGGGCGCCTCCTACGTCGAGCGCGAGGGCGTGTCCGTCCGGCACGCGGCCCGGTTCCTGCTCGTCGGCACCATGAATCCCGAGGAGGGCGAGCTGCGCCCACAGCTGCTCGACCGGTTCGGGCTCACCGTCGAGGTCGCCGCCTCGCGCGAGCCCGAGCAGCGGGTGGAGGTCGTACGGCGGCGGCTCGCCTACGACGACGATTCCGCGGGCTTCGCCGCCCGCTGGGCCGCGGAGGAGGCCGCGGTACGGGACCGGGTGGTGGCCGCCCGGGCCCTGCTGCCGCGGGTCCGGCTGGGTGATGTGGCACTGCTGCAGATCGCGGCGACCTGCGCGGGCTTCGAGGTCGACGGGATGCGGGCCGACATCGTGATGGCCCGGACGGCGACGGCTCTGGCCGCGTGGGCCGGGCGTACGGAGGTCCGGAAGGAGGACGTCCGGCAGGCCGCCCTGCTGGCGCTCCCGCACCGGCGGCGGCGCAATCCCTTCGACGCACCGGGCCTGGACGAGGACCGGCTGGACGAGATCCTGAACGGTTTCCCGGACGACGAGCCGGAACCCGATCCGGACCCCGAGCCGGAGCCCGGGTCCGACCCGGACGGCGACGCAGACGGAGATGGCGACGGCGGGCCGGACGGTGGCGGCGGTGTGCCGCCGCAGGCCGGGCCGGAGGACGACCGGGCCGCGCAGGGCCCGGAGGACCGGGACAGGCCCGGACCGGAGCAGGGCCCGGAGCCCTCGGCGGACTCCGCACCACAACCCCCGAGCAGCGCGGACACCACGGCGGACGGGCCGGTCCAGGCGGCCGTACGGGCGTCCGAGCCGTTCCGGACCCGGATGCTGAGCGTGCCCGGCCTGGGCGAGGGCGCCGCCGGCCGGCGCTCGCGGGCGCGGACCGCGCACGGCCGTACCACCGGCTCCCAGCGCCCCCGCGGGCAGCTGACGAAGCTGCACCTCGCCGCGACCGTGCAGGCCGCCGCCCCGCACCAGCGGGCCCGGGGCCGGGCCGGCCGCGGTCTGGTCATCCGCAAGGACGACCTGCGGCAGGCCACCCGGGAGGGTCGCGAGGGCAACCTCGTGCTGTTCGTGGTCGACGCCTCCGGTTCGATGGCCGCCCGGAAGCGGATGAGCGCGGTCAAGGGCGCGGTGCTGTCGCTGCTGCTGGACGCCTACCAGCGGCGGGACAAGGTCGGCCTGATCACCTTCCGGGGTGCGGGCGCCGAGCTGGCGCTGCCGCCCACCTCCTCGGTGGACACGGCCGCCGCCCGGCTGGAACTGCTGCCCACCGGCGGCCGTACCCCGCTGGCATCCGGCCTGCTCAAGGCGCACGAGGTGCTGCGCATCGAGCGGCTGCGCGATCCCTCGCGGCGCCCGCTGCTGGTCGTGGTGACCGACGGGCGGGCCACCTCGGCGGGCTCCCTCGGCGGGGACCCGCGGGCGGCCGGCAGCCGCAGCGCACGGCTGCTGGCGCACGAGGGTGTCGCCTCGGTGGTCGTGGACTGTGAGGCGGGCCCGGTCCGGCTGGGTCTGGCCGGGGCGCTGGCCGCGGACCTGGGCGGTCCGTCCGTCACCCTGGACGGGCTGCGGGCCGACTCGCTGGCCGGGCTCGTAAGGGACGTACGCACATCGGTGTCATCGCAGAGCAACCCCAGCAACCCCAGCAACTCCCGCAACAGGAGGGCCGCGTAATGCCTCAGGGACAGCCGACCGTCGTTCCCGACGACGGTCTCACGACGCGTCAGCGCCGCAACCGGCCGCTGGTCTTCGTCCACACCGGCCCGGGCAAGGGCAAGTCCACGGCGGCCTTCGGGCTGGCCCTGCGCGCCTGGAACCAGGGCTGGCCGATCGGGGTGTTCCAGTTCGTCAAGTCGGCGAAGTGGAAGGTCGGCGAGGAGAACGCGCTGAAGGTGCTGGGTGCCTCCGGCGAGGGCGGCACGGTGGTCTGGCACAAGATGGGCGAGGGCTGGTCCTGGGTGCAGCGCGATGCGCAGCTCGACAACGAGCAGGCGGCCAGGGAGGGCTGGGAGCAGGTCAAGCGCGATCTGGCGGCCCAGACGCACAAGCTGTACGTGCTGGACGAGTTCGCGTACCCGCTGCACTGGGGCTGGATCGACGTGGACGAGGTGATCGAGGTGCTGCGGAACCGGCCCGGCACCCAGCACGTGGTGATCACCGGCCGGAACGCGCCGCAGAAGCTGGTGGAGTTCGCGGATCTGGTCACCGAGATGACCAACATCAAGCACCCCATGGACACCGGCCAGAAGGGCCAGAAGGGCATCGAGTGGTGAGCTCCTCCGTGACCGTCCCGCGGCTGGTGATCGCCGCGCCCTCCTCGGGCAGCGGTAAGACCACCGTCGCCACGGGCCTGATGGCGGCCTTCGCGGGGCGCGGCCTGGCCGTGTCCCCGCACAAGGCCGGGCCCGACTACATCGACCCGGGCTACCACGCGCTGGCGACGGGCCGCCCGGGCCGCAACCTGGACGCGTTCATGTGCGGGCCGGAGCTGATCGCTCCGCTGTTCGCGCACGGCGCGGCCGGCTGCGATCTGGCCGTGGTCGAAGGCGTGATGGGCCTGTACGACGGGGCTGCCGGGCGGGGCGAACTGGCCTCGACCGCCCAGGTCGCGAAGCTGCTGCGGGCGCCGGTGGTGCTGGTGGTGGACGCGTCCTCGCAGTCCCGGTCGGTGGCCGCGCTGGTGCACGGCTTCGCGTCGTTCGACCCGCAGGTGCGGCTGGGCGGCGTGATCCTGAACAAGGTGGGCTCGGACCGGCACGAGGCGATGCTGCGGGAGGCGCTGGAGGAGGCCGGCATGCCGGTGCTCGGCGTGCTGCGGCGGGCCCCGCAGGTCGCGACGCCGTCCCGACACCTGGGCCTGGTCCCGGTGGCCGAGCGCCGCGCGGACGCGGTGGCCGCGGTGGCGGCCCTGGCCGAACAGGTCCGGTCCGGCTGCGACCTGGAGGCCTTGCTCGCCTTGGCCCGCAGCGCGCCACCCCTGCTGTGCGACACCTGGTCGCCGGAGGGCGCGCTGGCGGCGGTCGCAACGGCACGGTCCGGGGGCGCAGCCCCGGCCGGCTCCGGGGCGGGGCCCCGGGCGGGGGCTGGGGGCGCAGCCCCGGCGGTCGGGTGGCCGGGGGCGCAGCCCCCGGAACGGGGTCCGGGGCGTAGCCCCGGTTTCGGGAAGGGGCGGGGTGGGGGAACTGTCATCGCCCTCGCCGGCGGCCCCGCCTTCACCTTCTCCTACGCCGAGCACGCCGAGCTCCTCACCGCCGCCGGCGCCGAAGTCGTCACCTTCGACCCCCTCCACGACGAAGCCCTCCCCCATGGCACGAGCGCGCTCGTCATCGGCGGCGGTTTCCCCGAGGTGTACGCCCCCGAGCTCGCCGCGAACGAACCCCTCCGCAAGGCCGTGGCCGACCTCGCCGCAGCCGGCGCGCCGATCGCCGCCGAGTGCGCGGGCCTGCTCTACCTGGCCCGGTCGCTGGACGGGAAGCCGATGTGCGGGGTGCTCGACGCCGACGCGCGGATGTCGGAGCGGCTCACCCTGGGCTACCGCGAGGCCGTCGCCGTATCGGACAGCGTGCTCGCACCGGCCGGGGGCCGGCTGCGCGGGCACGAGTTCCACCGGACGGTGATCGAGCCCGGCGCGGGCGCCGCCCCGGCGTGGGGGTTCACGCATCCCGAGCGCCGCGTCGAGGGCTTCGTACAGGGCGGTGTGCACGCCAGCTATCTGCACACGCACTGGACGGCGGACCCGTCGGTGGCCGCCCGCTTCACAACGGCTGCGGCGGCTGCGGCTGCGGCCTCGGCGGGGTCCCCCGGGAGCCGCACGGCCCCATGAGCTCACTCCGCGATGCCGACGACCAGCCAGATCCCGGCCACCCCGCCCACCGTGCACATCAGGGTGGACAGGGCGGGGTGCCGGTGGTGTGCCTCGGGCAGGATCTCGGCGGCGGCGAGATAGAGCAGCGCCCCGCCGAAGAACCCGAGGTACGCGCCGAGGGGTTCCTCGGGCAGGGTGAACAGCAGCGTGGACGCGGCGCCGACCACCGGGGCGGCGGCGTCGGCGAACAGCATGAGCAGGGCCTTGCGGCGGTCGTTCCCGTACAGCCGGGTGAGGGTGTACGTGTTGAACCCGTCGGCGAAGTCATGGGTGATGACGGCCAGGGCGACGGCCACCCCCATGCCGCCGCCGACCTGGAAGGCCGCACCGAGGGCCACTCCGTCGGCGAGGCTGTGGCCGACCATGGCCGCGGCGGCGGTCAGCCCGACCTGGGGGACCCGGCCGCCGTCGGCGCCGCTGCCGGCCCCGTTCTCGGCTCCGTGCGCGGCATGGCGCACCGCCAGCAGCCGCTCCACCACGTGCGCGACCAGAAAGCCGGCCACGAACAGCAGCAGGGCGAGCGGAACTCCGAACACGGGACGGCCCGCGGCATTCAGCGACTCCGGCAGCAGGTCCAGGCCCACCACGCCGAGCATCAGCCCGCCGGCCAGGCCGAGTACCAGGTGGCGGCGGTCGGTGACGCGCTGCGCCGTCCACCCGCCCGCCAGGGTCATGAGGAACGCGCCCAACGCCACGATCACCGCCATGTGCCCCTGGATACCGACTGGCGGCGCTGCGCGCACGTCCGCGCGCGGGGTGGCGGCCAACATGTCTGTGACGACTGGGAAAGGACCCCGGATGGGCGAGAGTGAGCGGGTGGTGGTCGGGGTCGGCAGCCGTGCGGGGGTCTCCGTGGAGGAGATCTGCGGGCTGGTCGAGGAGTCGCTGCGGGCGGCCGGGCTGGGGCTCGGCGCGGTGTCGGCGCTGGCGACGGTGGCGGCGAAGGGCGGGGAGGCCGGGATCACGGGCGCGGCGGAACGTTTCGGCGTACCGCTGGTGACCTATCCCGCGGAGGACCTGGCCCTGGTGCCGGTGCCGGGCGCCGGGCCGGCGGCTGGGCCGACGGCAGGGGCGGTGGCCGCGGCGGCGGTGGGCACCCCGTCGGTGGCGGAGGCTGCGGCTCTGGCGGCGGGCGGTGAACTGCTCGTACCGAAGCGGAAGTCGGCGGCGGCGACCTGCGCGGTGGCCACCGCCGAGGCGCACGACCTGCGGCACCACGGCGACGCCGAGGTGGCGGGCGCGGCGGCCGGTCTGGTGGACCTGGCGGTCAACGTACGGGCGAACACCCCGCCGGCCTGGCTGAAGGAACGTATCGCCGGCTCGCTGGACTCCCTCGCGGCCTACCCGGACGGGCGGCCCGCCCGGGCGGCGGTGGCGGCCCGGCACGGGCTGCCGGTGGAGCGGGTCCTGCTGACGGCGGGGGCGGCGGAGGCGTTCGTGCTGATCGCCCGGGCCGTGGCGGCGGTCCGGCCGGTGGTGGTGCACCCGCAGTTCACCGAACCGGAGGCGGCGCTGCGGGACGCGGGGCACCGGGTGGAACGGGTGCTGCTGCGGGAGGCGGACGGGTTCCGGCTGGACCCGGCGGCGGTGCCGGAGGACGCCGACCTGGTGATCGTCGGCAATCCCACCAACCCGACATCGGTGCTGCATCCGGCGTCCGCGCTGGCCGCGCTGGCCCGGCCGGGCCGCACGCTGGTGGTGGACGAGGCGTTCATGGACGCGGTGCCGGGCGAGCGGGAGGCGCTGGCCGGGCGTACGGACCTGCCGGGCCTGATCGTCCTGCGGAGCCTCACGAAGACCTGGGGGCTGGCGGGGCTGCGGATCGGCTATGTCCTGGCGGAGCCGCGGACGATCGCGGCGCTGGAGCGGGTCCGGCCGCTGTGGCCGGTGTCCACGCCGGCGCTGGTGGCGGCGTCGGCGTGCGTGTCGCCGGCGGCGCTGGCGGAGGCGGAGGCCGCGGCGCGGCAGATCGCGGTGGACCGGGCGCATCTGCTGGCGGGGCTGGCGGAGTTCGAGGAACTCACCGTCGTCGCGGCGGCGGAGGCCCCCTTCGTGCTGATCCGCGTGCCCCGCGCCGCCGAGCTCCGCACCCGCCTGCGCGCCCTCGGCTTCGCGGTCCGCCGCGGCGACACCTTCCCGGGCCTCGGCCCGGATTGGCTCCGCATCGCGGTCCGCGACCGCCCGACAACAAACCGCTTCCTCCAGGCCCTGGACACGGCCCTGACCCTGACCACGCCATAGGGGTGCCCGACGGATCAGGGCCGGTCCCGGCCCGGCCCGCCCGGCAGCGCGGCTTGCCGCGATGCCGCCGGCCGCCGGACACCCCCTGCCCGCAGGGCAGTCCGGGTCACCCGGGCGGCCCCCCCGCCAGCCACCCACCGGCCCGCAGGGGCTAACCAGCGCACCACGAGCGGCGCACCGCCCGGCAACGGATCAACGGCGCACTCCGGTGAGGCACCGCCTCGGCGCGCCGCCGGTCGCAGGCGACGCACGCACAGCGGGCTTCCCGCAGCCCGGCGCGGCGGGCCGGTCGTGGAGCGGCGGGGAGCGCGTGCGAGAGTGTGGGGCGCAAGAACGAGCTGGGGGGACAAGGTGCGGATATCCGCGAAGGTTGGGGCGGTGGTGGCCGGGGTGGCCATCGCCGGGGCGGCGGTGTACGGCGGGGTCACGCTGATCGGCGGTGACGGAGCCACGGCCCCGCAGCGCCTCGGGCCGCCCTCGGCGAACGCGCCCGCACTGCCCGGCCGGCAGGCCGACGGCGATGCCCAGCCGTTCACCCTGGTGGCGACCGGGGACATCATCCCGTACCCGTCGATCATCCAGCGCGCCGCCGACGATGCGGGCCCGGGCGGCGGCCACGACTTCCGCAAGATACTGGCGGGCGTCAAGCCCCTCGTCGAGGCCGCCGACGTGGCCATCTGCCACCACGAGATACCGTACGGCCGGCCCGGCGGCCCCTACACCGGGTACCCGACCTTCAAGGCCCCGCACCAGCTCGCCGACGCCCTCAAGGACGCCGGCTACGACAGCTGCTCGACGGCGTCGAACCACACCCTGGACGCCGGCTACGACGGCCTCACCCGGACCCTCGACCACCTCGACCGGGTCGGCATCAAGCACGTCGGCTCGGCCCGCACGGCCGCCGAGGCCAAGGCTCCGGCGCTGCTCTCGGCCGGCGGCGCGCAGATAGCCCAGCTGTCGTACACGTACGGCACGAACGGCATTCCGCTCCCGTCGGACAAGCCCTGGGCCGTGAACCTCCTCGACCGGGACCGGATCATCGCGGACGCGCGGGCGGCGCGCGCCGCCGGGGCCGATGTGGTCGTGCTCAGCATCCACTGGGGCACCGAGTGGCAGACCGCCCCCGACGCCCAGCAGCGCGAGCTGGCCCAGGCGCTGACCGCGTCCCGCACCGGCGGTCTCCCCGACATCGACCTGATCATCGGCACGCACAACCACGTGCCGCAGCCGTACGAGAAGATCAACGGCACCTGGGTGGTGTTCGGGATGGGGGACCAGGTCGCGAGCTTCGTGCCCGCGGACAAGAAGCGCGGCAACCAGTCCTCCATCCCCCGCTTCACCCTGAACCCGTCCGCCGCGCACCCGGGCCGCTGGGAGGTGGTGAAGGCCGAGTACTTCACCCAGTACTCGGACATGGGCCCGCCGTTCCGGGTCGTCTGCACCTCCTGCGCGAGCACCGCCCCGCGGGGCGACTACACGGCCGTAGACCGGCAGGTCACGGAGGCGGTGCTGTCGCGCGGGGCGGCCCAGCAGGGTTTGCAGCGCGCGACCCGCTAGCGCCGCGACCGGCTGGCGTCACGGGCGGCCGGCGTCACGACCGGCCGGCGTCGCAGCCTTACGACGGGCCCGGCCGACCCGGCCGTCAGGCCTGGTTGCGCCCGCGGCCCCGCGCCAGGACCAGCGCGCCCCCGCCCACACCCAGCAGGATCAGCGCGCCGCCCGCCACGTACGGGGTCATCGAACTGCCGCCCGTCTCGGCCAGGTTGGCCTGGGTCCCGGAGGTCTGCGGCTTCATGTCGGACTTCGCAGAATCGACCGGCTCGGCCGCGGACGCGGCCGTGGACGCGCCCGGCGTGGGCTCCGGCCCGGTCGAGGGCGGCGTGGACGCCACCGCCGGGGCCTCGCAGCGGGCCTCGGCGAGGACCACTTCGCCGTCCACCTCCGCCACGTTCAGCTTCAGCGGGTTGACCGAGACCTTCAGCCGCAGGGCCGCCGCGGCGGCGGTGCGGTCGGTGGTCTCGGTGCCGGACAGCACCAGGCTGACCTCGCCCACCCCGGGCACCGACACCTTGGTCGTCCCGCCCGCCGACAGCGTGGTCCGCTTCCCCAGCACCGTCACCGACCCGAGCACGTTCGAGCTCGCCACCGGCTTCCGGCCGGCCTCGCACACGGCCTTGGAGGTGACCTTCTCCACCTCGATCAGGGACAGCAGCGGCAGACCGGGCACATGGACCTTGGCATTGACGAGCCGGACCTCGGCGGCTGCCCGGGTCCGGTCCGCGGTCGCCTTGGAGCTCGCCACGTCCGCGCGCAGCACGCTCACCGGCTTGCCCTGCTCGACTCCGTCGAGGGTCACGGTCAGCGCGGTCTTCTCCGCCGTGGCAGGGGCGTTGACCTCGTTCAGGCTGGTCTTCAACGGCACCTGGACGGTCTTGTTGAGCAGGCCGACGTCCAGCCCGGCGCGGAGGACCACCGCGCCGGCCTTGCCCTCGGCACCCCCGCCCGCGCTGCCGCCCGGATTCCCGGTCGCGTACGCGGGGGCGGCGGCGAACAGGGCGAGGGGCATGGCGGCGGCAAGCAGGACTGCGGGCATGCGGAAGGTGTTGCTGTTCAAGGTGGTGGAACCCCCAAGGAGTTTTGGAGCCGTCGCGGCGCCAATGGGGGACATTGCGCGCGCCGACGGCCTCGACCCCGGAATCTTTACGCACTGAGAGTGAACAGGCAGCCACCTGGCGTCAGTTCACCCCAAAGGGTGGTTTCCACGCACATATTCGATTCTTCAAACCCCACCTGGAACGCAGGTTCCCTCCCGCCCCACTCCTGCCCCACGGGAGGCGCCGAATGCGGGAGGTTCAACGACCGCCCGCACCTCGGCGTCACGGTCGCGTCAAGCGCGCACCTGCCCGTTGAGCACCACCCGCAGCGGGTCCGCCAGCACCCCAACGTCGGCCCGCGGGTCCGCCCCGTACACCACCAGGTCGGCCGGCGCCCCTTCCGCCAGCCCGGGCCGGCCCAGCCACTCCCGGGCCCCCCAGGTCGTCGCCGACAGGGCGTCCCGCACCGGGATCCCGGCCTTCACCAGCTCCGCCACCTCGGCCGCGACCAGGCCGTGCGGCAGTGAGCCGCCCGCGTCCGTGCCCACGTACACCGGCACGCCCGCGTCGTACGCCGACCGCACCGTGTCGTAACGCCGTTCGTGCAGGCGCCGCATGTGTGCGGACCAGCGGGGGAACTTGGCCTCGCCGCCGTCCGCGAGGTGCGGGAACGTCGCGATGTTGACCAGGGTCGGCACGATCGCCACCCCGCGCTCGGCGAACAGCGGAATGGTGTCCTCGGTCAGCCCGGTGGCGTGCTCGATGCAGTCGATGCCCGCCTCCACCAGATCGCGCAGCGAGTCCTCGGCGAAGCAGTGCGCGGTGACCCGGGCACCGAGCCGGTGCGCCTCCGCGATCGCCGCCTCGACCTCGGGCCGCGGCCAGCAGGCGGTGAGGTCCCCGGCCTCCCGGTCGATCCAGTCCCCCACCAGCTTCACCCAGCCGTCGCCGCGCCGCGCTTCACGCCCGACGTAGGCGACCAGGTCCGTGGGCTCGATCTCATGGGCGTAGTTGCGGATGTAGCGGCGGGTACGGGCGATGTGCCGCCCGGCCCGGATGATCTTCGGCAGGTCCTCGCGGTCGTCGATCCAGCGGGTGTCGGAGGGCGAACCGGCGTCCCGGATCAGCAGGGTGCCGGCCTCCCGGTCGGTCAGCGCCTGCTTCTCGCTGGTCGCGTCGTCGACCGGGCCGTGGCGGTCGAGCCCGACGTGGCAGTGGGCGTCCACCAGTCCGGGCAGTACCCAGCCCGACACGGTGGTGGTCTCCCGGGCGGTGCGCGGACGCTCGTAGGTGATCCGGCCGCCGACGACCCAGAGCTCCTCGCGGACCTCCTCGGGCCCGACCAGCACGCGCCCCTTCACATGCAGCACTTCGCTCATACGGGCACTGTACGCACGTCCTGGGTACGCTCTGCGGGCACCTCCGAACGAAGAGAGCACCACCGTGAACCACCCCGTGAACCACCCCGCGGCCCACCCGCTGCTGGACCTGCCCCCGCTGACCGCGGAGCGTTTCGCCTCGATCGAGCAGGGGGTCGCGGACCTCCTGGGGACCCGCCAGGACGTGGTGATCACGCAGGGCGAGGCGCTGCTGCCGCTGGAGGGGTGCATCCGGTCCGGAGCGCGTCCTGGCTCCACCGCGCTGAACGTGGTGACCGGCCCGTACGGGACCACGTTCGGGAACTGGCTGCGGGACTGCGGGGCGACGGTGGTCGACCTGGCGGTGCCGTTCGACACGGCGGTGACCGCCGATCAGGTCGCCGCCGCCCTGGCCGCGCACCCGGAGATCGACTTCGTCTCCCTGGTGCACGCGGAGGCGGCGACGGGCAACACCAACCCGGTGGCGGCGATCGGCGAGGTGGTCCGTGCGCACGGGGCGCTGTTCATGCTGGACGCGGTGGCCTCGGTGGGTGCGGAGCCGCTGCTGCCGGACGAGTGGGGCGTGGACCTGTGCGTGATCGGCGCGCAGAAGGCGATGGGCGGCCCGGCGGGCGTCTCGGCGGTCTCGGTCTCGGACCTGGCCTGGGCCCGCTTCGCGGCCAACCCGGCCGCTCCGCGCCGCTCGTACCTGTCCCTGCTGGACTGGAAGGAGCGCTGGATCGACGGCGGGCGCAAGGCGCTGCTGCACGCGCCGGCGCAGCTGGAGATGCTGGCGCTGGAGGCCTGTCTCGGGCGGATCGCGGAGGAGGGCCTGCCGGCCCTGCTGGCCCGGCACGCGGCTGCGGCGGCGGCGACCCGGGCGGGCGCGGCGGCGCTGGGCCTGACCCCGTACGTGGGCCGCGCGACGGAGGCGGCCCCGGTCGCCACCACCCTCCGGGTGCTGGACGCCTCTCTGGTCGTCGCCAAGGCGCTGGCGGCGGATCCGTCGGCACCGCTGGCGGCGGCCGGTGGCGCGCTGGCCCACGAAATGGTCCGAGTCAACCACTACGGCCCGGCAGCCGACCTGGCATCAATCACCTCAGCCCTGACCTCCCTGGCCACCGCCCTGTCGACTCCCCCGACTCGGGCCCTGACCGCCGCCACGGCAGCCTGGTCCGCCACCCTGGCCCGCTGACCGCCGGGGCGGGGGCGGGGCCCAGCCCCAACGGGGGCTGGGGCGGAGCCCGCGAGGGGTCCGGGGCGCAGCCCCGCGAGGGGTCCGGGGCGCAGCCCCGCGAGGGGTCCGGGGCGCAGCCCCGCGAGGGAGGCTGGGTGCAGCCCCGGTGCCGGGCGAAGCCCGGGCACCCGGGCGGGCGGGGCCAGCCCCAGCGGGGTCCGGGCGGAGCCCCGAAAGGCGGTGCGGTGCGCAGCACCGTAAGGGGTCCGGGGTGGAGCCCCAAGAAGCAGTGCCGGGCGCAGCCCGGGCACCCGGGCGGGCTGGGCCAGCCCCAACAGGGTCCGGGGGCGCAGCCCCAGTGCCGGGCCGAAGCCCGGGCACTCGGGGGCGGACGGGGACAGCCCCAGCGGGGTCCGGGGGCGCAGCCCCCCAAGGGGCCTGGGGCGCAGCCCCAATGGGGTCTGGGGCGGAGCCCCGAAGGGCGGTGCGGTGCGCAGCGCCGCAAGGGGTCCGGGGCCGAGCCCCAAGAAGCGGTGCCGGGCGCAGCCCGGGCACCGGAGGGGCCGGGGCGCAGCCCCGACGGGGTCCGGGGCGGAGCTCCGGGTTCGGGGAGGGGCGGGGTGGGGGAATGGCCCCGCGCAGCGGTGGCGGGGTCAGGGGGCGAGCGCGTTCAGGAGGCGGTCCACGTCCGCCTTCGTGTTGTACAGGTGGAACGACGCCCGCAACGCCCCCGCCCGCGCAGCCGCCAATACTCCGGCGCGAGCCAGCTCCGGCTGCCGCCCCGCAAGCCCCGGCACCGCGACGATCGGGGACTCCCCCGGCACCGGGACCATGCCCAGCTCCGCCAGCCCCGCCCGGTAGCGGGCGGCCAGCCCGAGGTTGTGGGCGTGCACCGCCTCGATCCCGATCCGTTCCAGCAGCGCCAGCGAAGCCTCGGCCGCGTAGTAGGCCAGGAAGGTCGGGGATTCGTCGAACCGCCGCGCGTCGGGCGCGAGTTCCTGCATCGGGCCGTACGTCGCATCCCAGGGCGACCGCGCCGCCACCCAGCCCGCGTGCAGCGGGACCAGGGTGTCCTGCGCGGCCTCGGAGACCGTCAGCCAGGAGGCCCCGCGCACGCCGAGCAGCCACTTGTAGCCGGCCGTGACCGTGTACTCGTACGGGGTCGCGTCGAACGGCAGCCAGCCCACCGTCTGGGTGGTGTCCACCAGCATCGGCGTGCCGTGGGCGGCGGTGGCCGCGCGGATCGCCGCCAGGTCGGCC
Organism: Streptomyces sp. NPDC002054; assembly: GCF_040296685.1. Taxonomy (NCBI): domain Bacteria; kingdom Bacillati; phylum Actinomycetota; class Actinomycetes; order Kitasatosporales; family Streptomycetaceae; genus Streptomyces; species Streptomyces sp. NPDC002054. Next base: position 78,054 of record NZ_JBEOXT010000018.1, read on the forward strand.
ACCCGCCCGTCCGCGGACTGGACCGCGCTGACGGCGACCAGCGCGGTGTCCTTGCGGACCGCCTCCGCAAGCGCCTCCAGGGGTACGAACCGGGGCTTGAGGTCCCCACGGACCACGAACGGGTTGATCACCGACGCGAAGTCCCCCTCGGCGAGGAGGACTTCGGCTCCGGCGGGCAGAGTGGCGGCGATCAGGCCGACATGGGTGGAGACGGCGGAGCCGACCGCCACCCGGTCCAAACCAACACCAACCAGGCGGGCGAAGCGCTCGCGCGCTCCGGCCACCCGGTCGAAGTCCCCGAAGCCGGCCGCCGTTCCGGCCGCAGCCGCCTCGGCCAGTTCCTGCATCGCGGCCACGGCACTGCGCGGCAGGACCCCGCAGCTGGCCGTGTTGAGGTAGGTCGTCGAAGGCGCGAACTCCGGGTCCGCGAGTGGAAGATCCATGGCTCCACTGTGCGCCGGGAGCCACCCCGCGTCCATTGCGTTGATCGGCGCGGCTTCGCCGGGGTTTCCTTATGCCTGCGGTGCCGCGCAGGAGCCGTCGGGCTCGCAGGCCTCCGCCGCCGGGTCGGTGCCGACCGGCTCGTACCCCTCCCACGCCTGCTCCAGCGCGCGGGTGAACACCTCGGCGGGCTGCCCGCCGGAGATCCCGTACCGCCGGTCCAGGACGAAGAACGGTACGGCGTTCGCGCCGAGTTCCGCGGCCTCGCGCTCGTCGGCGCGCACGGCGTCGGCGTATGCGGTCTCGTCGGCGAGTACGGCCCGGACCTCCGCCTCGTCCAGGCCGGCCTCGACGGCGAGCCCGGCGAGCACCTCAGGGTCGAAGACCGACCGGTCCGCGGCGAAGTTCGTCCGGAAGGCCAGGTCGAGCAGGGCGTTCTGGCGGCCCCGGGCGGCTGCCAGGTGCAACAGCCGGTGGATGTCGAAGGTGTTGCCGTGGTCCCGGCCGTCGGTGCGGTAGTCGAGCCCCTCGGCCCGGGCGGTGGCGGCGACGTGCTCCTCCATCCCGCGGGCCTCGTCGAGGGTGCGGCCGTACTTCTTGGCGAGCATCTCGACGACCGGCGCGGCGGTTCCCCGGGGGCCGTTCGGGTCGAGCTCGAAGGACCGGAAGACCACCTCGACCCGGTCCCGGTGCGCGAACGCGGCCAGTCCCTTCTCGAACCGGGCCTTGCCGATGTAGCACCACGGGCAGGCGATGTCGCTCCAGATCTCGACGCGCATGATCCTTCTTCTCTCCGGGTCTGTGGGGGTCACGGTCTGGAACACCGGCCCGGAGCGTCTCATTCCCCGGACGGGCCGGGCAGGGTCAGCCACAGCGTGCGGTGGGAGCCGGAGGGCGGGGCGGCGGGGTCCGGGCGCCAGCCCAGAGCGGTGTAGAAGGCCTGGGCGCGCAGGTTGTGCTCGTAGACCTCCAGGCGGACCCGGCGGACTTCGGCGCGGTGCCAGGCGGTGAGGCAGGCCGCGTGCAGGGCGGCGCCGATGCCGCGCCGCCAGTGGCCGGGGTCGACATGGAGCTGGGTGAGGGTCATCTGGCCGTCCACCGCGCGGAAGGCGGCCACGCCGGCGAGCTCGCCGTCCTGCTCCGCGCAGAGCACCACGCCGTCGCCGCGGGCCACGGCCCGGGACCAGCCTTCGCGGGTCCGGGTCAGCTCCGCGACGCCTGCGTAGGCCTCTTCCGGTATGTGGCCCTGGTAGTAGGTGGCGCGGGCGCGGCTGTGCAGGGCGGCGATCGCGTCGAGGTCGGCGGGCAGCGCGGTTCTGATCATGGGGACAACAACGCGCCGGGAACCGTGGCGGTTCCCGGCGCGCGGCCCCGGCGGCGTGGTGGCCCGGGGGCAGGGGGCCCGGCGGCGCGGTGGCCGGGTCAGCCCTGCAGCCAGGCCTGCATCATCTTCTGGGCGACGGGGGCGGCCAGCCGGCCGCCGCCGATCTCCGACCGGTCGGTGTCTGAGTTCTCGATCATCACCGCGACCGCGATCTGCTTGCCGCCCAGCTTCCCGTACGAGGTGAACCAGGCCAGCGGCGGAATGCTGTTGTTCACTCCGCGCTGCGCGGTACCGGTCTTGCCGCCGACTTCGGCGCCGGCGACCTTGGCCGGCTTGCCGCCGCCCTCGGCGACCACGGTCCGCATGACGTCCTGGATCTTCGAGGCGGTCTCCGGACTGACGACCTGCCGGGACTTGGGCTCGTCGAAGGATTCGAGGACGCTGCCGCTCGAGTCGGTCACCTGGGAGACGATGTGCGGGTCGACCAGCTTGCCGCCGTTCTCGATGGCGGCCGTGACCATGGCCATCTGGAGCGGGGTGGCCTGGACGTCGAACTGGCCGATGCCGGTCTGCGCGACCTGGTCCTTGGACATCTTCTTCGACGGGTACTTGCCCGGGTCGGCGCGGAACGGGATGCGCTGCTCCTGGTTGAAGCCGAACTTCTCCGACATGGCCCGCATCTTGTCCTGGCCGAGCCGGGAGGACAGCTCCGCGAAGACGTTGTTGCAGGACAGCCGCAGGGCGGTGCGCACCGAAACGTTGTTGCAGGCCGCCGAGCCCGCCTCGCTCTTCAGCAGGGTCCTGGTGCCCGGGATGGTGTACGGGTCCGGGATGCCGGTCGGTGTGTCCAGCGAGCCGACCAGGCCGTTCTCCAGGGCCGCCGCAAGGGTGACCAGCTTGAAGGTCGAGCCGGGGGCCATCGGGTTGCGGGCGGCCAGGTTCTCCAGCGCCTTGCCCTGGTCGGCGGAGAGCTCCTTCCAGGCCTCTCCGTCGAGGGCGCCGGTGATGCGGTTCGGGTCGTAGGACGGGTTGACCACCATGCCGAGGATCGCGCCGGTGGCGGGGTCGATCGCGACGGCCGCGCCCTTCTTCCCCTTCAGGGCCTCGTAGCCGGCCTTCTGTACCTCGGCATCGACGGTGGTCAGCACGTTGCCCGGGTCGGCGCGCTTGTTGGTGAACACGTCCATGGGGGTCTTGAGCCGGTTGTCGGAGCCGTTCAGGACGTCCGCGTAGACGTACTCCAGCTGCGTCTTGCCGAAGACCTGTGAGCTGTAGCCGGTGACGGGCGCGTAGAGCTCGCCGTTCGTGTACGTCCGCTTGTAGCCGTAGGTGTTGCCGCCCGTCTGCTGGGAGCCGGTGATCGCCTCCCCGCCCACGATGATGTTGCCCAGCGGGTTCGCGTAGGCCGCGATCGTGTTCCGCTGGTTGTGTTCGTCTTCTGCGAGGGCCTGGCCTTGGTATGCCTGCACCCAGGTGACCCGTACCAGCAGGGCCAGAACCAGCAGCAGACAGAAGACCGACGCACGCCTGATCGTCTTGTTCATCCCCCTGGAGGACGCACCGGCGGCAGCAGGCGTTCCGCTCTGCCCCGATTGTGGCGGAGTTCTCAGGGTTTCTTCATGAGGAATCCCCCCTCGTACGCGGCGATGACCGCCTGGGTGCGGTCCCGCGAGCCGGTCTTGGACAGCACGCCGGCCACGTGGGACTTGACGGTCTGCGGGCCGACCCCGAGCCGTTCGCTCATCTCGTGGTTGGACAGTCCGGTCGCCATCAGCCGCAGGACGTCAGCCTCCCGGTCGGTGAGCCGGTCCACCCAGGGCGCGGCGGCGGGGGGCGCCGCCGCGGCGTGCCGGTCGGCCAGGGCGCGGACGGCGGCGGGGAAGAGCAGGCAGTCGCCGCGGGCGACCAGCCGGACGGCGCCGACGAGCTCTTCCGGGTCGGCCCGCTTGAGAAGGAACCCGGAGGCGCCGGCGCGGAGCGCCCCGTAGACGTAGGAGTCGTTCTCGAAGGTGGTGACGACCACGATCCGGGGCGGCTCGGGCATGGTGGCGAGGATCTGCTCGGTGGCCCGGATGCCGTCGATGCCGGGCATCCGGACGTCCATCAGCACCACGTCGGGGGCGAGGGCGCGGACCTGGGAGACGGCTTCGGCTCCGTCGACGGCCTCGCCGACGACCGTCAGGTCCTCCTCCGCATCGAGGATGACCCGCAGGGCGGTACGGACCATGCGCTCGTCGTCGGCCAGGACGATGCGCAGCGGCGGCCGGCTCATGGCGGGCTGGCTCATGGCGGGCCCGCTCATCGGGATCCCGCTCATCGGGAACCGCCTGTGGGGTCCGCGGCGCGGGGCCGGCCCGCGGCTGGTTCGGCGCCGAGCGGGAGGACGGCCCGCAGCCGCCAGTGTCCGTCGCGGGGGCCCGCTTCCACGCTGCCGCCGAGCAGCGCGGCCCGCTCGGCGGTGCCGCGCAGGCCCCGGCCGCCGGTGGTGCGATCGGCCCGGATTCCGGCCGGGGCCGGTGGGTTGGTCATGCTGATCTCCAGTTCATGGGTGTGCTGCCCGCCGGGTGCGGCCTGCACGGCGATGCTCAGCTCCACCGGACCGCCGCCGTGTTTCATCGCGTTGCTCAGGCCTTCCTGGACGATCCGGTACGCCTCCCGGGAGACGATCGCCGGCAGCCGCTCCCAGCTGCCGGCCGGGCCCGGACCCTGGCGTTCGGCGACCGGGGTGCCGGCGGCCCGGGTACGGGCCAGCAGGCCCTCCAGGTCGGTGTGCAGGCAGGGGGCGGGCGCCGCGTCGGGCCGGGCCGCATCCCCGTCCCGCAGCAGGCCCAGTACGGCGTCCAGCTCGCCCACCGTGCGCCGGGTGGTGTCCTCGATGGCGGCCAGCGCCTCCCGGACGAACTCCGGGTCGGTGTCCAGCACCCGCCGGGCGGCCACCGCCTGCAGGGTGACCGCGCTGAGGGCGTGCCCCACCGCGTCGTGCAGTTCGCGGGCCAGCCGGTTGCGGACGGCCAGTTCCGCGGCCCGCTCCTCGGCGGCGGCCAGCCGGTCGGCGGCGGTGGGCCCGAGCAGGACCGGCGCCAGCCGGGCCAGCAGCGCCCCGGCCCCCGCCGCACAGAGGATCAGGGCGGCCAACAGCAGAAGGCCGAGGAAGGGCGCGGCCCAGACCGAGGCGCCGGTGGAGAACCAGCCCAGCCCGAGCTCGGCCCGCTGCAGCCGGGGCACGAGCGGCAGGACCAGCAGCACCACCCCCATCGGCGGCACGGCCAGGGTCATCCCGCTGACCACGGCCCCGACCCCCAGGTGCAGGGTCCACCACGCCGAGGCCCGCCCGCGCGCGGCCCAGGACCCGGCCGGCCCCTCGGCCAGCCGCTCCCCCGGCACTCCGCACATGGCCCGGACCACGGCCACCGACATCGGCCGGACCAGCGGGAACAGTGCCGTGACGGCGGCGATCGGGAGGGCTCCGGCATAGATCAGGAGCAGTGCACCGAGGGAGGTGAAGGTGTTTCTGCCGAGCATGCCGGCCACCACCGTGGCCAGCAGGTAGTACGGCATGAGCAGGGCGCCGCCGAGTATCAGGTGGACCCAGCGGAGCCCGACCGACGCCGCGAGCAGTCGTCTCATCCGGCGCGGCTCCCGCCGCGCCGGCTGGTGAGGAACCGGGTCAGGACGGTTCCGACGAGCAGTCCGGTGATCATTTGGCCAGCGTAGGCGAGCTGCATCACGGTGGTGGCCTGCTTGCCGGGATCGGCCTCCGGGCCGAGGACGGCGATGCCGAGCCACAGCCCCCAGGCCGCCGCGGCCGAACCTGCCACCCAGGCCAGGGCCAGCGGACCGCGGACGGCCCGCTGGCCGCCGAAGGCGAGCAGCAGCCCGCCGGCCGCACCGGCCAGGGCGCACCCCGAGTGGACCACGGCCATCACGGCCGAATCGGAGGACCAGGTGGCCGCCAGCTCGGCGCTCAGCCCGGAGGTGCCCCCGCACGTCCAGTAGAGCTCCACGGCCGCGAAGGCCACCGCCACGGCCGCCCCGGCCACCGCCACCGCCCGTATCGCGGCGGACATCGGCGCCCCGAGGTTCCCCTGCCACAGGTGACCCCAGCGCTCTCTGGCGTACGGCACGAACAGTCCGGCGAGCGCCAGGGCCTGGACGGAGAAGCCGACGTAGACGACGTTGAACACCCAGGCGTCGAGGAAGGGCTCGCTCGTCCCGCCCCGCGCCGGATCCGTTCCGCCACCGAGTGCCCGCAGGAGCGTCACCGCGGGGAAGCCGCCGACGATCGGGGTGAGCAGGCCGGTCGCCGTGAACACGGGAACGGCCATCAGCCAGGCCGGTATGCGTCGCCCCCACGGCCGGGTGAGCGCGAGGACGATCACCACCAGGACCGCGTCCATCAGCAGGGTCGCGGCATTGGCGACGGTGAAGAACAGGCCCGGTTCGCGCAGCACGCTGCCCTCGGGGATCCCGATCCGGCTCCCTGCCAGCCAGGCCGTCTTGAGGGTCAGATAGGGCACGGTCGCTGCGATCGCGACAAAGCGCAGCGACCGGCGGGCGGGGCCCAGCGGAGCGGGGGCCGTCGGCGTCTGGTGCATGAATCCCGTGGTCATGCCTCAACGATCGGGCCCGCCGCGCCCCGCCACCTCCCCCGCAATGGGGAACCCGCTCCCCCGCCCGGGGGAGGAATCCCGGGCTCCGGCGTCACATCCGCCGGGTCACCAGGGTCAGCCGGTCCCGCGCGTCGAACAGTGCGGCCTTGATGGCCTGCTCGTGCCCCGGGGTCAGCCGGGCCACCGGCACCGAGCAGCTGACCGCGTCGCGGGCCGGCGTGCGGTACGGGATCGCCATGCCGAAGCAGCGCAGCCCGAGGGTGTTCTCCTCGCGGTCCACCGCGTACCCCTGTTCCCGTACCAGGGCCAGCTCCTCGATCAGCTGCTCCCGGTCCGTGATGGTGTGCGGGGTCACCGCCTCCAGCCGCTCGGGCAGCAGCAGCCGCACCTCGTCGTCGGTGTGGGTGGCCAGCAGCGCCTTGCCGAGCGCGGTGGAGTGGACCGGCAGCCGGCGCCCCACCCGGGTGAAGGGCCGCAGGTAGTGCTGGGACTGGCGGGTCGCCAGGTAGACCACGCTGGTGTCGTCGAGCCGGGCCAGGTGGATGGTCTCGGTGGTCTCGTCCGAGAGCCGGTCCAGGGTGGGCCGGGCCGCCGCCACGACCTCGTCCCCGTCGATGTACGAGCTCCCGACCAGCAGGGCCCGTACGCCGATGCCGTAGCGCGTGCCGCTCGTGTCGGTCTCCACCCAGCCGAGGTCCACCAGGGTGCGCAGCAGCATGTACAGGCTGGACTTGGGCAGTCCGAGGTCGTTCTGGATGTCGGCCAGGCTGTGCAGTCCGGGCCGGGCCGCGAAGTGTTCCAGCAACAGGACCGTGCGCACCGCCGACTTGACCGGTGCCGTGGCCGGCGCGCCCGCCGTCTCCGCTGTGGTCATCGACTGCCTTTCCCCTCTGTCGCCCTTTGGCACCTCTTGATGCCGAGGGGTGCCCTTGCTCACCCGGTGGACGCGGAAATAGAGTCCGCAGCAGGTTCGATCATTCATCCACCAGAACGGCGTTCAGAATACTGAACGATCCAGGAGGCAGTGGGCATGGCAGCAACACCAGTCTGGAGTGTGGACCCCCGCACCGGGAAGCAGCGCGAGCAGGTTGCGGCCGAGGCCACACCCCAGGACCTGGACGAAGCCGTACGCGCGGCCCACGCCACCCGCGCCGCGCTCGCCGACCGCACCGCGCGGATCGCCTTCCTCCGCGCCGCCGCGGACCTGCTCGACGGATCCGCCGAGGCTGTCGTCCGCACGGCCGACGCCGAGACCGCCCTCGGGACCGCCCGCCTCACCGGTGAGCTGGCCCGTACCACCTACCAGTTGCGCGCCTTCGCCGATGCCGTCGAGGAGGGCTCCTACCTCGACATCCGGATCGACCACCCCGCCCCGGAGCTCACCCCGCCGCGGCCCGGCCTGCGCCGCTACAAGGTGCCGCTCGGCGTGGTCGCCGTGTACGCCGCCTCCAACTTCCCGCTGGCCTTCTCGGTGCCCGGCGGGGACACGGCGAGCGCCTTGGCCGCCGGCTGCCCCGTCGTGGTCAAGGCCCACCCCGATCACCCCGCCACCTCCGAGCTGTGCGGATCGCTGCTGCGCCGGGCGGCCGTTGCCGCCGGGCTGCCGGAGGGCGTGGTCGCCGTGGTCCACGGTTTCGAGGCCGGCCTGGACCTGATCCGCCATCCGCTGGTGGCCGCCGCCGGATTCACCGGTTCCATCCGGGGCGGGCGGGCTCTGTTCGACGCAGCCGCGGCCCGGCCGGTGCCCATCCCGTTCCACGGCGAGCTCGGCTCCCTCAACCCGGTCGTGGTGACCCCGTCCGCCGCCGCCGAACGCGCCGAGGAGATCGGCACCGGCCTCGCGGGCTCGGTCACCCTCGGCGTCGGCCAGTTCTGCGTCAAGCCCGGCCTGGTGCTGGTGCCGGCGGGCCCGGACGGCGACCGGCTCGCCGAGGCCCTGGCCAAGGACCTCGCGGGCACCGCCCCCGGGGTGCTGCTCGACCACCGGATGCGGGACGGCTTCGTCTCCGGAGTGGCCGAGCGGGCGGCACTGCCCGAGGTCACCGCCCCCGTCGCCGCCGGCCCGGGCCCCGACGCGGGTGACGGTGCGGGCGATGGGCACACGGTCGCTGCCGGCTTCCTCTCGGTGCCTGCCGGACGGCTCGCCGACCCGGCGTACGGACTGCTCCTGGAGGAGTGCTTCGGCCCGGTGACCGTCCTCGCCCGGTACGCCGACCAGCACGAGGCGGCCACGGTCCTGGACCGGCTCCCCGGGAACCTGAGCGCCACCCTCCAGTTGTCGGCGGCCGAGACCGCGGGCGGACCCGGCCCGGCGACCGAGCTGATCGACCGGGTCACCCGGCTGGCCGGACGGGTGGTGGTGAACGCATGGCCGACCGGCGTGGCGGTGGCGCCCGCCCAGCACCACGGCGGCCCGTACCCGGCCGCGACCTCCCACTCCACCTCGGTCGGCGGCACCGCCATCGAGCGCTGGCTGCGCCCGGTGGCGTACCAGTCGGTGCCGGACCCGCTGCTTCCGCCGGAGCTGCGGGACGCCAACCCGCTCGGGCTGCCCCGCCGGGTCACCCCTTAGGGCCCCCTCCGGCGGTAATTCCGTTGCCTGCCGCGCCCGGCGCGCGGCAGGCTTCGGCCCATGCCGAGACCCCATGGATTCACCTACGAACAGCGCACCGACAAAAGCGTGCTCATCACCCATCAGGGCCGCGCCGCCGGAACGCTGCGCGGCGGGCGGGCGGAGAAGTTCCTGGCCGAGGTCGAGTCCGGGGACGCGCAGCTGGTGATGGCCCGGTGGACCGGCGCGTACAAGTTCGGCAACGAGCGCACCGCGAAGAACCATCCGCGCAACACCGGCCGCCGCTGAATTGCTCCAAAGGGTAAGGGAACGGCAAAGGTACCTCGGTCGTTGAGCGGGCATGACCGCTATGACCCCTGGTTCGAACCTGCCGCTCAACGCCGTCCGCGTGACGGTGGACGTGGCCGCTCCGGTACGGCTCGATGTATCGGGGCTGCTGCTCACCGCGGACGGCAAGGTCCGTTCCGACGCCGACTTCATCTTCTACAACCAGCCGTCCGGGCCCGGTGTCACCTACCGGTCCGGCGGCGGCGCGGCACCGGACTCGATCACCGTGGACACGAGCGCGGTGCCGCCGGGCATCGAGCGGATCGTGGTGACCGCCAGCCCGGACGCCGCCGGGCAGACCTTCCAGGGCATCGAGCCGACGGCGACGGTGCGCAACGCGGACGGCGGAGCGGTGATCTCCACCTTCACCCCGCCGCAGCTGGGCACCGAGACCGCGCTCGTGGTGGTCGAGGTCTACCAGCGGGGCGGGGTCTGGAAGGTCCGCGCCGTCGGCCAGGGGTATGCAAACGGCCTGGCCGGCATCGCCACCGACTTCGGCGTCTCGGTGGAGGAGGAGCCCGCCGCCCCGGCGGCTCCCGCGGCCCCGGTGGCCGCGCCCGCGCCCCCCGTCACCCCGGCTCCGGTCGCCGCGCCCGCGGCCCCCATCCCGCCGGCCCCGCCCGCTCCCCCGGCCGCCCCCACCCTCGGCGCCGGGAAGATCAACCTGGACAAGGGCCGGGTCAACCTCCAGAAGAACCAGACGGTGTCCCTGGTCAAGGGCGGCAAGCCGCTGCTGTCCCAGGTCAAGATGGGCCTCGGCTGGGAGCCCGCGTACCGCGGCCGGGACATCGACCTCGACGCCTCCGTCATTGCGTACGGTCCGCAGCGCAATCACCTGGACAGCTGCTACTTCGGCCGGCTGTCCATCCTGGGCGGGGCGGTCAAGCATTCGGGTGACAACCTCACCGGCGAGGGCGCCGGGGACGACGAGGTCATCGTCGTGGACCTGGGCCGGCTGCCCGCGGAGGCCACCGGCCTGGTGTTCACGGTGAACTCCTTCACCGGCCAGAAGTTCACGGAGGTGGCCAAGGCCTACTGCCGCCTGATGGACGCGGCCACCGGCGAGGAGCTGGTCCGCTTCGACCTCACCACCGCCGAGCCCCAGACCGGCGTGATGATGGCCAAGCTGATCAAGCAGTTTTCCGGCGAATGGGAGATGACGGCCATGGGCGAGTTTGTGAAGTCCCGCACAGTGCGGGGGATGGTGAAGCCCGCAGCCCAGGCTCTCTGAGCAGGTGGGCGGGCCCCTTGACGCTCCCCTGGCGCAGTGGTGGGTCACCCAGGGTGACCCACCACACCCCTTATCCGGAGGTAGCTGTCAGTGCCCGCCCGTAGCCTTGGATGCATGTACGAGACGCCATCGCCCCCGGGTCCCGCCCGCCCGTCCGCCGCTGAGGCGAACGCGGCGATACGGCACCTGGTCGAGACCCGGTCGGAGGGCGAGGAGTGGCCCTCGGCGGCGTACGAGTTCCTCCTCGCCGAGTGGGCCGCCGCCGACCACGCAGAGGTGGCCGGCAGCTCGGCCCGCTGAGCGCCCGCCCAGCCGCTCGGCGCCGCTGTTCAAGGGCGGGCGCCGAGCGGGTCTGCCTCAGTGCTTGCGCCGCCACGGCCCGGTGATCGCCAGCATGATCCCCGGGTCCTGGACGTTGGCAAACAGGGTGCGTCCGTCCGGCGAGAAGCAGACCCCGGTGAACTCGGAGAACTCCGGCTCCTCCGCGGTCCCGATGTTCAGGTCGTTGCGCGCCAGCGGATAGGTGCGCCCCGACTCCGTGGCTCCGAAGAGGTGCTGCAGACCCGCACCGTCCTCGGCGATGATCAGCCCGCCGTACGGGGAGACCGTGATGTTGTCGGGCCCGTCGTAACCGCCGTCAGCGGCCGGGTCGGCGTTCACCCCGAGGAGGACGGTCAGCCGAACGGTGCGCCGCTTCGGGTCGTAGAACCACACCTGGCCGTCGTGTGCGGCACCCGGGCTCTCCTCCCGGGCGTACGAGGAGACGAAGTACGCGCCCCCGTCGGCCCACCACATGCCCTCCAGCTTGCGGGCCCGGGTGACGGCCCCGTCCGCGAACTGCTTGCGCACCGGCACGGTCCGCGCGTCCCGGTCCGGCACCGGAACCCAGTCGACCCCGTAGACCGTGCCGATCCGGGTGGCCCGCGAGAGGTCGTCCACCTGTCGGCCGGAGCTGTCGAAGCACTTGGCTGCGGACAGCACGCCCGCGTCGTCGGCGAGGGTGCGCAGCCGGCCGCGCCCGTGCCGGAAGCCCTGGGGCGGGGTCCAGCGGTAGAGCAGCCCGTTGGGGCCGGAGGCGTCCTCGGTCAGGTAGGCGTCGCCCCGCTTCGGGTCGATCACCACGGCCTCGTGGTCATACCGCCCGAAGGCCTTGATCGGCTTGGGGTCCCGGTTGGCACGGCGGTCGTGGGGGTCGACCTCGAAGCAATAGCCGTGGTCCTTGGTCATGCCGTTCTTGCCGGCCTGGTCCGAGTTCTCCTCGCAGGTCAGCCAGGTGCCCCAGGCGGTGGCGCCACCGGCGCAGTTGGTCGACGTACCGGCGATGCCGACCCATTCGGCCACCTCGCCGCCGCGCCGGACCTCGACGACGGTGCAGCCGCCGGCCGCGGCCGGATCGTAGACCAGGCCCTCGGTGAGCGGCACCGGGTGCTCCCAGTTCGACCGGGCACCCTTCAGCTCGTGGTTGTTGACCAGCAGGGTCACCCCGCGGTGGCCGGCGAAGGCGGCGGTGCCGTCGTGGTTGGAGGGGGTGTACTCGCCGGAGTCCAGCCGGGTGACACCGCTGTGCGTGAGCACCCGGTACGAGAAGCCGGCCGGCAGGGCCAGCAGGCCCGCCGGGTCGGGGAGCAGCGGGCCGTACCCCGGTGCGCAGGGCCGGCCGTGCTCGTCGCGCAGGGTGCTCTCGTCGGCCGCCAGCGCCCCCGGCGCGGTGGCGAGGGCACCGACCGTCCCGGTGAGGGCGACTCCCGCACCGGCGAGGACGGAACGGGCGGCGAAATCTCTACGGCTGAGCGGCATCGGTTCTCCAGGGGTGGGGAGTTGGTGCGCCTGTCGTGCGGTCGGCGCACACCTTCCCGCCCGCACGTGAACGGCCGCTGAATTCCCCACGACCGCCGGGCGTCCCCTTGCCGGTGGCCGGAATGGCGAACTCCGGCCGGAAAACGGCGCGTTACGAGTGCCGGGACCGGGCCTTGAACGCGGCCTTGCGGGCCTCCTTGGCGGCCTTCCGGTCCGGGTGCAGCCGGCCCATCGCCTCCAGCACCTCGGCCGTGGCCGGGTGTTCCACCCGCCACACGGTGTCGAAGAAACCGCTGTGGCGGTCGGTCAGACTCGCCATCAGCCCGGACAGCTCGTCCGTCTCCCCGCCGGCCCCCAGCTGGGCGGCGAGGGTGTCCAGGGTGAGCCAGAAGACCATCGTCTCGGTGGGGGCGGGAATGTCGGCCGCGCCCTGCTCGGCGAGCCAGACCCGGGCCAGACCCCCGAGTTCCGGATCGTCGAGCACGGCCCGCACCACCGGCTCGACCTCGGCACCGGCACCGGCACCGGCACCGGCACCGATACCGGCCGCACCGGCACCGACCGCACCGCCCCCCACATGGCCGCCCGCCAGCGACAGTGCCTGCTGGCAGCGCAGCCGGCGCAGCGGCCCGCCCTCGTCCCCGCCCCGGGCGGCGGCCAGCAGCTCGGCGACCGCGGCCGGCCGTTCCCGTCCGGCCGCCAGCCACAGCTCGATCTCGGCCTGCGCGGTGGTCTCGGAGAACCCGGACACCGCATCGAGCAGCGCGTCGGCGCCCTTGTCCGCAAGATCACCGACGGCGGGGGCCTCGACCCCGGCCTCCTGCATCCGCGCGCGGATCCCGTACAGACCGAGCGGGGTGAGCCGGACCAGCCCGTACCGGGAGACGTCCTCCTCGTCCGCGCCGCCCGGGGCGGCGAACTCGGCGAACTCCTCGTCGTCGGCCTCCGCCATCAGCGCCTCGTCCACCGGCCAGAACTCGACCAGCCCGATCGGCTCCAGCTGCCGGAACTGGTCGTCCAGCCGCATCATCGCGTCGGACACCTGCTCCAGGACCTCTTCGGTGGGTTCGCCCATGTCCTCGGGCACCACCATGGAGGCCGCGAGCACGGGCAGCGGCACCGGCCCTTCGCCCGCCCCGCCCTCCGAGACCGTGAGCAGGTAGAGGTTGGCGAGCACCCCGTCCAGGAAGTCCGATTCGCGCTGCGGGTCCCAGTCCAGCTGCTCGAAGTCGATCTCGCCGCCCGCGTCGAGGGCGTCGACCAGGTCCTCCAGGTCCGGTACCGCTGCGTCCGCGAGGACGGAGTCGAGGGCGGCGAGCCACAGGTCCAGTACGTCCCCGGGGGCGCCGCCGGTCACCAGGGCCAGGTCCTCGCCGGGCTCGGCGCTCGCGAATCCGCCCTCGTCGGCGTCCCGTTCGACGTCCTCCGGCTCGGTCACCTCCACCAGGCCGGCATCGACGGCGACCCGCCAGGCCTGGCTCGCGTACGCCGGACCGTCCGGGTCCGCACCGAGCCCCAGCAGCTCGGCCGCTTCGGGCAGCTGCTCGTCGAGGAGTTCGCCGCCGGCGCCGACCCGGGTGCCGGGACCGGCCCAGCGGGCCAGCCGTACGGCGGCGGACAGCAGGGGGGTCGCGAGGGCGTCACGGGCCAGTTCCGCCTCGGCGTGCAGCCGTACCGGCGGCAGCAGGGGATGCGACTCTGCGGACATGGGGGGCACTCCTCGCAAAACAAACGGCAGGTGGGGGGGACAGCGGTCCAGGGTAGACGCATTCCGGATCCCCCTGGCGAGCCGATGACGTGGGTTCATCCGACAGTTGCCTGCCGTATCCCCTGGAGACCTTGACAAGTGGGCTGCTCAGACAGGAAATTGACGCGCGTAGATCTCTCGCAGATCGCACCGCCACCCCGTATGCCCTCATTTCCTCGTCCTCTCATCCAAACCTCCGGAGTCCTGCCCATGCGTTCCTCGCATACCCGTTCCGCCGCTGTCGCGGCCGTCGTGGCGTCTGCACTCGCCACCGGCCTGCTCGCGGGCTCCGCCGACGCGGCCGAAGGCGCCGCGTCTGCCGACTCGGTACGCATCCACGACATCCAGGGCACCACCCGCATATCGCCCCTGGTCGGCAAGCAGGTCGCCGATGTCGAAGGCATCGTGACCGGCGTCCGGACCTACGGTTCGCGCGGCTTCTGGATCCAGGACCCGCAGGCCGACGACAACGACGCGACCAGCGAAGGCGTCTTCGTCTTCACCAGCTCCGTCCCCACCGTGGCCGTCGGCGACGCCGTCAAGGTCTCGGGCCTGGTGGGCGAGTACGTCCCCGGCGGCCTGAACTCCGGCAACCAGTCGGTGACCCAGATCTCCAAGCCCACCGTGACCGTGGCCTCCTCGGGCAACCCGCTGCCGGAGGCCGTGCACATCAACGAGTACTCGGTGCCCGCCGAGTACGCCCCCGCCGGCGACCAGGCCGCCGCGGGCAGCATCAACGGCCTCACCCTGGAGCCCTCCCGCTACGCCCTGGACTACTACGAGTCCCTGGAGGGCACCAGCGTCAAGATCGGTACCTCCCGCGTGGTCGGCGCCACCTCCCCGTACGCGGACCTGTGGGTCACCGTGAAGGGCTGGGAGAACAACACCCGCCGCGGCGGCACCCTCTACGGCTCGTACGAGTCCCAGAACACCGGCCGGCTGATGATCCAGCAGCTCACCCCGCTGGCCCAGCAGCCCTTCCCGGTGGCGAACGTCGGCGACCGGCTGACCGGCACCACCGAGGGCCCGCTGGACTTCAACCAGTTCGGCGGCTACACCCTGGCGGCCCGCGCCCTGGGCACCGTGCAGTCCAAGGGCCTGCAGCCCGAGAAGACCAAGGCGCAGAGCGCGAACGAGCTCGCGGTGGCGACGTACAACGTCGAGAACCTGGACCCGAGCGACCCGCAGGAGAAGTTCGACGCGCTGGCGAAGGCGGTCGTCGAGAACCTGGCCTCGCCCGACGTGCTGGCCCTGGAGGAGATCCAGGACAACACGGGTGCCAAGAACGACGGAATCGTTTCGGCAGACCAGACCCTGACCAAGTTCACCGAGGCCATCAAGGCCGCCGGCGGCCCCGCCTACCGGTGGAGCACCATCGACCCGGAGAACAACAAGGACGGCGGCGAGCCCGGCGGCAACATCCGCCAGGTGTTCCTCTACAACCCCGAGCGGGTCTCGTTCACCGAGCGGGCCCCCGGTGACGCGGCGACCGCGACCGCTGTGGTGCAGGAGCAGGGCAAGGCCGCCCTCACCCACTCCCCCGGGCGCATCGACCCGGCGAACGCCGCCTGGGAGAACAGCCGCAAGCCGCTGGCCGGCGAGTTCGTCTTCCGCGGCAAGACCGTCTTCGTGATCGCCAACCACTTCGGCTCCAAGGGCGGGGACGAGAGCCTGACCTCGCACCACCAGCCGCCGGTGCGGTCCTCGGAGGCCAAGCGGCTGCTGCAGGCTCAGTCCGTGAACGGCTTCGTCAAGGAGATCCTGGCGGCGCAGAAGAACGCGAACGTCGTCGTCCTCGGTGACATCAACGACTTCGAGTTCTCGGAGACGACGAAGGCGCTGACGGACGGCGGGGCGCTGTACGCGGCGGTCAACTCGCTGCCGAAGTCGGAGCGCTACTCGTACGTCTTCCAGGGCAACTCGCAGGTGCTGGACCAGATCCTGACCAGCCCGGCGATCAAGGGCTTCAGCTACGACAGCGTCCACATCAACGCGGAGTTCGCGGACCAGAACAGCGACCACGACCCGCAGGTGCTGCGCTTCCGCCCGTAGTCACGACGGGTGGAGTCAGGGCCCCGGCCGCCGTCCCGGCCGGGGCCCTCGGCCGTGCCCGGGCCGGGGCGTGATCCTGGACACAGCTCTACTCAGCGGGCGTTTTGTGGTGTTGAGTGTCCCCACGCACGATCTTTTCCCACTCGCACTCCCGTTTGGAGGACCGTGTGTTCCCCTCCATCTCCCCGGTCCAGCAAATCGGCCTCGCGATCCTGGTCGCGGCCGTCCTCGTCTGGATCGTGGGCCTCGGCCACCTGCGGCGGAATGGCCGCTCCCGCCCCGCCGAGCCGTCGGCCGTCTTCAAGGGCCCCTCGGTGATCCCGGCCCAGCGGACCTCCTCCGCCCACCCGATGGAGTCGGTGGAACTCACCGAGGCCGAGAAGGAGGCCTTCGCGGGCCTGATCCGCGCCTTCCCGCAGCACTGACCGCCGAACCCAGAACGCAGAACGCCCTCCTGCCGAGGCAGGAGGGCGTTTCGGTGCCGAAAGCCGGAGCCGGAGCCGCCGGGGCCCGGCCTCAGTTGTGGCTGTGGAGGACCTCGTTCAGGCCGCCCCAGGTCGCCTTGTACGGGCGGGCCTCGACCGCGCCGGTGACCGAGTTGCGGCGGAAGAGGATGTTGTTGGCGCCGGAGAGCTCCAGGGCCTTGACGATCTGGCCGTCCGGGAGGGTGACGCGGGTGCCCGCGGTCACGTACAGACCGGCCTCGACGACACACTCGTCGCCCAGCGCGATGCCGACGCCCGCCTCGGCGCCGATGAGGGTGCGCTCGCCGATCGAGATGATCTGCTTGCCGCCGCCCGACAGGGTGCCCATCGTGGAGGCGCCGCCGCCGATGTCGGAGCCGTCGCCGACCACCACGCCCGCGGAGATGCGGCCCTCGACCATGGAGGTGCCGAGGGTGCCCGCATTGAAGTTGACGAAGCCCTCGTGCATGACGGTGGTGCCCTCGGCGAGGTGCGCACCCAGCCGGACCCGGTCGGCGTCGGCGATGCGTACGCCCTTCGGGGCGACGTAGTCCGTCATCCGCGGGAACTTGTCGATCGAGGTGACCTGGAGGTACAGGCCCTCGGCACGGGCGTTGAGGCGGACGGTCTCGACCTGGTCGACAGCGACCGGGCCCAGCGAGGTCCAGGCGACGTTGGTCAGCAGGCCGAACACGCCGTCCAGGTTCTGGCCGTGCGGCTTGACCAGGCGGTGGCTCAGCAGGTGCAGGCGCAGGTACGCGTCGTGCGCGTCCAGCGGCTTGTCCTCCAGGGAGGAGATGACCGTGCGGACGGCTACGACCTCGACCCCGCGGACCGCGTCCGAGCGGATCGCCTTGGCCGCGGCGGCGCCGAGGAGCTCGACCGCGCGCTCGGCGGTGAGGCGCTCGGTGCCGGCCGGGCCGGCCTCTTCGACCAGCTCGGGGGCGGGGAACCAGGTGTCGAGGACGGTGCCGTCGGGGGTGATGGTGGCAAGTCCGGCGGCGACGGCGCCGGTGGTACGCGTAGCAGTCATGTCCGAAACCTAACCGGCGACGGCCCGCGGTTGCGAACCGGTCTCATGTGCCGGTCGTGCCGCGTGTCGCGCCGCCCGGCGGTCCGACCGTACGGACATGCCCAGGACGGCCGCGCCGGCCAGGCCCGCCGCCAGCGCGCACAGCGGCCAGAGCAGACCCGGCGCAGCCGCGTAGAGGGCGCCGCCGATCGGGGCGCCGAGCACCACACCGCTGATCGACACCCCCGCGTACAGGCTCTGGAACCGCCCGATCGCGTGCTCGGGCGCCTGGTCGGCGACGTACGCGGTGGCGGTGGTTTTGTACAGGATCTCGCCCAGGCTGAGCAGCACCATCATGGCGACGGCGGTGGCCACGCCCGCGCCGCCGAGCAGGGCCGCATACCCCGCCCCGACCAGCAGCAGCCCGGTGCCGATGATCCGCAGCGGCGGGCGGTCGCGGAGGGCGACGGCGGCCGGCAGTTCGAGGAGCAGGATGATCGCGCCGTTCAGCGCGATGATCAGCCCGAAGGCGCCGATGTCGAGGCCGTGGTCGGCGAGGAAGACCGGGAAGGTGAAGTACTGCTGCCGGTAGACGAGGTCCACGACCAGGACGGCGGCGAGGAGGACGAGTACGGCAGGCCGGGCGCGGAGCTCCCGCCAGACCCCGCCGCGGCCCCGGCCCCCATCCGGTCCCGCGCCCGCGCCCGGGCGGGCGGCACCGCGCGCCGGAACCACCCGGGCGGTCCACCCGGCGAGGAAGAGGGTGCCGAGCCCGTCGGCGACGAACAGCCAGTCGTACGAGAGTCCGGTGGCGACCAGGGCGCCGAGCGGCGGGCCCAGCGCGAAGCCGCCGTTGGCGACGCAGCGGATGACGGCGAAGGACTGGCGCCGGGCCCCCTCCGGCACTATCACCGCGACCAGGGCGGAGTTCGCGGCGCGGATGACGCCGGTGGCGTACTCGGCGACGGGCAGGGCGACGTACAGCAGCACGGTCGGCAGCAGCGGGAGGCTCATCAGGAGCAGCCCGGCCACCGCGGCGGCGGCGAGCAACACCCTGCGGTGGCCGAACCGGTCCCCAAACCAGCCGCCGGTGAAGTTGCCGGCCACCGTGCCGAGGCCGCCGATGCCGGTGAGCAGGCCGGCGGTGCCGGCGCCGAGACCGCGCGGGCCGGTCAGGTAGAGGAAGACGAAGACGAAGGTGAGGCTGACCACGGCGTTGACGAACACCCCGGCCGAGAGCAGCCACACCGCCCGCGGTACGTCCTTGAACCCCTGGCGCACACGTCTCTCCCCCTACCAATGCACGAGTCAGTTCCTTTTGGGAACTGACTGTGTCAGCATGACAGCCTCGGGTCAACGGACTAAGGAGGTCCCCATGGCCCAGCGCACGCATCTCGGCGACGCCGACTGCTCCATCGCGCAGGCACTGGATGTGGTGGGCGACTGGTGGACGCTGCTGATCGTGCGCGACGCGGCACGCGGCCTGGACCGCTTCGAGGAGTTCCAGCGCGAGCTGGGCGTCTCCCGGAAGGTGCTGGCCGAGCGGCTGAAGCTGCTGGTGGAGGCGGGGGTGCTGGTGCGGGAGCCGTACCAGGAGCGTCCGGTGCGGCACGCGTACCGGCTGACCCCGCGCGGCCGGGCGCTGCTGCCGGTCCTGGTCGCCCTCCAGGACTGGGGAGACACCTGGGTTCTGGGAGAGGGAGAGATGACGGCGACCACCGACGAGGCCTCGCGTGAGGCGGCCCGCGTGCACGCGCTGCGCGGCACCCGGCTGCCGGAGCTGCTGCTGCCGGACCGGTTCGGCGAGCTGCGGGACCCGGTGGCGCAGGACACCGCGTACACCGTCCTGTACTGCTTCCCCGGCGCGTACGCCCGAGCCGAGGCCTACCCGCCCGGCTGGGCCGGCATCCCCGGGGCCAGGGGTTGCACTCTGGAGTCCTGCACCTACCGGGACCAGTTGGCGGAGTTCACGGCGGCCGGCGCAACGGTCCACGGGGTGTCCACGCAGCGCCCCGACGAACAGCGGGAGTTCGCCGAACACGAACGCCTCCGTTTCCCGCTGCTCTCGGACGCCGACCTGAGCCTGACGGCGGCCCTGCGGCTGCCGACGTTCCGGGCGTCGGGGGTGAGCCGGCTGAAGCGGGCGACCCTGGTGGTGAGCCAGGACCGGACGGTCCAGGAGGTGCTGTACCCGGTCCCGGACATCGAGGCAAGCGTCACGGCGGCCCTGTCTGCGGTCCGCCGCACAGCCTGACCGGCGGCCTGGCCCGCGTCGCGCGGGCCGGTCACCGAGTGCCGAGCACCCGGGACAGGATCTCGCGGGTGTACGCCTCGTCGTATGCCGCGTCCGTCAGCAGGACCTGGAGGGTGATGCCGTCCATCACCGCCACCAGGGCGCGGGCCGTGACCGGGTCCACGTGTTCCGACAGGGCCTCGGCCATCGCCTCGCACCATTCCGCCGCCACCGGGCGGAGTGCCGGGCGGCGCAGGGCCGCGAGGTACAGCTCGTACTCGAGTTCCGCGCGGGCCCGGTCGGCCGCGAGGAGTTCGCCGAGCAGCCGGGCGATCGCCCCGGCCAGGTCCGCGGTCGGGTCGGACAGGGCCGGGTGGGCCGCGACCATGGCCGCGAAGCCCTCGTTGGCCCGGCGCAGGGCTGCCACCAGGAGTTCGTCGAGGGTCTTGAAGTGGTAGGTGGTCGAGCCGAGCGGTACGTCGGCCTCGGCGGCCACGCTGCGGTGGCTGAGCCCGGCGATGCCCTTCGCACCGACCACCCGGATCGCCGCGTCGATGATCCGCTCCCGCCGGTCCGGGTCGTACCGCCGCACCCCTGCCATCAGTGCGCCCCGCCGAGATTGAGCAGGACCACCCCGCCTATCACCAGCGCTATCCCGGCGATCTTGGCGGCGGTGGCCGCCTCGCCCAGGAAGAGCATGCCGATCGCGGCGATGGCCGCGGTGCCGACCCCGGCCCAGATGGCGTAGGCGGTGCCGACCGACATCGTCTTCAGGGTCTGCGCGAGCAGGGAGAAGGCGATGACGTAGCCCAGCACGGTGCCGAGCGAGGGCCACAGCTTGGAGAATCCCTCGCTGTATTTCATGGCGGTGGTTCCGGCGACCTCGGCGGCGATGGCCGCGGCAAGCAGTACGTAAGGCATACGTACGACTGTACACAACGATGCGTACAGCTGTACGTATCGGCCTGGGATACGGTGTCGTCGCACATCAGGGGACGGGACTCACAACGGAGTACAACGTGTCGCAGAACGAGGGGCGGGAAACCCCGGAACAATCGGGGCAGCCTGGCCAGCCGCCGACGGCCGAGCCATACCCGGGCGGCGCGCCATACCCGGGCGGCCCGCCGTACCCCGGCGCCGGTCCGCACCCGGGCGGTCCGCACCCGGGCGGTCCGTACCCGGGCGGTCCGTACCCGGGCGCGCCGTACCCGGGCGCGCCCTACGGCGCCCATCAGTGGGGCGGCGGCTGGATGCCGCCCCTGCCGCCGCGCCCCGGGGTGATCCCGCTCCGGCCGCTGGGCCTCGGGGACATCTTCGGCGCGGCATTCAGCACCCTGGGCCGCCACTGGAAGCAGCTCATCGGCTTCGTCCTGGCCGTGCAGTTCGCCACGCTGCTCGTCATCATCGCCCTCGGCGCGATCGGCTTGGCCATCACCTGGAGCCATCTGGACCCGGTCTTCGACCCCGGCTACGGCCAGGACCCGCCGAGGGAGGACCTCGTACCGGTACTGGCCACCTTCATCCCGCTCGGCGTGATCGCCCTCGGGGTGGCCCTGGTGGGCCTGTCGCTGACCAGCGCCGCCATGCCCGTCCTCGTCCAGGAAGCGGTGATCGGCCGGTCGATCACCATCGGCACGCTGTTCCTCCGGGCCAAGGCCCGGACCGCCTCCGTGCTCGGCGTCACCCTGCTGACCGGACTGCTGGCCATGCTGCCGCTGGCGGCATTCCTCCTCATCGGCATCCCGCTGTCCGTCGCGGCCGAGGCGGACGGAGCCGACGCCGACGGCTCCGTGAACTTCGTGACGCTGCTGCCGCTGGTACTGCTCCTGGTCGGCTTCCCGTTCGCCGTGTGGATCTGGATCCGCTACGGCCTGGCGACGGCCGCCGCCGTCTGCGAGGAAGTGGGCCCGGTCACCGCCATGCGGCGCTCGGCGAAGCTGGTCCGCAACAGCTGGTGGCGGATCTTCGGCATCAGCGTGCTCATCGCGCTGGTGGCCATGGTCATGGCCTATGTCATCCAGCTCGTGTTCAGCCTGTTCGGCATCCTGTTCCTGTTCCCGGCCCTCGCCATGACCGGCCCGGACACCGACATCGCGGCCGGGATGGTCATCCTGATCACGTTCTACGTGCTGTTCTCGGTGGCCGGCAGCGCCCTCAGCCAGCTGATCTTCCCCACGCTGTCGCAGCTGGCGACCGCACTGCTCTACGTCGACCAGCGCATCCGCCGGGAGGACCTAATCTCCGGCCTGCTCGCCGCCAACACCTCGGCGCAGCCGCCGGCCCGCCCGTAGCCCGGCATGGAGAAGGCCCCCGGCACCGTGTGCCGGGGGCCTTCTCCATGATCAGGGGCAGACTCAGACGTTGAAGCCGAGCGCGCGCAGCTGCTCACGGCCGTCATCGGTGATCTTGTCCGGGCCCCACGGCGGCATCCAGACCCAGTTGATCCGGAGCTCGCTGACGATGCCGTCGGTCGCCGACTTGGCCTGGTCCTCGATCACGTCCGTCAGCGGGCAGGCCGCCGAGGTCAGCGTCATGTCCAGGGTCGCGATGTTCGCGTCGTCGATGTGGATGCCGTAGATCAGGCCCAGGTTGACGACGTCGATGCCCAGCTCGGGGTCGACCACGTCGTAGAGGGCCTCGCGGACCTCGTCCTCGGTGGCCGGCTTGATCGACGCCTCGGGCGTCGCGTTCTCGGTCATGCCGTCTTCCTCTCCGCGCCATCGCCCAGGGCCTGGGCGGTCGCGTCCTTCCACGCCATCCAACTCAGCAGAGCACACTTCACGCGCGCCGGGTACTTGGAGACGCCGACGAACGCCACCGCGTCCTCCAGCACCTCCTCCATCGCCTCGTCGGGCTCGATCTTCCCCTTGGACTGCATCATCTCCAGGAAAGCACCCTGGATCTTCTGCGCCTCGGCGAGCTCCTTGCCGACGAGCAGCTCGTTCAGTACGGAGGCACTGGCCTGGCTGATGGAGCAGCCCTGGCCCTCGTAGCTGACGTCGGTCAGCGTCTGGCCGTCGTACTTCACGCGCAGCGTGATCTCGTCACCGCAGGTCGGGTTGACGTGGTGCACCTCGGCGTCGCCGTCGCGCAGGCCACGCCCGTGCGGGTGCTTGTAGTGGTCCAGGATCAGTTCCTGGTACATCGAATCCAGCTTCACAGCGCCTCGAAGTCCCGTCCTCGTCGTCCTCGTCAGCCGAAGAAGTTCCGTACGTGCTCCAGCCCGTCGATCAGAGCATCGACGTCGGCCGGAGAGGAGTACAGGTAGAACGACGCTCGCGTGGTCGCAGGAATTCCGTACCGCAGGCAGACCGGGCGCGCGCAGTGGTGGCCCACGCGGACCGCGATGCCCTGCTCGTCCAGGACCTGGCCCACGTCGTGCGGGTGGATGTCCCCGAGCACGAAGGAGATCGCGGCGCCGCGGTCCTCGGCCGTGGTGGGGCCGATGATCCGCAGGTCGGGCACCTCGGCGAGGCGCTTGATCGCGTACTCGGTGATCGCGTGCTCATGCGCGGCGATCTTGTCCATGCCGATCGCGGTCAGATAGTCCACGGCCGCGCCGAGGCCGACGGCCTGGGCGATCGGGGGCGTACCCGCCTCGAACTTGTGGGGCGCCGGGGCGTACGTCGAGGCGTGCATCGACACGGTCTCGATCATCTCGCCGCCACCGAGGAACGGAGGCAGGTCCTCCAGGAGCTCCTGCCGGCCCCAGAGGACGCCGATGCCGGTCGGGCCGCACATCTTGTGGCCGGTGAAGGCCACGAAGTCGGCGCCGAGGGCCTGCACGTCCAGCGGCATGTGCGGAGCGGCCTGGGAGGCGTCGATCAGCACCAGTGCGCCGACGTCCTGGGCGCGCCGGACGATCGCCTCGACCGGGTTGACCGTGCCCATGATGTTGGAGACCAGCGTGAAGGAGACGATCTTCGTCTTCTCCGTGATGACCTCTTCGATGTTGGACAGGTCGAGCCGGCCGTCGTCGGTGAGGCCGAACCACTTCAGCTTCGCGCCGGTGCGCTGCGAGAGCAGCTGCCACGGCACGATGTTGGAGTGGTGCTCCATCTCGGTGATGGCGATCTCGGTCTGAGCGTCGACCTTGTAGGGCTCGTCCGCCCAGCCGAGCATGTTCGCGACCAGGTTGAGCGACTCCGAGGCGTTCTTGGTGAAGATCACCTCGTCGCGGCTCGGTGCGTTGATGAAGGCGGCGACCTTGTCGCGGGCACCCTCGTACAGCGCCGTGGCCTCCTCGGCGAGCACGTGCACGCCACGGTGGACGTTGGCGTTGTGCTGCTCGTAGTACTCGTTCAGCGCGTCGAGTACCTGGCGCGGCTTCTGCGAGGTCGCCGCGTTGTCCAGGTAAACGATCTTCTTCCCGTCGTGGACCACACGATCCAGCAGGGGGAAGTCCTTGCGGATCGCCTCGATGTCGAGGAGGCCAGGCAGCTGTGTCACGCGGTCGCGCCACCCTTCACGTACTTGTCGTAGCCCTCGGCCTCCAGCTGGTCGGCGAGCTCGGCGCCGCCGGACTCGGCGATGCGGCCGTTCGCGAACACGTGCACGAAGTCGGGCTTGATGTAGCGCAGGATGCGCGTGTAGTGGGTGATCAGCAGGGTGCCGACCTCGCCGCCCTCGCGCACCCGGTTGACGCCCTCGGAGACGATGCGCAGGGCATCGACGTCCAGGCCGGAGTCGGTCTCGTCGAGGATCGCGATCTTCGGCTTGAGGAGCTCCAGCTGGAGGATCTCGTGGCGCTTCTTCTCACCGCCGGAGAAGCCCTCGTTGACGTTGCGCTCGGCGAAGGCGGGGTCCATGGAGAGACGCTCCATGGCCTCCTTGACCTCCTTCACCCAGGTGCGCAGCTTGGGGGCCTCGCCGCGGATGGCGGTGGCGGAGGTCCGCAGGAAGTTGGAGACCGAGACACCGGGGACCTCGACCGGGTACTGCATGGCGAGGAAGACGCCGGCGCGGGCGCGCTCGTCGACGGACATCTCCAGGACGTCTTCGCCGTCCAGGGTCACGGTGCCACCGGTGATGGTGTACTTCGGGTGACCGGCCAGCGAGTACGCGAGGGTGGACTTGCCGGAGCCGTTCGGGCCCATGATGGCGTGCGTCTCGCCCTGCTTCACCGTGAGGTCGACGCCCTTGAGGATCTCGCGGGGGCCGTTCTCGGCTTCGACGGAGACGTGCAGGTCGTGGATTTCAAGCGTTGCCATGGGTGCCTCAGGACTCCTGGGTGAGGGAGACGAGCACGTCGTCCCCTTCGATCTTTACGGGGTAAACGGGGACGGGGCGCGTCGCGGGAAGGCCGGAGGGCTTGCCGGTGCGCAGGTCGAAGGACGACCCGTGCAGCCAGCACTCGATCTGGCAGTCCTCGACCTCGCCCTCCGAGAGGGACACGTTCGCGTGCGAGCAGATGTCGTGGATCGCGAACACCTCCCCGTCGGTGGAGACGATGGACACCGGCGTGCCGTCGAGTTCCACCCGCTTCGGGGTGTCCTCCTCCAGCTCGCTCAGCGCACAGGCCTTGACATAGGTCATCAGACGGACGCCTCGAGTTCGGCCTCGATCTTCGCGATCAGCCGCTCCTCGATGTCGGCGACGCCGATCTGCTGGACCAGCTCGGCGAAGAAGCCGCGCACCACCAGGCGGCGGGCGTCGTCGGCCGTAATGCCGCGGGCCTGGAGGTAGAAGAGCTGCTCGTCGTCGAAGCGGCCGGTCGCGGAGGCGTGGCCGGCGCCGACGATCTCGCCGGTCTCGATCTCCAGGTTCGGCACCGAGTCGACCCGCGCGCCGTCCGTGAGGACGAGGTTGCGGTTCATCTCGTAGGTGTCGGTGCCCTCGGCGCTCTTCTGGATGAGCACGTCGCCGATCCAGACGGCGTGGGCTTCCTGGCCCTGGAGCGCGCCCTTGTAGACCACGTGGGACTTGCAGTGCGGGGCGTCGTGGGTGACCAGGAGGCGGTGCTCCTGGTGCTGGCCCGCGTCGGTGAAGTACAGGCCGAGGAGCTCGGCCTCGCCGCCGGGGCCGGCGTAGCTGACCCGCGGGTGGAGGCGTACGACGTCGCCGCCGAAGGTGACCACGATCGACTTGAAGGTGGCGTCCCGGCCGACCAGCGCGTTGTGCTGGGAGCAGTGGACGGCGGTGTCGTCCCAGTCCTGCACGGACACGACGGTGACCTTGGCGCCGTCGCCGATCAGGAAGTCGACGTTGGCGGCGCGCACACCGTCACCGGTGTGGTCGATGACGATGATCGCCTCGGCGAAGGCCTGGATGTCGAAGACGGTGTGGCCGAAGGTGGTGCCGCCCTCGCCGTGCAGCGAGACGCGCACGGGCTCGGTGAGGACGGTCTCCTTCGGCACGGTGACGACCGTGGCCTTGGCGAACGAGGTGAAGGCCTGGGCGGCGATCCGGTCGACCGGGGTGCCGGCCTTGCCGATGCGCGCGTCGCCGCGCTCCACCGACTCCACCGTGACGCCCTCGGGGGCGTCGATCTGGGCCTTCATCGTGCCGTTGGCGGTCGCCGTGCCGTCGTGGAGTCCACGCAGCCGCTCCAGCGGGGTGAAGCGCCACTCTTCCTCGCGGCCGTGGGGCACGGGGAAGTCCGCCACGTCGAAGGACGGGGGCGCGCTCATCCGGGTGGCGACGGTGGACTCTGCGGCCACCGCGATCGAGCCGGCAGTGGTCGAACCTGCCGGGATGTTCTGAGCCTCAGCCATGGCTGTCGTCTTGCTCTCTTCCTGCGTCTTGCGTCACGTCAAAGGGACCTGTGCTGCGGGCGGGCCGCGGCCGGACTAGCCGACCGAGCCCTCCATCTGCAGCTCGATCAGCCGGTTGAGCTCCAGCGCGTACTCCATGGGCAGCTCCTTCGCGATCGGCTCGACGAAGCCGCGCACGATCATGGCCATGGCCTCGAACTCCGACATGCCGCGCTGCATCAGGTAGAACAGCTGGTCGTCGGAGACCTTGGAGACGGTCGCCTCGTGGCCCATGGTCACGTCGTCCTCGCGGACGTCCACGTAGGGGTACGTGTCCGAGCGGGAGATGGTGTCGACGAGCAGGGCGTCGCACAGGACGTTGCTCTTGGAGCCGGCAGCGCCCTCGCCGATCTCGACCAGGCCGCGGTAGGAGGTGCGGCCACCGCCTCGGGCCACCGACTTGGAGACGATGTTGGAGGAGGTGTTCGGCGCCATGTGGACCATCTTGGAGCCGGCGTCCTGGTGCTGGCCCTCGCCCGCGAAGGCGATGGAGAGGGTCTCGCCCTTGGCGTGCTCGCCCATCAGGTAGACGGCCGGGTACTTCATGGTGACCTTGGAACCGATGTTGCCGTCGATCCACTCCATGGTCGCGCCCTCGTACGCCACGGCGCGCTTGGTGACCAGGTTGTAGACGTTGTTCGACCAGTTCTGGATCGTCGTGTAGCGGCACCGGCCGCCCTTCTTCACGATGATCTCGACCACGGCGCTGTGCAGCGAGTCGGAGGAGTAGATCGGGGCGGTGCAGCCCTCGACGTAGTGGACGTAGGCGTCCTCGTCGACGACGATCAGCGTCCGCTCGAACTGGCCCATGTTCTCCGTGTTGATACGGAAGTAGGCCTGGAGCGGGATCTCCACCTGCACGCCCTTGGGCACGTAGATGAACGAGCCGCCCGACCACACGGCGGTGTTCAGGGAGGCGAACTTGTTGTCACCGACCGGGATGACGGTGCCGAAGTACTCCTTGAAGAGTTCCTCGTGCTCCTTCAGCGCGGTGTCGGTGTCGACGAAGATGACGCCCTGCTCCTCCAGGTCCTCGCGGATCTGGTGGTAGACGACCTCGGACTCGTACTGGGCGGCGACACCGGCGACCAGGCGCTGCTTCTCCGCCTCCGGGATGCCGAGCTTGTCGTACGTGTTCTTGATGTCCTCGGGCAGGTCCTCCCAGGAAGCGGCCTGCTTCTCGGTGGAACGCACGAAGTACTTGATGTTGTCGAAGTCGATGCCGGAGAGGTCGGAGCCCCAGGTCGGCATGGGCTTCTTGTCGAAGAGCTTGAGGCCCTTGAGGCGGAGCTTCAGCATCCACTCGGGCTCGTTCTTCTTCGAGGAGATGTCGCGGACGACGTCCTCGTTCAGTCCGCGCTTGGCAGCGGCACCGGCCGCGTCGGAGTCGGCCCAGCCGTACTCGTACTTGCCCAGACCCTCAAGTTCAGGGTGAGCAGTCTCCGTGGTCATGCGGGGTTCCTCCCGGCCGTGCTTCCAGATGCTGATGTGGTTGCCTGTGCTGCGCTTCGCGGAATGAAGGTGGTGCACACCCCGTCGCCGTGGGCAATCGTGGCGAGACGCTGCACATGCGTCCCGAGCAGGCGTGAGAAGACCTCGGTCTCCGCCTCGCACAGCTGCGGGAACTGCTCGGCGACATGAGCGACCGGGCAGTGGTGCTGACAGAGCTGTTCTCCGCTGTGCGGACCGGGAGCGCTCTTCGCCGTAGCAGCGTACCCGTCCACGGTCAACGCCTTGGCAAGGGCCTCGGTGCGCTCCGCGGGGTCCGCCGCGTCGACTGCTGCCCGGTAGGCCTCTGCCTGGGCGTCCAGCCGCGCCTTCGCGAAGGCGGCCACTGCCGCCTCGCCCTGCTCACCGCCGCCCGCGGACTGCGCGATCCAGCGCAGGGCGTCCGTGGCGAGGGAGTCGTAGGACTGGTCGAAGGCGTCACGCCCGCAGTCGGTGAGCACGAAGACCTTGGCGGGCCGGCCCCGGGTGCGCGCGCCGTAGACGCGCTGCTCGCGGGGTGCGACCACGTCGTCGGCGACGAGCGTGTCGAGATGGCGGCGGACGGCGGCCTGGGTGAGGCCGAGACGCTGGGCGAGGTCGGCGACGGTGGACGGACCGTGGTCCAGGATGGACCGCGCGACCCGGTTGCGGGTGGACCGCTCCCCGGTCGCGAGCTCCCCCTGGGGGGTCTCGGTCAGCCGTTCGCCGTTTTTCACAACGCCATTGTTGCGTAATTAAGCGAGCCCAGACAAGCCGTGATCGCGGGCACCCCTGGTGGCCTCCATCACTAAGGGTTACCTAATTTATCTACGGAGAGTTAAACGGAGGGGAGCGCTCCGCTGTCACTCGGCTGTCATGGCAGGCGCCATTTACGCCCGCGCACCGCCCCCACCAGCAATCCTCCGCCCGCGGAGATTCCGGGCGCAGGGCGGCCCCAATTCCGGAAAAGATCACTGAACGCTGCTGGGCCATCCAGGATCAGGGCACCGGAAGACCGTTGTAATTGCGATGGAATACCGCTACCCCGCAACGAAGAGCCCCTTTCCGCGCTCCGTAGACTCACCCGCATGAGCAACGACCCCGCCGTGCAGATCCGCGGACTGGTGAAGCGGTACGGCACCAAGACCGCGGTGGACGGCCTCGACCTCACCGTCGGCCGGTCCTCCGTCACCGCGGTCCTCGGTCCCAACGGCGCGGGCAAGACCACCACCGTGGAAACCGCCGAGGGCTACCTCCGCCCCGACGCCGGATCCGTCCGCGTCCTCGGCCTGGACCCGATAGCCCAGGCCGCGGCCCTACGCCCCCGGATCGGCGTGATGCTCCAGTCCGGCGGGATCTACTCCGGCGCCCGCGCCGTCGAGATGCTCCGCCACATGGCCGGCCTGTACGCCGACCCGCTCGACGTGAACGGCCTGGTCGAGCGGCTCGGGCTGGGCGGCTGCGGCCGGACCCCCTACCGCCGGCTCTCCGGCGGCCAGCAGCAGCGCCTGGCCCTCGCCATGGCCGTGGTCGGCCGTCCCGAGCTGGTCTTCCTGGACGAGCCGACGGCCGGCCTGGACCCGCAGGCCCGCCGCGCCACCTGGGACCTCGTACGGGAACTGCGGACCGACGGGGTGACCGTCGTCCTCACCACCCACCACATGGACGAGGCCGAGCAGCTCGCCGACGAGGTCGCCATCATCGACGCCGGCCGGGTCATCGCCCACGGCACCCCCGAACAGCTGTGCCGGGGCGGCGCCGAGAACACCCTGCGCTTCACCGGCCGCCCGGCCCTGGACCTCGCCTCGCTGCTCAAGGCACTGCCCGACGGATCCCGGGCCGCCGAGCTCACCCCCGGTGTCTACCGGGTCACCGGCGACGTCGACCCGCAGATGCTGGCCACCGTCGCCTCCTGGTGCGCCCAGCACGGAGTCCTGCCGGACAGCCTCTCCGTGGAGCGGCACACCCTGGAGGACGTCTTCTTGGAGCTCACCGGTAAGGAGCTGCGCGCATGAGCGCCGGTACGTTCACCCCCAAGCCGGGGGCCGCACCCGTGTCCCGCATGATCGCCGCGCAGACCGCGCTGGAGACCCGGATGCTGCTGCGCAACGGGGAACAGCTGCTGCTGACGGTGATCATCCCGGCGTTGCTGCTGGTGCTGTTCTCCGCCGTCGACATCGTCGACACCGGCGCGGAGAAGTCGGTGGACTTCCTGGCCCCCGGCATCCTCGCGCTCGCCGTCCTGTCCACGGCCTTCACCGGCCAGGCCATCGCCACCGGCTTCGACCGCCGCTACGGCGTGCTCAAGCGGCTCGGCGCCTCGCCGCTGCCGCGCTGGGCGCTGATGGCCGCCAAGACCCTGTCCGTACTGGTCACCGAGGTGCTGCAGATCGCCCTGCTGACGGTGATCGCGCTGGGCCTCGGCTGGTCCCCGCAGGGCAACCCGCTGTCCGTGGCGGCGCTGATCCTGCTCGGCACGGCGGCCTTCTCCGGGCTCGGCCTGCTGATGGCCGGCACCCTCAAGGCCGAGGCCACCCTGGCCGCCGCCAACCTCGTCTTCCTGCTGCTGCTGGTCGGCGGCGGGGTGATCGTGCCGCTGGACAAGTTCCCCGGAGCGGTCCGGTCCGCCCTCGAACTGCTGCCGATCTCGGCGCTCTCCGACGGGCTCCGCGAGGTGCTCCAGCACGGGGCCCCGCTGCCCTGGGGCGCGGTCGCGGTACTGGCCGGCTGGGCGGTCCTCGGCCTGGGCGCGGCGGGCCGCTTCTTCCGCTGGGAGTGAATCCCTTCCGCTGCACACGCCCCAGCCGCGAGGATGGACCCCTCCACACATGACATGACGCCGGGGGGCGGGGCATGGCGCAGCGAGAAGCCGTTCTGCGGCTGGACGAACAGTGGGCACGGATCAGGTCGGGAGCCGCGCATGCGGAGCCCGAGGAAGCGGACCGGCTGCTGGGCGAGCTGATCACCGCCCTGCGCGAGCCCGCCCGTACCGATCCCGACTGCGCCGCGCGGCTGGGTCTGCGGCTGGCCGACCTGGCCGGCCGGCGCTTCGGGCAGGGGGACCGGGCCGGGGCGCTGTCCGCCGTCGAGGAGGGCATGCGGCACGCCCAGCAGGCCGCGGGGCACTCCCCCGAGTACGCCCGCTGGTACGCCAAGGGCCTGATCAACCAGGGGGTCTGGCTGGCCTGGCCGCTGAGCGACGGCCGGCGGCTGCCCCGCTATCCGCTCGGGACGGCCGCCATGGAGGCGCCCAACCCGATGGAACGGGCGGCCGGCGAGCGGGCCATCGATCTGACCCGGTCCGCAGTGGACGTCTGGCGCGGCCTGGACCAGGGCGACCCGGTCAATCGGCGCGGTCTCGCCCAGGCCAAGGTCTTCCTCGGCGACCGGCTCGCCGAGCTGGGCTTCACCGAGGACTCGGTGGCCTGGGCGGTGGACGCGGAGAGCGACTTCCGCCGGCTGCTGCTGACCGGGCCGGACCCGGAGAGCCGCCAGGAGGCCGAGGAGGTCCTGGACCACATCGGGCGCCAGCTGGAGCTGCGGCTGCGGTTCCTGAGCTTCGAGTCGCTGGTGCGGCTGCGCCACGACGGACTGCTGCCCGAGTCCCTGCTGCCGCAGGCCGTGGTGGCCTCCCGGATCCAGGGGGTGGAGCCGGCCGAGGCGGCAGCCCGGCTGCGGCTCGACCCGGAGCATGTGACCACGATGCTGGAGGTCACCCCGTGGCTGGCAGTGTGGCGCTTCGAGGTGCGAGGGTCCGACGGGCTGTGGACCGTACTCGGTCATCCCTGGCATAGCGCATCAGACGTGCGAAACAGGACAGCAGAGGACGTAGCGTCCGAACTCATCCGCGGATTCACGGACTCCGCGGACTGCCCGGATCCCGGCGGGTATTGGCGGCTCCACATCTGGTGGCAGGAGGAAGGCGACCCGGTCGGCGCCCGGTTCCGCCTGCTCAGCAGCCCCGAAGCACCTCCTGCGGGCCCGTTGGACACCCCCTCGTGAAACTTTGCACAAGGGTTCGCCTACGATATGGGGCGTGTTGAACCCCCTCGCATACGTTGCCAGCCGCTGGACCCCGTCACCCCGGACCGTCCAGCGGGCCGCGCTCACCGCCCTCGTCATGACGGTGGTCATCGTCGTCACCGGCGGCGCGGTGCGGCTGACCGGATCCGGTCTCGGCTGCGACACCTGGCCCAAGTGCACCGACGACAACCTCTTCGCGACCCCCGCTCAGGGGCTGCACGGCGCCATCGAGTTCGGCAACCGGATGCTGACGTACGTGCTGAGCGCGGCCGTCGGCTGGTCGATCCTCTCGGCCCGTTCGGCCAAGCCGTGGCGGCGCTCGCTGACCCGGCTCGGCTGGACCCAGTTCGCGCTGGTGCTCGCCAACGCCGTGCTCGGCGGCATCACCGTCAAGACCGGCCTCAACCCGTACAGCGTGGCCGGGCACTTCCTGCTCGCCACCGGGCTGATCGCGGTGACCACCCTCACCTGGCAGCGGGCCCGCGAGGGGGACTCCGCGCCGAAGCCGCGGGTGCCGGCGCCGGTCCGCAAGCTGTCCTGGGCGCTGATCGCCACCACCTTCGTCCTGATCGCCGCGGGCACCGTGGTGACCGGCTCGGGTCCGCACGCCGGGGACAGCAGCGAGGTGAAGCGGATGAACTTCGACTGGACCACCACCGCCCATGTGCACGCCATCGCCGCCTGGCTGGTCTGCGCGCTCGCGGTGGCGATGTGGCTGGTGCTGCGGGTGGTCGACGCCCCGGTGGACACCCGGGCCCGGGCCCGCCACCTGCTGATCGTGCTGCTCGCCCAGGGCGCCCTCGGGTACGTGCAGTTCTTCACCGAGCTGCCCGAGGTGCTGGTCGCCGCGCACATGCTCGGCTCCTGCCTGGTGTGGATCGCCGTGCTCCGGGTCGCCCTGAGCCTGCGCGAACGCCCGGTGGCGCAGGCGGAGATCCCGGCGCAGAGCGACCAGGCCCTGTCAGCGGTCTAGCAGCACCGGGGCGGACCGCTCGGCAGCTGCCGTCCCGGCCCGGCCCAGCCGGTAGACCCGCCGGGCATTGCCCGCCGCGAGCATCCCGGCCACCCGCTCGGCGTCCCGCAGGGACCAGGCCCCGTCGGCCACCCAGCCGCCGAGCACCCGGCCCAGCGCCTCCCGGAACACCCGGGCCCCCACCACGTGCAGTTCCGGCAGCTGCCGGCCGCCGCTGGAGAACAGCAGCTTGCCGAACGGCGCCAGTTCGAGGAACTCGGCCAGCACCTCGGCGGCGCGGGCCCCGGTGTGGGCGAGGGCCGGGCCCAGATCGGCGTACACGTGCGGGAACCCGGCGGCGAGATGAGCGGCCTGGCGGTGGTGCGGATAGCCGTGCAGCAGCACCAGGTCGGTGCCGAGGCCGGCGGTCGCGCGGATGAAATCGGTCAGCAGCACCGGATCGGTCCGGTCGATCCGCTGGTACGGTTCCGCCGCCCCGGCGTGCAGTTGCAGCGGCAGCCTGGACGCCACGGCGCACCACAGCAGGTGCCGCAGCAGTACGGGATCCCGCACCGGCCCGCCCTTGGCCCGCCCGGCCAGCCAGCGGCCGGCCGCCCGGCGGACCTCTCCGGCGCCGGGCGGCTCGGGGGCGAAGGCCAGCGCGGTGCCGTGGCCGGCGGCGGGCCCGCAGGTGAAGGCGACGGCGGTGACGGCGGCGGCGGCCATGGCCTCGGCGAGGTTGCCGAGGAAGGCCTCGGCCGTGCCGGAGGTGTCGGCGACCTGCTCGGCCAGCTGCTCCAGCCGGACGATCTCGTACGCCGCTGCGTCCGCGGCGGCGGCCAGCTCCTCGGGCCGGGTCAGATCCCCGGGCGGCCCGGTGTCGACCAGGTAGACCCCGACCCCGGCCCCCCGCAACAGCCGCCGCCCGACCTCCAGCACCCCCAGCTCACGCCGGCGGGCCAGGTAGTGGGCGGGGGAACAGTGGGCCTCCAGCCCGAGCAGCGGCGGACACCAGCGCCGGACGGCGAACCCGGCCTGCGTATCGAAGAAGGTGGTCCCGGCGGCAGCCGGCCCCACGGACCGCCCGAGCCGCTCCTCAAAGCTCCCGAGCCCGAGCTCGGTGCGGAGCACCCCGTGGCAGTACTGGTCCACCAGGGGCGGCGTTTCGATCAACCGGTCGATCATCCGGACACCCCGTTGCGGACGGTGGACGGCACGCTTCTTCCACCCGTCCTAACGGGTGACCCCCACCCAAGGTATTGCCACCAACCCCCCGACCCACATCCGCCTGCGGACCCCCGCAGGCTGCTGCGCCGCCGCCGAGCGCGGCACAGCAGCCCTCGGGCCGAGGGCCCGGGCGCAGCCCGCACAAGCGCGGGGCCCGGGCGCAGCCCGCACAAGCGCGGGGCCCGGGCGGAGCCCACGGCCCACGGGGTCCGGGCACAGCCCGTG
Source organism: Streptomyces sp. NPDC002054 (assembly GCF_040296685.1). Classification (NCBI taxonomy): domain Bacteria; kingdom Bacillati; phylum Actinomycetota; class Actinomycetes; order Kitasatosporales; family Streptomycetaceae; genus Streptomyces; species Streptomyces sp. NPDC002054. Next base: position 112,510 of record NZ_JBEOXT010000018.1, read on the forward strand.
CGCGCGCACGAACGCAGGCCCGGGCGAAGCCCAGGGCCGGTTGGGTGCGGGCGCAGCGCCCGCCCGCTCGAGCGCGGGCCCGGGCGCAGCCCAGGGCCGGTGGGGGCAGGGTGCAGTCCCTGCCCGCCCGCACAAGCACGGGCCCGGGCGCAGCCCAGAGCCGAAGAGGCGCAGCCGCAGCCCCTCACCGCCGGCGCGAACGCGGGTCCGGGCGCAGCCCAGGGCCGGTGGGGGCAGGGTGCAGTCCCTGCCCGCCCGCACAGGCGCGGGCCCGGGCGGAGCCCGGGGCCGGTGGGGTGCGGGGCGGCAGCCCCGGGCGGGGGCTGGGGCCGCAGGTCCCAGTTCGGGAAGGGGCGGGGTGGGGAAAGGCCCAGCGCAGCGCCCGACCCGAGCTAGGCGGAGGCGTCCGGCTTCTTTGCCTCGGGCTCCGGCTCGGCCTCGGCAGCGGCCGGCTTCGCCTCGGGCTCAGCGGCGGCAGTCGGCTCAGGCTTGGCCTCGGCGGCAGCCGGCTCGGGCTTCGCAGCAGCGGCCGGCTTGGCCTCGGGCGCAGCAGCCGCGGCCGGCTCCGGCTTGGCCTCCGCGGCGGCCGGCTCCGGCTCCACCGCGGCCGGCTCCGGCTCCGGCGCAGCGGCCGGCTTTGCCGGGGGGTTGGGGGTGCCGCCCAGTTGGATGCCCGCCATGCGGGTCCATTCGTACGGGCCCGTCCGGACCTTCGCCGCCATCTCGCCGTCGAAGGACTCCTGCAGCGTCAGCCCCGCCTTCTCCGCCGCCGCCTGCGCAACCTCGTACGTCGGCGCAACCAGGTCGCCCCAGCCGCCGTCCTCGCCCACGAGGACGATGCGGGTGCCGCCCTGGCCGATGTACGCCAGCTGGCCCTCGGCCCCGCCGTGCTGCTTGCTGAACGCGCCGATCTGCCTGGCGAGCTTCGCCGCGGTGCGCTCCTGCTTCGTGTCTGCCATGGACGGCATGCTACCGGCGAGTAATCAACGGAGGAAGGGATCCACGGCGACGGCCACGAAGAGAAGCGACACATAGGTGATCGACCAGTGGAACAGCCGCATCTCCTTGAGCTTCGCGCCGGTCACCCCCGACTTCGCCCGCGCCTGCAGCGCATGCGCCTCCCACAGCCACCAGCCGCCCGCGACCAGCGCCACCGAGGTGTAGAACCACCCCGTGTACCCCAGCGGAGTGAGCAGCAGCGAGACCGCGACCATCACCCAGCTGTAGAGGACGATCTGCCGGGCCACCACCTTGTTGCCCGCGACCACCGGCAGCATCGGCACGCCGACCCGCGCGTAGTCCTCCTTCACCTTCATGGACAGCGGCCAGTAGTGCGGCGGGGTCCAGAAGAAGATGACCAGGAAGAGGATGACGGCGGCCCAGGACATCGAGTTGGTCACCGCGGACCAGCCGATGAGCACCGGCAGGCAGCCCGCGATGCCGCCCCAGACGATGTTCTGGGCGGTGCGCCGCTTGAGCAGCATCGTGTAGACGACGACATAGAAGAGGAGCGCACCGAGCGCGAGCGCCGCCGAGAGCCAGTTCACCAGCAGGCCGAACCACAGCGTGGACACCACGGCCAGGGTGATGCCGAAGACCAGGGCCTCGGGCGGGCTGACCATGCCGGTCACCAGCGGTCGCTGCGACGTACGGTCCATCAGCGCGTCAATGTCCCGGTCGATGTACATGTTCAGGGCGTTCGCGCCGCCCGCCGACAGGTATCCGCCGATGCAGGTGACGAGCACCAGCCACAGCGACGGGACACCCTGCTCGGCGAGGAACATCACCGGCACTGTGGTGATCAGCAGAAGTTCGATGATCCGCGGCTTGGTCAATGCCACGAAAGCCATGACCCGGGCCCCGAACGGCCGGTGACCGGGGCTCGTCCCGAGCACCCCCGCTGGACGGGATTCGACGGCGGTCACGCACACCCCTGACGAAAGACTCCTGGCAAGCCCCGGACCTCGGTGAATTGGGCCTGGAGGTCCGGTGAAGACTTGCGCGTACCACGCCACTCTAGACGCTGCCATTACGTGGCCCCGCGCGGGGGTCGCCCCGTGTTGGGCCGACCGTTGGACAGAGGTGACAGGGTAGTGACGGAGCGGAGGCACTCGAATAGCTGCACGCCGCGGCGAGGGTAGGCTCAGAATTGCGCCGGTGTCACCGTTCGTCACCGGGACAACAGACATGTGGAGAGGAGCCCTGACTCACGGTGAGCACCAAGCCGACGACCACAGAGCTCGAGTGGACCGAACTGGACCAGCGGGCCGTTGACACCGCCCGGATCCTGGCCGCGGACGCGGTCCAGAAGGTCGGGAACGGCCACCCGGGCACGGCCATGAGCCTGGCCCCCGCCGCCTACACCCTCTTCCAGAAGGTGATGCGGCATGACCCGGCGGACCCGGAGTGGGTGGGCCGCGACCGTTTCGTGCTCTCCGCCGGCCACTCGTCCCTCACCCTGTACACGCAGCTGTACCTGGGGGGCTTCGGCCTGGAGCTGGACGACCTGAAGGCGTTCCGCACCTGGGGTTCCAAGACCCCCGGCCACCCGGAGTACGGCCACACGGCCGCCGTGGAGACCACCACCGGCCCGCTCGGCCAGGGCATCGCCAACGCGGTGGGCATGGCCATGGCCGCCCGCTACGAGCGCGGCCTGTTCGACCCGGAGGCCGCCGCGGGCACCTCCCCGTTCGACCACATGGTCTACGCAATCGCCGGTGACGGCTGCCTTCAGGAGGGCATCTCGCACGAGGCGTCCGCGCTGGCCGGCCACCAGAAGCTCGGCAACCTCGTGCTGCTGTGGGACGACAACCACATCTCCATCGAGGGCGACACCGAGACCGCCGTCTCCGAGGACACCCTCAAGCGGTACGAGGCCTACGGCTGGCACGTCCAGCGGGTGGCCCAGCAGGCCAACGGCGACCTCGACCCGAAGGCCCTCTTCGAGGCCCTGCAGGCGGCCAAGGCCGAGACCGGCCGGCCGTCCTTCATCGCGGCCCGCTCGATCATCGCCTGGCCGGCCCCGCACGCCCAGGGCACCGAGGCCTCGCACGGTTCGGCGCTCGGCGACGACGAGGTGGCCGCCACCAAGCGCGTCCTCGGCTTCGACCCGGAGCAGACCTTCGAGGTCTCCGACGAGGTCATCGCGCACACCCGCAAGGCGCTGGACCGTGGCCGAGAGGCCAAGGCCGCGTGGGAGAAGGACTTCTCCGCCTGGCGCACCGCCAACGCGGAGCGCGCCGCCGAGTTCGACCGGATCCAGGCCAACGAGCTCCCCGCGGGCTGGGAGGACAAGCTCCCCGTCTTCGAGCCCGGTACCGGTGTCGCCACCCGCGCCGCCTCTGGCAAGGTGCTCCAGGCGCTCGGCGCGGTCATCCCGGAGCTGTGGGGCGGCTCGGCCGACCTGGCCGGCTCCAACAACACCACCATCGACAAGAACTCCTCGTTCCTGCCGAAGGGCAACCCGCTGCCGGAGGCCGACCCGTACGGCCGCACCATCCACTACGGCATCCGCGAGCACGCCATGGCCGCGGCCATGAACGGCATCTCCCTGCACGGCCACACCCGCATCTACGGCGGCACCTTCCTGGTGTTCTCCGACTACATGCGCAACGCCGTGCGGCTGTCCGCCCTGATGCACCTGCCGGTGACGTACGTGTGGACCCACGACTCCATCGGCCTCGGCGAGGACGGTCCGACCCACCAGCCGGTCGAGCACCTCGCCTCGCTGCGCGCCATCCCGGGCCTGAACATCGTCCGCCCGGCCGACGCCAACGAGACCGCCATCGCCTGGCGCGAGATCCTGCGGCGCCACACCAAGGTGTTCGGCAAGGGTGCCCCGCACGGTCTGGCGCTGACCCGTCAGGGCGTGCCGACGTACGAGCGCAACGAGGACGCCGCCAAGGGCGGTTACGTGATGTTCGAGGCCGAGGGCGGCCAGCCCCAGGTCGTCCTCATCGCCACCGGCTCCGAGGTGCACCTGGCCGTGGACGCGCGCGAGCAGCTCCAGGCCGAGGGCATCCCGACCCGGGTGGTCTCCATGCCGTCCGTCGAGTGGTTCGAGGAGCAGGACGAGGCCTACAAGGCGAGCGTCCTGCCGGCCTCCGCGAAGGCGCGCGTCGCGGTCGAGGCCGGCATCGGCCTGACCTGGCACCGGTACGTCGGCGACGCCGGCCGGATCGTCTCGCTGGAGCACTTCGGCGCCTCCGCCGACGCCAAGGTGCTGTTCCGCGAGTTCGGCTTCACCGCCGAGGCCGTGGCCGCCGCCGCAAAGGACTCGCTCACCGCCGCCGCGCGCTGACGCACGTACCCCAAGCACCAGTAGGAGATGCAATTCCCATGACAGACGCACTCAAGCGCCTCTCCGACGAAGGCGTGGCGATCTGGCTGGACGACCTGTCCCGCAAGCGCATCACGTCGGGCAACCTGGCCGAGCTGATCGACCAGCAGCACGTGGTCGGTGTCACCACCAACCCGTCGATCTTCCAGAAGGCGATCAGCAGCGGTGACGGCTACGAGCAGCAGCTCGCGGACCTCGCCGCCCGCAAGGTCACCGTCGACGAGGCGATCCGGATGATCACCACGGCGGACGTCCGCGACGCGGCCGACATCCTCCGCCCGGTCTTCGACGCGACCGAGGGCCAGGACGGCCGGGTGTCGATCGAGGTCGACCCCCGGCTGGCCCACAACACCGTGGCCACGGTCGCCGAGGCCAAGCAGCTGGCCTGGCTGGTGGACCGCCCGAACACGCTGATCAAGATCCCGGCGACCAGGGCCGGCCTGCCGGCGATCACCGAGGTCATCGGCCGTGGCATCAGCGTCAACGTCACGCTGATCTTCTCGCTGGAGCGCTACCGCGAGGTCATGGACGCGTACCTGGCGGGTCTGGAGAAGGCCAAGGCCGCTGGCCTGGACCTCTCCAAGATCCACTCGGTCGCCTCCTTCTTCGTGTCCCGCGTGGACTCCGAGATCGACAAGCGCCTGGACGGCATCGGCACCGACGAGGCCAAGGCCCTCAAGGGCAAGGCGGCGCTCGCCAACGCCCGTCTGGCCTACGAGGCCTTCGAGGAGGTCTTCTCCTCCGAGCGCTGGGCCGCCCTGGACAAGGCACAGGCCAACAAGCAGCGCCCGCTGTGGGCCTCGACCGGCGTCAAGGACCCGGCGTACCGCGACACCATGTATGTGGTTGACCTGGTCGCCCCGGGCACGGTCAACACCATGCCGGAGGCCACCCTGGAGGCCACCGCCGACCACGGCGAGGTCGCCGGCGACGCGGTCCGCGGCACCTACGACCAGTCGCGCGCCGAGCTCGAAGCGGTCGCGAAGCTGGGCATCTCGTACGACGATGTCGTTCAGCTGCTCGAGGACGAAGGCGTCGAGAAGTTCGAGGCGTCCTGGAACGACCTGCTGAAGTCGACCGAGGCGGAGCTGGCGCGCCTCACCCCTGCGGAGGACTGAGCATTTTGTCAGTTAACGGAGCGAACAACCCGCTTCGTGACGCACAGGACCGGCGGCTCCCGCGTATCGCGGGGCCGTCCGGCCTGGTCATTTTCGGCGTTACGGGTGACCTGTCGCGCAAGAAGCTGATGCCCGCCATCTACGACCTGGCGAACCGGGGGCTGCTGCCACCGGGCTTCTCGCTGATCGGCTTCGCCCGCCGCGAATGGGAACACGAGGACTTCGCCCAGGAGGTGTACGAGGCCGTCAAGGAGCACTCGCGCACGCCGTTCCGGGAGGAAGTCTGGCAGCAGCTGGTGCAGGGCTGCCGGTTCGTCCAGGGCGACTTCGACGACGACGCGGCGTTCGAGACGCTGAAGGCGACGATCGAGGAGCTCGACAAGCAGCAGGGCACGGGCGGCAACTTCGCCTTCTACCTGTCGGTGCCGCCGAAGTTCTTCCCCAAGGTCGTCCAGCAGCTCAAGAAGCACGGGCTGGCGCAGAAGGAGGGCTCCTGGCGGCGTGCCGTCATCGAGAAGCCCTTCGGCCACGACCTGAAGAGCGCCGAGGAGCTCAACAAGATCGTTCACGAGGTGTTCCCCCGTGACGAGGTCTTCCGGATCGACCACTACCTCGGCAAGGAGACCGTCCAGAACATCCTGGCGCTCCGTTTCGCCAACACCATGTTCGAGCCGATCTGGAACCGGTCGTACGTCGACCACGTGCAGATCACCATGGCCGAGGACATCGGCATCGGCGGCCGGGCCGGCTACTACGACGGCATCGGTGCCGCCCGCGACGTCATCCAGAACCACCTGCTGCAGCTGCTCGCGCTGACCGCGATGGAGGAGCCCGGCTCCTTCCACCCGAAGGCGCTGGTGGCGGAGAAGCTGAAGGTGCTGACGGCGGTGGAGCTGCCGGAGGACCTGGGCAAGCACACCGTGCGCGGCCAGTACTCGGGCGCGTGGCAGGGCGGCGAGAAGGTCGTCGGCTACCTCGAAGAGGACGGCATCGACCCCAAGTCGAAGACCGACACCTACGCCGCGATCCGCCTGGAGATCAACAACCGCCGCTGGGCGGGCGTCCCGTTCTACCTGCGGACCGGCAAGCGCCTGGGCCGCCGGGTCACGGAGATCGCGGTGGTCTTCAAGCGGGCTCCCTACCTGCCGTTCGAGTCGGGCGCGACCGAGGAGCTCGGGCAGAACGCCCTGGTCATCCGGGTCCAGCCGGACGAGGGCGTGACGGTCCGGTTCGGCTCCAAGGTGCCGGGCACCTCCATGGAGGTGCGGGACGTGACCATGGACTTCGCCTATGGCGAGTCCTTCACCGAGTCCAGCCCCGAGGCGTACGAGCGCCTCATCCTGGACGTTCTCCTCGGCGACGCGAACCTGTTCCCGCGCCACCAGGAGGTCGAGCTCTCCTGGAACATCCTGGACCCGATCGAGCAGTACTGGGACCAGCACGGCAAGCCCGCGCAGTACTCGGCGGGCACCTGGGGGCCGGTCGAGGCGGACGAGATGCTCGCACGAGACGGACGGAGCTGGCGGCGGCCATGAAGATCGATCTCACGGAGACCAACTCCAGCAAGATCAACTCCGCGCTGGTGCAGGCGCGCCGGGACATCGGCACGCCTGCCATCGGCATGGTGCTCACCCTGGTCATCGTCACCGACGAGGAGAACGCGTACGACGCGCTCAAGTCGGCGAACGACGCGTCCCACGAGCACCCCTCGCGGATCGTGGTCGTGATCCGGCGGGTCAGCCGCTCGCCGCGGTCGCGGCGGGATGCCCGGCTCGACGCGGAAGTCCGCGTCGGGACGGACTCCGGCACTGGCGAAACGGTTGTTCTGCGCCTCCACGGCGAGCTGGTCAACCACGCCGAGTCGGTGGTCCTGCCGCTGCTGCTGCCGGACGCCCCGGTGGTGGTCTGGTGGCCGCAGGACGCACCCACGGACGTGGCCGGCGACCCGCTGGGCGCGCTGGGCCAGCGCCGGATCACCGACACCTACGCCTGCGAGGACCCGATCGGGGCACTCGGCAACCGGGCGGCGGCGTACGCGCCGGGCGACACCGACCTGTCCTGGACCCGCATCACCCCGTGGCGCTCGATGCTGGCCGCGGCGCTGGACCAGCAGGCGCTGTCGGTGACCTCGGCCACGGTCGAGGGCGAGGACGACAACCCCAGCTGCGAGCTGCTCGGCATGTGGCTGGCCGACCGCCTCCAGGTCCCGGTCACGCGCGCCCTGTCGCGGGGTCCGGGCCTGACCGCGGTCCGCCTGGAGACCAAGGACGGCGACATCGTCCTGGACCGGGCGGACGGCTCCCTGGCAACGCTGTGCATGCCGGGTCAGCCGGACCGGGCGGTGGCACTGAAGCGGCGGGAGACGGCGGAACTCCTGGCGGAGGAGCTGCGGCGACTGGACCCGGACAATACGTACGAGTCCTCGCTGAAGTTCGGGGTGGCCCGGCTGAACGTGGCGCAGGCAGGCGACGCCTCGGCAAAGGCGGACCCCGTACCCGCCGAACCAATGCCGAAGCCAAAGCCGGCGGCGGCGGACGCGGACACCAAGCCGAAGCCCGACTCCCCCCGGCCCGCCAAGAAAACCCCGTCCAAGTAACCCCCCGGCCCGCCGCCGCAGCCCCCAAGGCTCCGCCGGCGGGCCACCCCACACCCGGTTGCGGGGCTGCGCCCCGAAGGCAGTACGGGGCGAAGCCCGGGCACCGGACGGGGTCCGGGGCGAAGCCCCGAAAGCTGGCCGGGCCAAGCCCGCGCACCCGAAGGGGTGCGGGGCCGAGCCCCGAAAGGGCGCCGGGGCACAGCCCACGGCAACACCCAACCGGGCCGGGGCAAGGCTCCGGCACCCGACAGGGTGCGGGGCGGAGCCCCGAAAGCAGCGCCGGGCGAAGCCCGCGCACCCGACGGGGTGCGGGGCGGAGCCCCTAAAAGGGTGCCGGGCACAGCCCCGGCACCCAACCGGGCCGGGGCGAAGCCCCGGAAAGGGGCGCCGGGCGGAGCCCGCGTACCCGACGGGGTCCGGGGCGGAGCCCCGGTTTCGGGAAGGGGCGGGGTGGGGAACAGCTCCGCGCAGCGGCTCCGGCTCCGGCTCCGGCTCCGGCTCCGGCTCCGGCTCCGGCTCCGGCTCCGGCTCCGGCTCCGGCTCCGGCTCCGGGGAGCCAGGACGCGTACACCACCAGAACCGACAAAAAGGCGGCACCACCATGGGCATGACGACACCCCAGGTCGTCGTCCACCGCGACAAAGAGCTGATGGCGCAAGCCACCGCAGCCCGGCTGATCACCAAGATCGTGGACGCCCAGGCGGCCCGCGGCAGCGCCTCCGTGGTGCTGACCGGCGGTCGCAACGGCAACGGTCTGCTCATGGCCCTCGCCGCCGCCCCCGCCCGGGACGCCGTCGACTGGAGCCGCCTCGACCTCTGGTGGGGCGACGAGCGCTACCTCCCCGCCGACGACCCGGAGCGGAACCACACCCAGGCCCGCGCGGCCCTGCTGGACTCCGTCCCGCTGAACCCCGCCCGCGTACACGTCATGCCCGCCTCCGACGGCCCGTACGGCCCCGACGCGGACGCGGCAGCCGCCGCCTACGCGGAGGAGCTCCGCGCAGCGGCCACCCCCGAGGACCACGGCCCGGTCCCGCAGTTCGACGTGCTGATGCTCGGGGTCGGCCCCGACACCCACGTCGCGAGCCTGTTCCCCGAGCACCCGGCCACCCGGGAGACCACCCGTACGGTCGTCGGCGTGCACGGCGCGCCCAAGCCGCCGCCCACCCGGATCTCCCTCACCCTGCCCGCCATCCGGTCGGCCCGCGAGGTCTGGCTGCTGGCGGCCGGCGAGGACAAGGCCGGTGCGGTCTCGATCGCGCTCGGCGGAGCCGGCGCGGTGCAGGCCCCGGCCGCGGCGGCGTACGGGCGGAGCCGCACGCTCTGGCTCCTGGACCGCACGGCCGCGGCGAAGCTGCCCCCGGGCATGTACCCGCCCGCATCCTGACCCGTCCTCAGGGAGTGTCCGGTGGTTCGGGGCCAGGCCCGGCCCCGAACCACCCGACACCGCCTAACCCGCCAACACCAACGGCCGGTTCGCACCGCCCTTGAACTCCACCGTGACAAACACCAGCGGCGTCTCGCCCGAGTTCTCCAGGTCGTGCAGCAGGAAGCCGCCCGCCCCGAAGGTGAAGTGCCGGGTCTCCCCCGCGTCGTAGCAGACCTCGCGCGTGGTGCCATCGTCGGTGTGCTGGCGGCTCCGGCCCGCCGTCACAGCCGTCCAGAAGTAGTCCAGCACATGCCGGTGGGCCGGCAGCCGCTCGCCGGGGGCGAGGCGTATCTCCCACACCCGGGCCCGGTCGGTCTCGCTCAGCAGCCGCCCGCCGACCCGCCCGTTGTACCGGTTGGCCGCGAACTCGGCGCGCAGCTGCGGGGACCAGCCGGCGAAGCCCTCCGCCACCACAGCCCCGGCCAGCGGCAGCGCTCTCGCACTCATCCCGTGATCCCCATCTGGGCCAGCAGGGCCGTGTTGTCCTCGATGTGCCAGTCCTCGGAGATCTTGTCCTTGCCGACGTGCTGGATGTCGATCGCGTTGAACTCGATCTTCTGGCCCTTGCCCCGGACTCCGTTGAACGTCCCGGTGAAGTGCCCGCGGAAGACCAGCCGCGCCGTGATCTTGTCCCCGGTGATCAGCAGGTCGGAGAGCTCGCAGCTCAGGTCCGGGACGGCGGTCCGGAAGTTCTTCGAGGCGACCTCCTTGCCGATCCGGCCCTGCGGCCGGCCGGCCGGCAGGGTGTTGTCCTTGTACTCCGGGCTGACGGCCGCCTTGAGGTAGCCGGTATCGCCGGTGTGCCAGAAGGTGTAGAGGAGTTGGGCCAGCCGGACCTCCTGCCGGGCCCGCCGGTCGCCGAGGCCGCCGTCGACCGTGAGCGACACGGGCCGGATCAGCCCGGGGGTACGGTCGACCAGCCGGGCGGGGTCGCCGCCCGGACGCGGACGGTGGTGCTCCGGGGCGGGCGCGGCAGCCGCGATGGTGACCAGCACGGCGGCCGTGACCGCGCCGGCGATGAGGGGCTTCTGGTAACGCATGTCTTCTCCTTGAGGGGTCGTCAGACGAGGCGGGCGCCACCGTCGACGTGCAGCACGTGTCCGGTGACGAAGGGCGCGGTCAGCGTGTACAGCACGGCGTTCACCACGTCGTCGGGTGTGCCGGTGCGGCGGGCGGGGTTGCGTTCGGCGATCCCGCGCAGGAAGCCGTCCTTGCGGTCGCCGAGCCCGTCCCAGGCCCCGGAGTCGACAATTCCGGGCGAGACGGCATTGACCCTCAGCGGGGCCAGTTCGACGGCGAGTGCCTGGACCAGGAAGGCGAGCGCGCCGTTCGCGGTGGCCATCACCACCCGTTCGGGGGACGGCCGCCAGGCGGCCACGCCGGAGAGGAAGGTGCAGGAGCCGCCGTCGGCCGCCTGTCCGGCGAAGTGCTTGGCGATCAGCAGCGGGCCGAACACCTTCGCCGAGAACGCCCTTTGTACGTCGGCGAGTTCGAGCTCGGCGACCGGCCCGTTGGCCGGCATGGACGCGGTCGAGACGAGGTGGTCGAAGGAGCCGGCCGTCTTGGCGAGCTCGGCGATGGAGTCCTCGTCCGCCAGGTCGACGTGTTGGACGGCGGCCGGGCCGGCCAGGGTGGCGGCGGTGGCCTCGAGCCTGCCGGTGTCGGGGCCGGCGATGACCAGGTCGGCGCCCGCCGCCGAGGCGGTCTGGGCGAGCCGCCGGCCAATGCGCGAGCCCGCGCCGACGATGACGAGGCGCCGCCCGAGCAGTGCGTCTGCGTGCCGGACGGCCGTATCGATGGTCATGGAGGGTCCTTGCGGTGGGTCGGGTGGGGTGGTTCCCACCCTCCCCCGCCGGACTGCCATAGGTCCAAGACTTGCTTTCTACCTCTGCCATAGCATTCATGCATGGCAACGCTGAGGCAGTTCGAGTACCTGGTCACGGTCGTCGACACGGGCTCCTTCACCCGCGCCGCGGAGCTGCTGCACGTCTCGCAGCCCACCCTGTCCAACCAGGTCAGGGCGCTGGAGCGGGATGCCGGCGGCCCGTTGCTGGAGCGGCTGCCGCGCTCGGTGCGGCTCACGCCCATGGGCCGGGCGATGCTCCCGCACGCCCGTGCCGCGCTCGCCGACGCCGAGCGGGCCCGTGGCTCGGCCCGACGGGCGGCCGGGCTGGAGGGCGGCGAGATCCAGATCGCCACGGTCTACTCGCTCACCCTGGGGGTGCTGCCCCCGGTACTGCGGGCCTGGCACGCGCGACATCCGGAGGTCCGGGTCCGGCTGCTGGAGTTCCCGCACACCAGGGCCCTGCGGGCCACGATGGCCGCAGGGCGCGCGGACCTCGCGGCCGGCCCGGTCCCGGAGGAATGGGACGGGCCGGTCCGCGAGCTGGGCACTGAGGAGTTCGTGGTGGTACTCCCGGGCGACGGGCACGGCGCTGACGACGGGCGCGGCGACGGGGAGGCCACGGAGCCCGGCCGGGTCCGTATCGCCGACCTCGCCGACCGGGACTGGGTCCACTACGCCCCCGGCAACGGCCTCGCCGAACTGCTGGACGGCGTCTGCGCCCGGGCCGGCTTCCAGCCCCGTACGGCCGTCCGCACCGAGCAGACGGCCGCCGCGCCCCTGCTGGCCGCCGCCGGGCTGGGGGCCGCCCTGGTGCCCGCCAATCTGCTGCCGCCGGGGTTCGCGGGCCGGGTGCTGCGCCCCGACCCGCCGGTCCGGCGCACCCTCGCGGCGTACACCCGGCCCCACCCCGACCCGCTCACCACGGCCTTCCTGGACACCCTCAGCGCCCTGGCCCGGGTCTGACCGCGGCCGTCAGCGCCCGCGCAGCTCCCGGTACGTCGCCACCAGCGCCTTCGTCGACGGGTCCAGCCCCGGCACCTCGGTGCCCGAGACCAGCGCCGGCTCCACCCGCTTCGCCAGCACCTTGCCGAGCTCGACGCCCCACTGGTCGAAGGAGTCGATGTTCCACACCGCACCCTGCACGAACACCTTGTGCTCGTACAGCGCGATCAGCTGGCCCAGGACGGACGGGCTGAGCTCGGCGGCCAGGATGGTGGTCGTCGGGTGGTTGCCGCGGAAGGTCTTGTGCGGAACCAGCTCCTCTGCGACGCCCTCCGCCCGGACCTCGTCCGGGGTCTTACCGAAGGCCAGCGCCTGGGTCTGCGCGAAGAAGTTCGCCATCAGCAGGTCGTGCTGGGCGGCCGGCGCCGGCGGGAGCTCGGCGACCGGGCGGGCGAAGCCGATGAAGTCCGCGGGGATCATCTTGGTGCCCTGGTGGATCAGCTGGTAGTAGGCGTGCTGCCCGTTGGTGCCGGGGGTGCCCCACACCACCGGGCCGGTCCCCCAGTCCACCGGATTCCCGTCCCGGTCCACCGACTTGCCGTTGGACTCCATGTCCAGCTGCTGCAAGTAGGCCGTGAAACGCGACAGGTAGTGGCTGTACGGGAGCACCGCGTGCGACTGCGCGTCGAAGAACGCGCCGTACCAGATGCCCAACAGGCCCATCACCAGCGGGGCGTTGTCCTCGGGTGCGGCGGTCCGGAAGTGCTCGTCGACCAGCCGGAAGCCGGCCAGCAGCTCCCGGAAGGCGTCCGCCCCGATGGCGATCATCAGGGAGAGGCCGATCGCCGAGTCGAAGGAGTACCGGCCGCCGACCCAGTCCCAGAACTCGAACATGTTGGCCGGGTCGATGCCGAACTCGGTGACCTTCTCGGCGTTCGTCGACAGGGCGACGAAGTGGCGGGCCACCGCGGCGTTGTCACCGCCGAGCCCCGCCAGCAGCCACCCGCGGGCCGAGGTCGCGTTGGTGATCGTCTCGATGGTGGTGAAGGTCTTCGAGGCGACGATGAACAGGGTCTCGGCCGGGTCCAGTCCGTGGACCGCCTCGTGCAGGTCCGCGCCGTCCACATTGGAGACGAACCGCAGGGTGAGCTCGCGGTCGGTGAAGGCACGCAGCGCCTCATAGGCCATCGCCGGTCCGAGGTCGGAGCCGCCGATACCGATGTTGACCACGTTCCGGATCCGCTTGCCGGTGTGGCCGGTCCACTCGCCGGAGCGGATCCGGCCGCTGAAGGCGGCCATCTTGTCCAGGACGGCGTGCACGCCCGGGACCACGTTCTCCCCGTCCACCTCGACGACCGCATCGGCCGGTGCGCGCAGCGCGGTGTGCAGGACCGCCCGGTTCTCGGTCGTGTTGATCTTCTCGCCGCGGAACATGGCCTCGCGGAGTTCCGCAACGCCCGTGGCCGCCGCGAGTTCCCGCAGCAGTGCCAGCGTCTCGTCGGTCACCAGGTGCTTGGAGTAATCGATGTGCAGGTCACCGACCTGCAGGGTGTAGCCGGTGCCCCGGCCCGGGTCCGCCTCGAACAGCTCCCGCAGATGTGTCTGCCCCAGTTCTTCCCGGTGCTTGCCGAGTGCCAGCCACTCGGGGGTCCGGTTGAGCCTGCTGCGGCCGTCTGCGTTCATCTCGGACATCAACCCACTTCTTCCGTCCTGTTGTGCCCCGCCACCCCCCAACTTAAAGGATCAGAACCGGACCGAGGCCCACAAACAGGCCCGGCCCGCTGGAGAAGCTCTCCAGCGGGCCGGGCCCGAAGTCCTGCACGGTTCAGATCTCGCCACGAAGCTTGGCGAGGGCCTCGGCGAGGATCGCCTCGCCGTCGGCGTCGGTACGGCGCTCCCGTACGTATGCCAGGTGGGTCTTGTACGGTTCGGTGCGCGGCGGCGCCGGGGGGTTGTCCCGGTCCTGGCCGGCCGGGAAGCCGCAGCGCGGGCAATCCCAAGTGTCCGGAACCTGCGCATCGCTGGCGAAGCTCGGCTGCGTCTCGTGCCCGTTGGAGCACCAGAAGGAGATGCGCAGGCGGGGTGCGGACTCGCCGCGCTCGGCCTCGCCCATCGGCCCCGCTCCGACCCGACTTCCACGGATCGCGTTGCCACTTGCCACGGTCGTAACTCCCTGCGTGATGGTGCCGCGAAGCGTGAGTGTACCGCGCTGTACCCGAGTTGGGGTCAGGTGCTGGACTTCATCAGCAGGCCGAGGGCGACAATGCACGCGAACCACAGCAGACCGATCACGACGGTGATCCGGTCGAGGTTGCGCTCGGCGACCGAGGAGCCACCGACGGAGGACTGCATGCCGCCGCCGAACATGTCGGAGAGGCCGCCGCCCTTGCCCTTGTGCATCAGCACCAGCAGCATCAGCAGCAGGCTGAAGACGATCAGGGCGATCGAGAACCCCATAATCACGGCTGGACCCTACTTCCTTGGAATTGATGCGGGGGCCAGTGGCTGCCGATGCAGCCCCCTGGCCCCCGCAAGGGTACGACGGATCCGTCCTACCGCATACTCACGGCAACCTTACTGGTCGCGGAAGCGGACGATCTTGACGAACTCGTCGGCGTCCAGCGCCGCGCCGCCGATCAGGGCGCCGTCGACGTCCGGCTGGGCCATGATCGCGGCGATGTTGCCGGCCTTCACCGAGCCGCCGTACTGGATGCGGACCTTGTCGGCCAGCTCCTGGGAGTACAGCTCGGCCAGCCGGCCGCGGATCGCCCCGCAGACCTCCTGGGCGTCCTCGGGGGTGGCCACCTCGCCGGTGCCGATCGCCCAGACGGGCTCGTAGGCGATCACGATGGACTCGACCTGCTCGGCCGGGATGTCCTTGAGGCCGCCGTCGACCTGGCTCAGCGTGTGCGGGACCTGCTGGCCGGCCTTGCGGACGTCCAGGCCCTCGCCGACGCACAGGATGGGGGTGAGCCCGTTCCGGTACGCGGCCTTGACCTTGGCGTTGCAGATGTCGTCGCTCTCGCCGTGGTACTGGCGGCGCTCGCTGTGGCCGACGGCCACGTACGTGCACTTCAGCTTCGACAGCATCAGGCCGGAGATCTCGCCGGTGTAGGCACCGGAGTCCTGCGCCGAGATGTCCTGGGCGCCGTACTTGATCTTCAGCTTGTCGCCGTCGACGAGGGTCTGGACCGAGCGGAGGTCGGTGAAGGGCGGCAGCACCGCGACCTCGACGGCCTCGTAGTCCTTGTCGGCGAGCGCGAAGGCGAGCTTCTGGACGTGGGCGATGGCCTCGAGGTGGTTGAGGTTCATCTTCCAGTTGCCCGCCATCAGCGGGGTACGGTCAGTCACTTTGTTTCAGTCCTCCAGAGCGGCGAGGCCGGGAAGCGTCTTGCCCTCGAGGTATTCGAGGCTGGCGCCGCCACCGGTCGAAATGTGGCCGAAGGCATTCTCGTCGAAGCCCAGCGTACGGACGGCCGCGGCCGAGTCGCCGCCGCCGACGACGGTGAAGCCGGGGCTGCCGAGCAGGGCCTGGGCGATGGCCTTCGTGCCGTTGGCGTAGTCGGGGTGCTCGAAGACGCCCACCGGGCCGTTCCAGAAAACGGTCTCGGCGTCAGCGATCTTCGAGGCGTAGAGCTCGCGGGTCCTGGGACCGATGTCCAGGCCCTCCTTGTCGGCGGGGATCTTGTCCGCGTCGACGGTCTCGTAGTCGGCCGGGGTCTTGCCCTTGAGGTCCGGGAAGTCCGCGGAGACCAGCACGTCCACCGGGAGGACCAGCTCGACGCCATTGGCCTCGGCGCGGGCCATGTACTCCTTGACCTTGTCCACCTGGTCCTTCTGGAGCAGGGAGATGCCGACCTCATAGCCCTTGGCGTAGAGGAAGGTGTAGGCCATGCCGCCGCCGATCAGCAGGCGGTCGGCCTTGCCGAGCAGCTCGTCGATGACGGCGAGCTTGTCGGAGACCTTGGCGCCGCCGAGGACGACCACGTACGGGCGCTTGACATCGGCGGTGAGCTTCTTGAGGACGCCGACCTCGGTGGCGATCAGGTAGCCGGCCGCGTGCGGGAGGCGCGCGGGCAGGTCGAAGACCGAGGCGTGCTTGCGGTGCACGGCACCGAAGCCGTCGCCGACGTAGAGGTCGGCGAGCTCGGCGAGCTCGTCCGCGAAGGCGCCGCGCTCGGCGTCGTCCTTCGAGGTCTCACCGGCGTTGAAGCGCAGGTTCTCGAGGACGGCGACCTGGCCGTCGGCAAGGGCGGCGACGGTCTCCTTGGCGGAGGAACCGACCGTGTCGGTGGCGAACGCGACGTTGGCACCGAGCAGTTCGCCGAGCCGCCGGGCGGCGGGGGCGAGCGAGAAGGCCGGGTCCGGAGCGCCCTTGGGGCGGCCCAGGTGCGAGGCGACGACCACGCGGGCGCCGGCTTCGGCGAGCTTCGCGATGGTCGGCTGCACGGCGCGGATGCGGCCGTCGTCGGTGATGGTGCCCTCGGAGAGCGGCACGTTGAGGTCGGCGCGGACGAAGACCCGCTTGCCGGCAACGCCCCCGGCGAGAAGTTCGTCGATCGTCTTCATTATCTGTGTGACTCCTTGAAGCAGTGAAGCCGTGCTGAGGCAAGCAACAGGGCCCGCACGGCGCTTCATCGCGCTGCCCGAGCCCTGTGCTTCACATCGTGGTGCCCGCCCTAGGTCCTAGAGCTGGCCGCCGACGAAGACAGTGAGGTCGACAAGACGGTTGGAGTAGCCCCACTCGTTGTCGTACCAGCCGACGACCTTGACCTGCTTGCCCTGGACCATGGTCAGGGAGGAGTCGAAGGTGCAGGAGGCCGGCCAGTTCACGATGTCGGAGGAGACGATCGCGTCCTCGGTGTAGTCGAGGATGCCCTTGAGCTGGCCCTCGGCGGCCTTCTGGAAGGCGGCGTTGATCTCGTCCTTGGTGACCTCGCGGTCGAGCTCCAGGACCAGGTCGGTGACCGAGCCGGTGGGGACCGGGACGCGCATGGCGATGCCGTCCAGCTTGCCCTTGAGCTGCGGGAGGACCAGCGCGGTGGCCTTGGCGGCACCGGTGGAGGTCGGGATGATGTTCTCGGCGGCGGCGCGGGCGCGGCGCAGGTCCGAGTGCGGGAAGTCCAGGATCCGCTGGTCGTTCGTGTACGCGTGGACCGTGGTCATCATGCCCTTGACGATGCCGAAGTTCTCGTCGAGAACCTTGGCCATCGGCGCCACGCAGTTGGTGGTGCAGGAGGCGTTGGAGATGACGTGGTGGTTGGCCGCGTCGTACTTGTCCTGGTTGACACCCATCACAATGGTGATGTCCTCGTCCTTGGCCGGAGCCGAGATGAGGACCTTCTTCGCGCCGGCCGCGATGTGCTTCGCAGCGTCGGCCTTCTTGGTGAAGATGCCGGTGGACTCGATGACGATGTCCGCACCCAGCTCGCCCCAGGGGAGGTTCGCGGGGTCGCGCTCGGCGAAGGTCTTGAAGGTGTTGCCGCCGACGGTGATCGTGTCATCGGTGTGGCTGACCTCGTGCTTCAGCCGGCCCAGGATGGTGTCGTACTTGAGCAGGTGCACCAGGGTGGCGTTGTCAGTCAGGTCGTTGACACCGACGATCTCGATGTCCGCTCCCTGCTCCAGGAGCGCCCGGAAATAGTTACGGCCAATGCGGCCAAAACCGTTGATGCCTACGCGGATCGTCACGAACCGATCTCCTCGTTGGTGCGCCGGTTAGTGCGCCGGCGAGCTGAAATGGGATGTCCCCGACCGCTTACGACCCTACCTCTCCGTGAGGCTCCGAGTGACATCGCGTGCCGCCCGACTCGCCCCGGCGGCCCGTACCAATGCGGCAGGTACGGGCCCTCCGGGACTTTGGTCCTCGTCACGCAGAGTCAGGATCGGGTCAGCGGTGCAGCGAACGCAGTGCCTTACTGATCAGTACGGCTCTGTCCCCGGCCACCGGGAGGTGCTCGAGGCCGAAGCCGAGGAGCACCGTGTCACGCGTAGTGACGGCGGCGAAGGACTTGAACAGCTCTCCGGTACGAGACCAATCGCCCGGAACTTCGGGACTTCCGGCCGGTGCGCCCTGCGCGGTCCAGACCCCGAGCGAGGTCTCGAACCCCTCCGCGACCTGGTCGGTTCCGCCGACGGACAGCCGCGCCTCGTCCATGAACACGCCCCGGCCGCCGGAGCCCGGGTCGGTGATGTAGGCGAGGGAGAGTTCGACCTTCTTGCCCGCATATGCGCTCAAGTCGAACGCGACCTGTTTCCAGCCGGCGGACGAGCCGGTGAAGCTGTTCCACCGGCCGCTGCTGCCGGCCGGGGTGCAGCCGTCCGCGGCCCGGGTCAGGTAGCGGCCCAGGAAGGGATGGCCGTCGAGGAAGAACCCGGCCTCGCACTCCGCGGGCACGGTCGTGGTGGTCAGCCCGCCGGCCTCGGGCAGCGTGGTCCAGTCGTCGCCGTCGGCGGTGCGGGCCTCCAGGACCGCGTGGTCGTAGCCGGGTTCGGTGTTCCAGTGGAGAGCCATCTTCAGGGCCGGCTTGTCGGCGGCGGTGACCCCGGTGAGGTCCACCGTCCGGGACAGCCGCTTCCAGTCGTCGTCCTCGTGGGCGGCCGAGGCCATTCCGGTGCCGGCGTAGGGGGCGTACGGGTTGGTCACCCCGGCGTACTGGCCTGCCTGCGCGCTCTTGAACTGCGGGAACTGCGCGGGGGCGAGGGTGTCGGAGGTGACGGTGTAGGAGCCGGGGGTGTCCAGCGGGTTGCCGGCGGCGCCGGTCAGTCCGCCGGTGGCTCCGCCCAGCGTGCCCGCGCCGGTGAAGCCGTTGGGGCCCTTGACCGCGGCCCGCCCGTAGGCGCCCAGCCAGTACTGGCTGAAGTCGTCGGTGACGGCCGGGCCGACCTGGGCGTTGCCGCCCGCCCGCTCGCCCGCCTCGATCAGCTTGCCGCCCTCGTTGAGGAAGGCGCGGAGCGCGAGCTGGGTGGTTCCGCCGGGGACCTTGTCGCCGGTGTAGTGGACGGCGGTGGAGAAGTGGGAGAGGACCCCGAGCCGGTGCGGGGCGCCCTGGACGGCGACGTCCCAGACGGCGGCCGACTTGCCGTTGGCGCGCAGCGCGTCGACGTAGGACCGGGCGTGCTGGGCGGCGGCCCCCTCCTCGGCGATCACCAGGACCTCCGCCCGGGGCCGCTCGGCCACGGTGTAGGTGAAGTGCTCGCTGGCGACCTTCTTGCCGGTGGTGCG
Source organism: Streptomyces sp. NPDC002054 (assembly GCF_040296685.1). NCBI lineage: Bacteria > Bacillati > Actinomycetota > Actinomycetes > Kitasatosporales > Streptomycetaceae > Streptomyces > Streptomyces sp. NPDC002054. The sequence continues at coordinate 132,005 of NZ_JBEOXT010000018.1, forward strand.
GTCGCGGCCGGTGAACCAGACCTCGACCTTGTCGCCCGGCCGGGCGTTCTCGACCTCGGCCCGGTACTCGTCGAACCAGTGGTTGTCCTCGCCGCCGTAGGTCTCGCCGCCCTTCCAGGCCTTGAGGTCCTCGTCGTGGGTACGGCCGCCGTTGATGCGGTAGTTGAGCTCCTTGTCGCGCAGCGACTTGCGGGCGGTCACCGCGATCTCCTGGTCCTGGCCGCGGCCGGCCCAGGAGGTGGTGAAGGGATCGAGGGTGAAGTCCGCGGCGCTCAGGCCGACGGCTGAGGCGGGCCGGTCGGGGTGGCGGGCGGTCTCGGCGACGGAGAGTGCGAAGGGGATGTTCTTGGCGAACTCCGCCTGGATGAGCTTCTCGTCGTCCGGGAAGTTGAACCCGGAGGCACAGTCCTCGGGCCGCCACGGGTCGCCTGGGTCGCTCTGGGAGGCGGTCCGGCAGGTGGTCATCTCGGGCGTGAACATCATCATGCCGTTGACGTTGGAGGCGTGGCCGTCCGCCTCGCCGTTGGTGGTGTACAGCTCGGAGGAGAGCTGCGGGTGGTAGCCGGGGACGGCCGGGTTCTCCGGGGTGCCGGCGAGTGCCTTGTAGAGCACGTCGTCGGGGGTGGGGGTGGCCACCTGCCAGCCCACGCCGTAGAGGAGCAGCTCGGCGGCGGAGTGGTAGTTGATGCCGTACTCGAAGCCGATCCGCTTCTGGAAGCGGTCCAGGGCGACGGTCTCGGGCTCGGAATTGGGCCCGGTGCCGCGGAAGGTCTCGCTGGACTGGTTCGGCGAGGAACCCTCGTTGTCGTAGCCCCACTTGTAGGCGAAGTTCCGGTTGAGGTCGACCCCGTCTCCGGTGGTGATCTTCCCGTCGCCGTTGTTGTCGTGGAGGTTCTTGCGCCACAGCCGTTCGCCGCCGGGGGCGTGGGTGTAGTCGTACCCGTCCGGGTTGGCTGAGATCAGGAACCAGAGTTCGGTGGAGTCGACCAGCTGTGTGATGCGCTGGTCCTTGCCGTAGTTGTCGAGGTAGTGGTGGAGCAGCCGCCTGGTCATCTCCGGCGTGATCCACTCGCGGGCGTGCTGGTTGGACATGTACAGCACGGAGGGCTTGGAGCCGTCCTTGGCCTGCCGGGCGTTCTTGCTGACCTTGACGGCCAGGATGTCCTTGCCCTGGACGGTCTTGCCGAGGGAGACGACCTTGGTGAGGCCGGGGTGGGCCTGGCCGGTGCGGACGATCTCCTCCTGGAGGCCGCCCTTGCCGCTGTACGGGCGGAAGACGCCGTCCCCGGCGGCCCGGGCGCGGGCCAGGGCGCCGGCGGGGGTCTTGCGTTCGGCGAGCTTGACGCCCTGGGCGCCGAGGCTTCTGGCCTGGGCGCCGGTGAGGAAGAGCTCGACCTTGGCGGTGCCGTGCTCGGGGGCCCGTTCGCCGAGCTCGTGGGCGTCCTGGCCAGCGGCGAGGACGAGCGGTACCTGTTCCTTGGTGATGTCGGCGTCGTAGACCCGCACCTCATCGGCGGCGACGGCGGGGCCGCCGCCGGGCTGGGCCTGGGTCTGGGCCTGGGCCTGGGCCTGGGCCGCCACGGGTACGGCGGCGAGTGAACCGAAGACGAGTGCGCTAGCGGCGAGGATCGATCTCGCGCGGTGCCTCATATGCCCCCCTGGGCGTCGTCAGCCACGAAAGCGTCGGACGACAGGCTCACGACCGTCCCATGCCCATGTCAATGGGGCGTGCCGCGGCGCACCTGCTTTTCCCGCCCCTGGCCGTGTGTGCACACGGCCGGCCGTGTGGGCAACACGGGCACGACGGCCCGCACCCGCCGTGTGGGCAGTCGTGCCGCTGGGGCGGCACGGGTGGGCACACGGCACGACGGCGGCGCGCTGTGTCGCGCAGCGTGCCCCGCACCCCCGGCCGGCGGCTCGTACCCCGGCCGGGGTACGGCAACGGCCACCGCCCCGGGGGCGGTGGCCGTTGTACACGCTGCGCGGTCCCTGCGGGCCGCCGTTCCGGTGTGCCCACCCGTTCCGCCCTGCGGAACGATTGCCCACACCGCCGGGCCGGTGCGGGGCGGGGGTAGCCCCGCGGAACGACTGTCCACACCGCCGGGCCGGTGCGGGGCGGGGGTAGCCCGGCGGAACGACTGCGCACACCGCGGGCCGGTGCGGGGGCGGGAGTGGCCCGGCGGAACGAGTGCCCGCACCTGCCTTCAGCCGGCCAGGTTGTCGGCCATTTCTTCGGTGAGGTTCGACTCCGTACCCGGGATGCCGAGATCCTGGGCCCGCTTGTCGGCCATCGCCAGCAGGCGCCGGATCCGGCCCGCGACCGCGTCCTTGGTCAGCGGCGGGTCGGCAAGCGCGCCGAGCTCCTCCAGAGAAGCCTGCTTGTGCTCCATGCGCAGCCGGCCGGCCGCGGCAAGGTGCTCGGGGACCTCCTCGCCGAGGATCTCCAGAGCCCGCTGCACCCGCGCACCCGCAGCCACCGCAGCCCGCGCCGAACGGCGCAGGTTGGCGTCGTCGAAGTTGGCCAGGCGGTTGGCGGTGGCGCGGACCTCGCGCCGCATCCGCCGCTCCTCCCAGGCCAGCACCGACTCGTGCGCGCCGAGCCGGGTCAGCAGCGCCCCGATCGCGTCGCCGTCCCGGACCACGACCCGGTCCACCCCGCGCACCTCGCGCGCCTTGGCGGCGATGGAGAGCCGGCGGGCGGCACCCACCAGGGCCAGGGCGGCCTCCGGGCCCGGGCAGGTGACCTCCAGGGAGGAGGACCGGCCGGGCTCGGTCAGCGAGCCGTGGGCCAGGAAGGCACCGCGCCAGGCCGCCTCGGCGTCACAGGTGGCCCCGGAGACCACCTGCGGGGGCAGACCTCGGATGGGCCGTCCGCGGCCGTCCACGAGCCCGGTCTGGCGGGCCAGCTGGTCTCCGCCGGCGACGACCCGTACGACGTACCGGCTGCCGCGGCGCAGCCCGCCGGGGGCCATCACCACCAGGTCCGAGGAGTGGCCGAAGATCTCCAGGATGTCCTTGCGCAGCCGGCGGGCCGCGATCCCGGTGTCCAGCTCCGCCTCGATGACGATCCGGCCGCTCACCAGGTGCAGCCCGCCCGCGAACCGAAGGATCGCCGAGACCTCCGCCTTCCTGCAGCAGGTCCGGGTGACGGGGAGCCGCGAGATCTCATCCTTCACCGCTGGCGTCATCGCCATGGGCCGATCCTTCCATGCATCCGAAAAATACGGTCGTACGCGGCGGCCAGCAGCTCCGGGTCGTGCTTCGGAGAGCCGTCTTCCCTGGCCACCGGCGCCAGCTCGACCGCGGCACCGAAGCGTTTTGCGGCATCGGCGAGGGACTCGCGGTCGGGCACGGCGGCCTGGTCGGCCAGCACCACGTCCAGGGCGAGTTTAGGGGCGTGTCGGGCCAAAACCTCCAAATGACGCTGCGGAGAGAAGCCCTCTGTTTCGCCGGGCTGCGGCGCGAGGTTCAGCGAGAGGACCCGCCGGGCCTTCGTCCGGGACAGCGCATCGAGCAGTTCGGGCACCAGCAGGTGCGGGATCACGGAGGAGAACCAGGAGCCCGGGCCGAGCACCACCCAGTCGGCGTCCAGCACCGCCTCGACGGCCTCCGGCACGGCCGGCGGGTCGGACGGGACGACATGCACGGACTGCACCTCGCCCGGGGTGAGGGCCACCGTGGCCTGCCCGCGGACGGTCTCCAGCTCCTGCGGGCGGGCCGGGTCGTGGCCGCGGACCAGGGCCTGCAGCTCCAGCGGAACGGCCGACATCGGCAGCACCCGGCCGTGCGCCCCGAGCAGCTTCCCGACCAGGTCGAGGGCCTGGACGTGGTCGCCGAGCTGCTCCCAGAGCGCGACGATCAGCAGATTGCCGACCGCATGCTCGTGCAGGTCGCCGCGGGACTCGAAGCGGTGCTGGATGACCCGCGACCAGGTCTGGCCCCAGTCGTCGTCCCCGCACAGCGCGGCCAGCGCCTTGCGCAGGTCACCCGGGGGCAGCACGCCGAGCTCCTCGCGGAGCCGGCCGCTGGAGCCGCCGTCGTCGGCGACGGTCACCACGGCCGTCAGGTCCCCGGTGATCCGGCGCAGCGCGGCCAGCGAGGCCGACAGGCCCATGCCGCCGCCGAGAGCGACCACCTTGGGCTGGGCGCCGCGCCGACGGGCCGCCCGGGACGTCTCGTCACGCCCCGCGGTCAGCCGGCGCAGGCGGCGCAGCCGCAGGCTCCGTCCGGTCACTCGCGCCCCATGTCCCGGTGTACCACGACGGTCTCGACTCCCTCGGAGGCGAGGCGGGCTGCGAGCTTCTCGGACATGGCCACGCTGCGGTGCTTGCCGCCGGTGCAGCCGACCGCGATGGTCACATAGCGCTTGCCCTCGCGGCGGTAGCCGGTGGCGATGAGCTGGAGCAGCTCGGCGTACCGGTCGAGGAACTCCTTGGCGCCGGGCTGGTTGAAGACGTAGCCGGACACCTCCTCGTTGAGGCCGGTGAAGGGGCGCAGCTCCGGGACCCAGTGCGGGTTGGGGATGAAACGGCAGTCCACCACGAGGTCGGCGTCCACGGGGAGCCCGTACTTGTAGCCGAAGGACATGACGGTGGCGCGGAGCTCGGGCTCCTCGTCCCCGGCGAACTGGGCGTCCATCTTCGCGCGCAGCTCGTGCACGTTCAGGCTGGAGGTGTCGATCACCAGGTCGGCGTCCCCGCGCAGCTCGCGCAGCAGGTCGCGCTCGGCGGCGATGCCGTCGACGATGCGGCCGTCACCTTGGAGGGGGTGCGGGCGGCGGACCGACTCGAAGCGGCGGACCAGGGCGTCGTCGGAGGATTCCAGGAAGACGATGCGCCGGGTGACCCCACGGGAGTCGAGGTCGGCGAGGGCCTCGCGGAGGGCGTCGAAGAACTGGCGGCCACGGACGTCGACGACGACGGCGATCCGCGCCACATTGCCCTGGGAGCGGGCGCCCAGCTCCACCATGGTGGGGATGAGAGCCGGCGGGAGGTTGTCCACGACGAACCAGCCGAGGTCCTCGAGACACTTGGCGGCCGTGCTCCGGCCTGCTCCGGACATGCCGGAGATGATCACCAGCTCCGGGATGGCCGCCTCGGCGGCCTCGCCGGGCTCCACTGTCGTGCCCGTACTCACCTGTGCTCCGTCTCGGTCGTGCGCGGTCATTTCTCGGCTCCCCGTTCAGATCCCGGTGCGGACACCGGTTCAGATCCCCGTTCGAATGCTGGCTCGGATCCTGCCTCGGATCCGCGTTCAGGTCCCGCAGGTGCGGGGCTCTCATCCTCAATGATCTCCCCTGTCGCCGTGTTGACGGCAGGGCCGGCGGGGGCCGCCTGGGCGAGGGCCGCGGCCACGGTCTCGGCCGTCTTGCGGCCTATGCCCGGGACCTCGCAGATCTGGTCAATTGTGGCCTGTCTCAGCTTCTTCACCGAACCGAAATGCTTGACGAGGGCCTGTTTGCGGCTTTCGCCGAGGCCGGGCACCTCGTCCAGCGGACCGGCCTTGAGCCGCTTGCCCCGCTTGCTGCGCTGGTACTGGATGGCAAACCGGTGGGCTTCGTCACGGACCCGCTGCAGGAGGTACAGCCCCTCGCTGGTGCGGGGCAGGACGACCGGGTCGTCCTCGCCGGGCAGCCACACCTCCTCCAGCCGCTTGGCCAGGCCGCAGACGGCGACGTCGTCGATGCCGAGCTCCGCCAGGGCCCGCGCGGCGGCGGCGACCTGCGGCTGCCCGCCGTCGACCACGACCAGCTGCGGCGGGTAGGCGAACCGCTTGGGCCGTCCGTCGTCCTCGGGCAGGCCCTCGCCGGCACCGCCCTCGTCGCCCTCCCACTCCCCCGTCTTCAGCTTCTCCTGGAGGTAGCGGCGGAACCGCCGGGACACCACCTCGTGCATGGACCGTACGTCGTCCTGCCCGGCGAAGCTCTTGATCTGGAACCGCCGGTACTCGCTCTTGCGGGCCAGCCCGTCCTCGAACACCACCATCGAGGCGACCACGTCGTCCCCCTGGAGGTGCGAGATGTCGAAGCACTCGATGCGCAGCGGGGCGCCGTCCAGGTCCAGTGCCTCGGCGATCTCCTCCAGGGCCCGCGAGCGGGTGGTGAGGTCGCTGGCGCGTTTGGTCTTGTGCAGGGCGAGGGACTGCTGGGCGTTGCGGTGAACGGTCTCCATGAGGGCCTTCTTGTCGCCGCGCTGCGGGATGCGCAGGCTGACGTTCGACCCGCGGCGCGCGGCGAGCCACTCGCTCAGGGCGGGGGTGTCCTCGGGCAGCGCCGGTACCAGCACCTCCTTGGGCACGCTCTCGCCGGTCTCCTCGCCGTAGAGCTGCTGGAGGGCGTGCTCGACCAGGCCGGCGGTGTCCACGGCCTCCACCTTGTCGGTGACCCAGCCGCGCTGGCCTCGGACCCGGCCGCCGCGCACATGGAAGATCTGCACGGCGGCTTCGAGCTCGTCCTCGGCGACCGCGATCAGGTCGGCGTCGGTGGCGTCGGCGAGCACGACGGCATTCTTCTCCATCGCGCGCCGCAGCGCCCCTATGTCGTCGCGCAGCCGGGCGGCCTTCTCGTACTCCATCTCCTCCGCGGCCTCGTGCATCTGCTTCTCGAGGCGGGAGAGGTACGTCCCGGTCTTCCCGGCCATGAAGTCGCAGAAGTCCTCGGCCAGTTCCCGGTGTTCCTCGGGCGTGACCCGGCCGACGCAGGGTGCCGAGCACTTGCCGATGTAGCCGAGCAGGCAGGGCCGGCCGATCTGGGCGGAGCGCTTGAACACACCGGCGGAGCAGGTCCGTACGGGAAACACGCGGAGCATGAGGTCGACGGTCTCGCGGATGGCCCAGGCGTGGGCGTACGGCCCGAAGTAGCGCACGCCCTTCTTCTTGGGGCCGCGCATGACCTGGACGCGGGGGTAGTCCTCGTTGAGGGTCACCGCGAGGGAGGGGTAACTCTTGTCGTCGCGGTACTTGACGTTGAACCGGGGGTCGTACTCCTTGATCCAGGAGTACTCCAGCTGGAGGGCCTCGACTTCGGTGGACACCACGGTCCACTCGACGGAGGCGGCGGTGGTCACCATGGTGGCGGTGCGGGGGTGCAGGCCGGCCACGTCCTGGAAGTAGTTGGCCAGGCGCTGGCGCAGGCTCTTGGCCTTCCCGACGTAGATCACCCGGCGGTGCTCGTCGCGGAAGCGGTAGACGCCCGGGGAGTCGGGGATCTGTCCCGGTTGGGGGCGGTAGCTGGAAGGGTCGGCCATGCCAACCACCCTACTGGCGCCCTCCGACAACACCCCCGCACCGTCCCCACCCCGCTCGGGCCCGACCCGACCCGGCCCACGTTCCGGCCCGGCCCGGCCGAGCTCCGCTGTGGTGCGGTGCCGCTGCGCGGAGCTGTCCCCACCCCGCCCCTTCCCGAAACCGGGACCTGCGGCCCCGGCCCCCGCCCGTGGGGCTCCGCCCCACACCCCGGGTGCCCAGGCTCCGCCCGGCACCCCGTTCCCGGGGCTCCGCCCCGGACCCCACGCGGGGCTTCCGCCTCGGGCCCCGTGCCGGGGCTCCGCCCGGCACTCGTGGTGGGGCCCGCCCCGAACCCCGCGGGGCGCCCCGCCCGGCTCGCAGCCTGCGCGGGCGAGTGAGCCGAAGGGGGCGCGCCGAGGGAACAGGGGCGAGCGCCCGGAGGAAACCGCGAGGAACGAGCGGTTTTCGAGGACGTACGACCCTGTGAGCTCGGCAGCAAGCGCCCCGGAGGCGAACCGAGCCCCCTTAAAAGCGCGGCAGGGTGGCTACGACCTCGTACGCGTTCGACGTGCGCCTCGCCGTCAGCGTGCCGCCCAGGCTGCGGACGCGTTCCGCCATGCTGGCGGTGCCCGAGCCCGCGGATACCGGGGCCCGGCCGGCCGCCGTCCGGGTGGGGAGGGTGTTGCTGACGGCGATCCGGAGTTCGGTGCCGTCCGTGGAGATGGACACGTCGACGGTCTCCCCGCCGGCGTGTTTCGCGGCGTTCGTCAGGCATTCCTGGACTACCCGGTACACCGCGGCCTGCCGCAGCGGGGACAGCGTGTGCACGTCCGCGTCCATGGCCAGGCGGACCGGGGAGCCGGCCCGGCCGCTCTCGTCGGCGAGGGCGGGCAGCCCGTCCACGCCGGGGGTGGCAGCCCGTTCGCCGCGCTGCACGATGATCTCGTTGAGGACGAGGTGGGCCCGGCGGGCCGTGTCGGCGAGCTCCTCGAAGTCCTTCGCGTACGCGGTTTCGCGGGAGCGCAGGGACAGCACCTCGGAGCGCACGGTCAGCAGGGTGAGTTCGCGTCCGACGAAGTCGTGGACGTCCCGCGCGACCGAGGTGCGCTCCTGCTGGACGGCCTGCAGGACGGCGGATTCGGCGCGGCGGGAATCGAGTTCCCGCACCAGGTCCTGCCGGTAGGCGGCGATGCCGACGGCGGAGGCCAGTGCCCCGATGGGGACGACCAGGCTGAGGAAGGAGCTGAAGCTCGCGGCCCGGTCGAGCGGCCAGCCCGGCACCGTGAACAGGATGAGGGTGAAGGCGAAGTAACCGAGGGTGGCGAGGACGCCGGCGAGCCGGCCCCGGAAGCGGCCGACGGAGTAGAGGGCGAACTGGATGAGGGTGAGCTCGTGCAGCCAGCCTATGAAGACGAGGGCGACGGCGAGCGACAGCCAGGGCAGCCGGCGGCGGACCAGGAGGGTGGCGGAGCCGAGGGCGAGGACCACCGCGGCCATCGGGCCGCTGAGGGAATTGTCGGCCGCGGCGAGCCCGGGGAGGTCCAGGGCCATGAGGGCAAGGCAGCTCAGCGCGGTCAGGACGTCGAGCGCACGGGGTGACCCGGCCCAGCTCTCGGCGAGCCGGCGGCCGGTGGCCGCGGCCCACTGGACGGCCGAGGCGGCGGGCTTGACGTGCATGCTTCCCATCATCCGTGGTCGACGGCGAGGATCGGTTCTGCGAGGCGGGCAGAATAAGTGATATACGGCACTCCGGATATGCCGGAAAGGGCCGGAAGGCCCGTCGGGCCGAGGCTTTCTCCCCCTCCCTGGGCCGCGGGCCGCTGCCTACCGTCGGAGGAATGACCTCCGACGTTTCCCCCGGCCGCCGCCCGGATGGCGCCGCCTCGCATAGCGCCGCCCCGGACCGCGCCGCTCCGGACCGCGCCGCCCTGGATGGCGCCGCCCCGCACCACCCCGCTCCGGACGGCGCCGCCCCGCATGGCGCCGCCCCGCGCGGCCTCGCCCTGCTCGTCCTGTGCAGCGGTCTGGTCGGCGCCCTCGCCTCGGGGGTCCTGGCGTACGACCGGATCCGCTCCCTGGAAGATCCGTTCTTCACACCGGGGTGCAACATCGGCCCGGTGCTCAGCTGCGGGAACGTGATGAGCAGCTGGCAGGGCAATCTGCTGGGCTTCCCGAACGCGCTGCTCGGCCTCGCCGGCTTCGCCGCGCTCGCCGGCCTGGGGACCGCGCTGGTCGCCGGGGCGGTGTTCCCGCGGTGGCTGTGGCGCGCGCTGTGGGGCGGGATCGCCGCCGGATTCCTGTTCACGGTGTGGCTCATCGGCCAGTGCGTGTTCGTCATCGGGGCGCTGTGCCCGTGGTGCGTGGCGGTGTGGGCAGTGATGATTCCGCTGTTCTGGTACGTCAGCCGGCATCTGAGCGAGCCGGGTTCGCGGCTGCGGAGGATTCCGCACTGGCTGGTACCGGCTGTGCTCTATGCGCTCGTGGCCGCGCTGGTCCTTTCCGAGTTCGGGCTGCGGTAAACGGTTGTTCCGTCGGAATACATAGGATGCGGGTAGCCGACGGCCCTTGACCTGGGCGGCCGGGGGGACACTCATCAAGGGCTCAAGGGCTTTCACATATGACCACCGCTTCCATCACGGCTGCCTCGGCGCGCCCTGCGCCGGGTCGCCGGCCGGGGTCCGCGGACCCCGCCGCGCGCCGGAACCGGCGACGCGGGGCCGTCGCCGCGCTCACCGCCGCGCTCATATCCATGGCCGCGTACGCCGCGGGCCTCGCGGCGCACGGCACCTATCCGTTCGGCCCGGCGCCACGCGCCGTCAATGACCTGCGCCATCAATACGTGCCGTTCCACACCTATTTGTGGGACCTTCAGCACGGCACCGCGCAGGGCGATCTGTTCTTCAACTGGCAGAGCGGTTACGGGGTCGGTTTTCTCGCCGACTTCTTCACCTACCTGACGAATCCTTTCTCCTGGCTCACCGGACTTTTCTCCCGCGACCAGGGCGAACTCTCCGCCTTCCTGGTCAGCCTGCTCAGCATGGGCCTGGCAGCCGCCACGATGACCGTCTTCCTCGGCCGGCTGCGCCACGGCTCGCCCTGGTTGCGGGCGCTCCTCGCCACCGGCTATGCCGTCTGCGGCTGGGGGGTGGTCGAGGGCACCGTCGTCCCCATGTGGACCTGGGGCCTGGTCGCGCTCCCGCTGCTCGGCATCGTCGCCGACTGGGCGCTGACCGGCCGCCGTTGGGTGCTCGGCAGTCTCGCCGTCGCCCTGTGCTGGTTCGCCAACTTCTACACCGCCGCCATGGCCACCATCGGGGTCGCCCTGATCCTGGTCCTGCGGCTGCTGCTCGCCGACACCGACTGGCGCGCCCGCGGCCGGGTGTTGTGGCGGGCCGCCACCATGACCGGCACCGGCCTGCTGCTGGCCGCCCCCGTCGTCCTGGTGGCCGGGCTGGCCAACGCCCAGTCGCAGCCCACCGACCGGTTCGTGGTCAGCGTGGACACCGAGCCGCTCACCTACCTCTCCATGTTCCTGCCGGGCACCCTGCCGAAGTACCCCGCCCCCAACGTGTTCGCGGGCGTCCTCGCGCTGCTGCTGGTGCTGGCCCTGCCGTTCCAGTCGAAGGTCCGGGTCAGGGAACGGGTCGGCTGGCTCGCCCTGTTGCTGCTCACCGCCGTCTCCTTCGTGGTCACGCCGACGGCGAAGCTGTGGCAGGGCGGGACCCTGCCGCACGGTGCGCCGTTCCGGGAGTCCTTCGTCCTCAGCGGCTTCATGGTGATGGCCGCCTGGATCTGCCTCGCCCACATGCCGCGGCCCCGGGCGCTGCTCGGCGGGGCCGGGCTGCTCGGCGTACTGGTCCTGCTGACGTACGACCTCCAGCCGGTCAACGACTACGCGCTGGCCCTGGCGTTGCTCGGCGGGGCGGCCGTGACCGTGCTGCTGGTGCTGTACGCGCGCGGGCTGCGGCGGCCGGCCCGGATCGCCGTGGTCGGCCTGCTCGCCGCGTCGGTGTTCGGCAGCACGGTGTACGCCGTGTACGGGATCGCCGTACTGCACGACCCGCGGCTGCGCGGGCCGGCCCGCGCCCAGACCATGAGCACCCTCGGCCAGAGCGCGCAGCAGGCGCTCGCCCGGCAGAACGGCTGGCCGGCCGGCCGCACCGACCCGGGCGGCGGCGTGTTCGTCACCAACAACGACCCGATGCTGATCGGCGGCCAGGGCGGCTCGTACTACAGCAGCTACGTCACCGTGGAGTCGGCGACCGGGCTGCGCGGGCTGGGCCTCGGCTACGCCATGGGCGGGCGGCACCTGTGGCCCGCCCGCGACCCGGTCCTGCAGTCTCTGCTCTCCATCACCGGGGTGCTGGAACCGGTCGGCAAGGACCGGGCCGGGATCCGCCGGATGGCCGCCCCGCCGCTGGTCACCGTACGGGCGCCGGGCAGCGACCGGGCGTACGGTGCGCCCGAGGGCTCCGTCTGGGCGCGGCAGCAGGCGGCGCTGGGAGCAAAGGTCTACACCGTGCCGGAGCTCACCCACACCGGCGGGCCGGCCGGCGAGCGGACGGCCGACGGCTCCGGCTTCCGGCTCCGCCGGGCGCAGGGCGAGGGCGCGGACCAGTGGACCACCTTCACCGCCCGGTGCACGCCGGGGGCGCGGGCCTTCCTGTACGCGCCGGACCTGAACGGGGCCGTGCGCGGCGGGGACGGGCCGAAGCAGGGCTTCCAGGGGAATCCGCCGCTGGTCAGCGCGACGATGAAGGAGCTGGCCGCGGTGCCGTCGGACGGGCTGCTCTCCCTCGCGGTCCGGGCCGGCAAGGACGGGCAGACCCTGCCGGGCAGCGCGCTCGGCTGTCTGGACCCGGGGGCGCTGGACGCGCGGGTGGCGCAGCTGAAGGCGGGCGGCGCGGTCTCGGTCGAGGCCGGCGGCCACACGATCGCGGCGGAGCTGCCGCGCGGCTCGACCGGCACCGCGGTGATCGCCACCAGCGCCCCGCAGGGCTGGCTGTGCTCGGTCGACGGCGGCCCGGCGCGGAAGCCGGTGTCGTACCAGGGCCTGCTGGGCGTCCCGCTCGGCGCCACGGGAGCGGACCGGCTGTCCTGCACCTACACCCCGCCAGGCCTGAAGGCAGGCCTGACCGGCACCGCCGCAGGCGCCACAACCCTGGCCGCGGTCCTGCTGTACCCCCCACTCCGCCGCCGCATCACCACGTCCCGCCGCGCCTGAACCCGGGAGGCCCGGCCCCACGGCGTTGCCCGGCCGGCACCGAGCTGGGGCTGGCCGGTCGGCCCCGCGCGGCGCCCCGCCGTCCTGCGGGCATCGCCCGCACCGGCGCCTCGGAGACCGGACTCGCCGTGTCCGCGACGGCGGCACGCCGAGGGGCCCGGACCACATGGTCCGGGCCCCTCGAGCATGGCCCGGCCGGGCCGGGGGCCGCGCCCCTGGACGGCCGTTACGCGGGCGGGAGTGCCGCCAGCTGGGCCTCGATGCGGGCGATGTCCGCGTCCGCCTTGGCCAGGCGGGCCTTGATCTTGTCGACCACGTTGTCCGGCGCCTTCGCCAGGAACGCCTCGTTGCCGAGCTTGGCTCCCGCCTGCTGCTTCTCCTTCTCCGCAGCGCCCAGGTCCTTCGTCAGGCGCTTGCGTTCCGCCGCCACGTCGATCGTGCCGGACAGGTCCAGCGCGACCGTCGCGCCCGCGACCGGCAGGGTCGCGGTGGCGCTGAAGGAGTCGCCCTCGGGCTGGAGGCGCAGCAGCTGCCGGATGGCCGCCTCGTGCGCGGCCAGCTGCGTACCGGCCAGGTCCAGCCGGGCAGGGACCTTCTGGCCGGGCTGCAGGCCCTGGTCGGCGCGGAACCGGCGGACCTCGGTGACGACCTGCTGGAGGTTCTCGATCTCGGCCTCGGCGGCCTCGTCGCGGAAGCCGCTGTCCTTGGGCCACTCGGCGATGACCAGGGACTCACGCCCGGTCAGCGTGGTCCACAGGGTCTCCGTGACGAACGGGACGATCGGGTGCAGCAGTCGCATCAGGACGTCGAGGACCTCGCCGAGGACCCGGCCCGAGACCTTCGCCTGCTCGCCGCCCGCGAAGAACGTGGTCTTCGACAGCTCGACGTACCAGTCGAAGACCTCGTCCCACGCGAAGTGGTAGAGGGCCTCGGACAGCTTGGCGAACTGGTAGTCGTCGTAGAGCGCGTCGACCTGCGCGACGGTCTTGTTCAGCCGGGACAGGATCCACCGGTCGGTGGCGGACATGGCCTCGACGGGCGGCAGCTCACCCTCGATGGTGGCGCCGTTCATCATCGCGAAGCGCGTGGCGTTCCAGATCTTGTTGGCGAAGTTCCGGGACGCCTGGACCCAGTCCTCACCGATCGGGACGTCGGCACCGGGGTTGGCGCCCTTGGCGAGGGTGAAGCGGACGGCGTCGGAGCCGTACTTGTCCATCCAGTCCAGCGGGTCAACCGCGTTCGGGTTGGACTTCGACATCTTCTTGCCGAACTCGTCACGGACGAGACCGGTCAGGGAGATGGTGTGGAACGGCGCCTCTCCGTCCATCGCGTACAGACCGAACATCATCATCCGGGCGACCCAGAAGAAGATGATGTCGTGACCGGTCAGCAGGACGTCGGTGGCGTAGAACTTCTCCAGGTCCGGGGTCTTCTCCGGCCAGCCGAGGGTGGAGAACGGCCACAGGCCGGAGGAGAACCAGGTGTCGAGGACGTCCGGGTCCTGGGTCCAGCCCTCGCCCGTGGGCGGCTGCTCGTCGGGGCCGACGCAGACGACCTCGCCGTCCGGGCCGTACCAGATCGGGATGCGGTGGCCCCACCACAGCTGGCGCGAGATGCACCAGTCGTGCATGTTGTCGACCCAGTCGAAGTAGCGCTTCGACATGTCCTCGGGGTGGATCTTGACCCGGCCGTCGCGGACGGCGTCGCCGGCCGCCTGCGCCAGCGGGCCGACCTTGACCCACCACTGCATCGACAGCCGCGGCTCCACCGTGGTCTTGCAACGGGAGCAGTGGCCGACGGAGTGCATGTACGGACGCTTCTCGGCGACGATCCGGCCCTGCTCGCGGAGGGCGCCGACGATGGTCGAGCGCGCCTCGAAGCGGTCCAGGCCGAGGAAAGGCCCGTGGACGGTGATGATGCCGTGCTCGTCCATGACCGTCAGCGCGGGCAGGCCGTGGCGCTGGCCGATCGCGAAGTCGTTCGGGTCGTGGGCCGGGGTCACCTTGACGGCGCCGGTGCCGAACTCCGGGTCGACGTGGGTGTCGGCGACGACCGGGATGGTGCGGTCGGTCAGCGGGAGCTTGATCTGCCGGCCGATGAGGTGGGCGTACCGCTCGTCGTCCGGGTGGACGGCGACGGCCGTGTCACCGAGCATCGTCTCGGCGCGGGTGGTGGCGACGACCAGGCTGTCCTCGCCCTCGCCGTAGCGGATGGAGACCAGCTCACCGGCGTCGTCCTGGTACTCCACCTCGATGTCGGAGATGGCGGTCAGGCAGCGCGGGCACCAGTTGATGATGCGCTCGGCGCGGTAGATCAGCTCGTCCTCGTAGAGCTTCTTGAAGATCGTCTGGACGGCCTTGGACAGGCCCTCGTCCATGGTGAAGCGCTCGCGCGACCAGTCGACGCCGTCGCCGAGGCGGCGCATCTGGCCGAGGATCTTGCCGCCGTACTCTTCCTTCCACTGCCAGACCCGGTCGACGAACTCCTCGCGGCCCAGGTCGTGGCGGGACTTGCCCTCCTCGGCGAGCTGCTGCTCGACCTTGTTCTGGGTGGCGATGCCGGCGTGGTCCATGCCGGGCAGCCACAGGGACTCGTACCCCTGCATCCGCTTGCGGCGGGTGAGGGCGTCCATGAGGGTGTGCTGGAAGGCGTGGCCCAGGTGGAGCGAGCCGGTGACGTTCGGCGGCGGGATGACGATGGTGTACGCGGGCTTCTCGCTCGCGGCATCGGCCGTGAAGTACCCACGCTCTACCCAGCGCTCATAGAGCTTCCCCTCTACCTCGGCCGGCGCGTACTGGGTCGGCAGTTCGGAGTTGGGGCTGCTGGGTGTCTGCGTGTTCTCGGTCACGGGGCACAGGATACGGGCGGCGCCGCCTCCGTTACGAATCCATACCGCACCGGAAGGCTTTGTTGACCTTCGGCGGGCCGGGCCGTCTGATGCGGGCATGAACGAGATACCCCAGCAGCCCACTACGGCGCCCATCGCCGCCCCTGTCCCCCCGGCCTTCCCGGCCGTCCCCCCGCCGCCGCCCGCCCGGAACCGGCGCGGCCTCAAGATCGCGGGGACGGTGCTGGCGATGGCCGCGGGCCTGGTGATCGGCAAGCTGGCCATGGGTGCGGTGCTGGGCTCCGACGCCCCCGAGGACGCGGGCCGGTACGAGCTGGTGCCCCCGGCCGCCTTCCAGGGGCTGACCCTGCAGGAGTCCGGGCCGCGGGTCGACGCCATCAAGGCGGGCCAGGGGCCGGCGAAGCCGGGGGTCCGGCAGGTGGCCGTGGTCTACGCCGATGCGTCGGGCACCGCCCAGCTGGTGGTCAGCGGCGCCGCCGGCACCTTCCAGGACCGGGACCCGGGCGCGGAGCTCACCGCGGGCCTCAAGGGCATGGGCGCCAAGGAGGCGGAGATCACGGAGCACGAGGCCGGGAAGCCCGCGGGCGGCGCGATGCGGTGCGCCACGGTCACGTTCCGCGGCACTCCGGTGCCGATGTGCATGTGGGCCGATCACAGCGCGCTGGTCACGGTCAGCGTGCCGGTCGAGAACAAGCCGGTGCCGATGGACGAGCTGGCGGAGCGGGCGCGGGCGCTGCGGGGCGCGATGGAGGTGCCGGCGTCGTAGTTCCGTAACGCCTGGACCCCCGGGGCCACGACAGTGGTCGTCTTCCGACAGGATGTGACCAACATAAGAGGTTCCTAAAGGGGGACAGAGATGAGTTACAACCAGCCGGGCCCGTACGGCCAGCAGCCGCAGCAGCCGAATCCCTACGGTGGGCAGCCGCAGCAGCCCAACCCGTACGGCCAGCCGCCGCAGGGCCAGCCGGGCTACGGCTACCCCCAGCAGGCACCGCAGGGCGTACCCCAGCAGGGCTACCCGCAGCAGCCGGGCACGCCCCCGCAGGGCCAGCCGGGCTACGGCTACCCCCAGCAGCCGGGCATGCCCCCGCAGCCCCCGTACGGCCAGCCGCCGAAGAAGTCGAAGACGGGCATCATCGTGCTGGCCGCGGTGGTCGCGGTCGCTGCGATCGGGACCGGCGCGTGGTTCCTGCTGAGCGGGGACAGCGCGGGCAACGGTGACGTGTCCTCGTCCACCAAGGGCTACAAAATCGTCCCGCCGGAGTCGGTGGACGAGTTCAAGAAGGACAGCAAGAGCAAGAGCGACGACTTCGACGCAGAGGACAAGAGGGAAGCCGAGGCCATCGGCGTCAAGAACGCCGAGCAGGCCGACCAGGAGTACGAGGCGGGCAGCAAGGAGAACCCTCTCCAGGCCAAGATGCTCAAGTTCACCGGCCTTTACGGCGAGATCGACGACCCTGCCAAGACGCTCGACGGCGCCTTCGAGATGATGAAGAAGGAGAGCCAGAAGGACCAGGCCAAGAACAAGGGCACCACCGAGTTCTCGTGGGTCGGCGACGCCGAGGAGAAGAAGCCGGCCGGCTTCTCCGGCGCGCTGATGAAGTGCCAGGACGCGAAGCTCATCAACAAGAAGCCTTCGGACAACCCCATGGAGCCGAAGGAACTCCTGATGACGTTCTGCATCTGGACCGACTACAGCACGATGGGCGTCGTGGTTCCCATGGATCTGGGCGCCATCGTGACCGGCAAGCAGAGCTACACCAAGGACCAGGCTGCCGAGCTGACCGCGAAGCTCTACAAGACGTCGCGCGTCAAGAAGTGACGCGGAACTGACCGCAGCGCACGCGAAGGGGCGCCCCGGATTCCCGGGGCGCCCCTTCGCGTTGTTCGGGTGCGGCTACGCCGACTTCTCGTGGGGGCCCTGGTCCTTCGGGACGATGCGGGGGACCAGCGTCGGGTTGACGTTGGAGCGGACCACGTCCGCCGTGATGACCACGCGGGCCACGTCCTTGCGGGACGGGACCTCGTACATCACCGACATCAGCACCTCCTCCATGATGGCGCGCAGACCGCGCGCGCCCGTCTGCCGGAGGATGGCCTGGTCGGCGATGGCTTCCAGCGCCTCGCGCTCGAAGTCCAGTTCCACACCGTCGAGTTCGAACAGCCGCTGGTACTGCTTCACCAGCGCGTTGCGCGGCTCGACGAGGATCTGGAGGAGCGCTTCGCGGTCCAGGTTGTGGACCGAGGTGATGACCGGGAGGCGGCCGATGAACTCGGGGATCATCCCGAACTTCACCAGGTCCTCCGGCATGACCTCCTGGAACTGGTCGCTGGCCTCGATCTCCCGCTTGGAGCGGATCGTCGCGCCGAAGCCGATGCCCTTGGCACCCGCCCGCGACTCGATGATCTTCTCCAGGCCGGCAAAGGCACCACCCACGATGAACAGCACGTTCGTCGTGTCGATCTGGATGAACTCCTGGTGCGGGTGCTTACGGCCGCCCTGCGGCGGGACCGAGGCCGTGGTGCCTTCCAGGATCTTCAGGAGGGCCTGCTGGACGCCTTCGCCCGACACGTCGCGCGTGATCGACGGGTTCTCGCTCTTGCGCGCGACCTTGTCGATCTCGTCGATGTAGATGATCCCGGTCTCGGCCTTCTTGACGTCGTAGTCCGCCGCCTGGATCAGCTTGAGCAGGATGTTCTCGACGTCCTCGCCCACATACCCGGCCTCCGTGAGCGCCGTCGCGTCCGCGATGGCGAACGGGACGTTCAGCATCCGGGCCAGCGTCTGCGCGAGCAGGGTCTTGCCGGAGCCGGTCGGGCCCAGCAGCAGGATGTTGGACTTGGCGAGCTCGATCGCGTCGTCCCGGCCCTGCGCGCCGCCGTTCTCGCCCGCCTGGACCCGCTTGTAGTGGTTGTACACCGCTACCGAGAGCGCCTTCTTCGCCGGCTCCTGGCCGACGACGTAGCTCTCCAGGAACTCGTAGATCTCGCGGGGCTTGGGAAGTTCCTCCCAGCGCACCTCGCTCGTCTCCGCGAGTTCTTCCTCGATGATCTCGTTGCAGAGGTCGATGCACTCGTCGCAGATGTACACACCGGGCCCTGCGATGAGCTTCTTCACCTGCTTCTGGCTCTTCCCACAGAACGAGCACTTGAGCAGGTCGCCGCCGTCACCGATGCGTGCCACGAGGTGCTTCCCCTTCGCCTGGGAGACGCTTGGTTCAGCGCTCCTGGTGCCTCATATCCGACGGTACCTTGCCGGGGCCCCGGTACGGGGCCCCCTTGGCGTGGTTCACATCGCCGAACGCGGCGACGCGGGCCCACACCAAGGGGCCGCAAGGATCAGTGCGAGCTCTTGCGGGTGGAAATGATCTGGTCGATCAGGCCGTACGCGAGCGCGTCCTCGGCAGTGAGGATCTTGTCGCGCTCGATGTCCTCGCGGATCTTCTCGATCGGCGTGGTGGAGTGCTTGGCCAGCATGGTCTCCAGCTGGTCGCGCATGCGCAGGATCTCATTGGCCGCGATCTCGAGGTCCGAGAGCTGCTCACGGCCGGTACCGCCGGACGGCTGGTGGATCAGCACGCGGGCGTTCGGCAGGGCCATGCGCTTGCCGGGGGTGCCGGCGGCGAGCAGGACCGCGGCGGCGGAGGCCGCCTGGCCCATGCAGACCGTCTGGATGTCCGGCTTCACGAACTGCATGGTGTCGTAGATGGCCGTCAGCGCGGTGAAGGAGCCACCCGGGCTGTTGATGTAGATCGAGATGTCGCGGTCCGGGTCCATCGACTCCAGGCACAGCAGCTGCGCCATGACGTCGTTGGCGGAGGCGTCGTCGATCTGCACGCCGAGGAAGATCACGCGCTCCTCGAAGAGCTTCGCGTACGGGTCGTACTCGCGCACGCCCTGCGAGGTGCGCTCGACGAAGCGCGGGATGACATAGCGGTTGTCCACCTGCGGGCCGGTGTAGAGGCCGCTCGCGGGAGAGAGGTTGTTCATCTGCATCTGGGTGTTCACCATCCTGGTGGCGTTCGGCGGGCTGGGCTGTCCGTGTACGGGTGGACCGGGGTCAGGCCCCGGTACCGCCGCCGCCCGGAACGTTGGACGCGGCCGAGATGATCTCGTCGATGAGGCCGTACTCCTTGGCCTCCTCGGCGGTGAACCAGCGGTCGCGGTCGCCGTCGCGGATGATCGCCTCGACGGTCTGGCCCGAGTGGAACGCGGTGATCTCGGCCATGCGCTGCTTGGTGCGCAGCAGGTACTGGGCCTGGATCTTGATGTCCGAGGCGGTGCCGCCGATGCCGGCGGAGCCCTGGTGCATCAGGATGTCGGTGTTCGGCAGGGCGAAGCGCTTGCCCTTGGCGCCGCCGGTGAGCAGGAACTGGCCCATCGAGGCGGCCATGCCCATGCCGATGGTGACGACGTCGTTCGGGATGTACTGCATGGTGTCGTAGACCGCCATGCCGGCCGTCACCGAGCCACCGGGGCTGTTGATGTACAGGTAGATGTCCTTCTCCGGCTCGGCGGCCAGGAGGAGGAGCTGCGCCGTGATCTTGTTGGCGATGTCGTCGTCGACCTGCTGGCCGAGGAAGATGATGCGCTCGCCGAGCAGCCGGTTGTAGACATGGTCGCCGAGGCCGCCACCGATGGACGGCTCACCCGCGGCGTAAGGCTTCAGATTCGTCACGTATCCACCTGCTCGTCTCCGACGGCTCACGTGCCGTCTCAGCGTCTTGTTCGGAGGGCAGTGCCCTCATAGTCATGGACCCTAACGCGCAGGTCGGACAACGCCATCCCGCTTCCCGAACTGTTCGCTCGGAGCGCAAGGTACGAAGGCCCCGCACAAGGGTCCGCAGAAGGCTCCGCCAGGGGGATGAGGAAGGGCCCGGACGCGCACGCGTCCGGGCCCTTCCGCCGCAGCTCGAAGGAGCCGTGCGGGACTTACTTGGCCTCGGCCTCGGCGTCGCCGTCGACCGCGTCGGCGGCGACCTCGGCGGCCTGCTCGACCTCGTCCTCGTCGGAGAGGTCGACGAGCTCACCGTTGGTGTCGACGACCTTGGAGCCCTCGACGACCAGCGCGAGCGCCTTGCCGCGGGCGACCTCGCCGACCAGCATCGGGACCTGGCCGCCCTCGACGACCGCCTGGGCGAACTGGTCGGGGGACATGCCGGAGGAGGCCGCACGCCGCATGAGGTGCTCGGTGAGCTCCTCCTGGTTGACGTTCAGCTTCTCCTTGTTGACCAGGGCGTCCAGCAGGAACTGGGTCTTGATGCCCTTGACCGCCTGCTCCTTGGTCTCGGCCTCGAACTCCTCGACCGTCTTGCCCTGGAACTCCAGGTACTTCTCGATGGTCAGACCCATCTGGCCGAGCTGGTGGTGCTCCAGGTTGTGCTTGCGGGTGTTGACCTCGTCCTCGAGCAGCTTCTCGGGGACCGGGATCTCCGCGAGCTCGATGAGCTTCTCCAGCACGCGCTCCTGGGCCTGGGTGGCCTGGTCGTACTGCTTCATGTTCTCGAGGCGCTTGCGGCTGTCCGCCTTCAGCTCCTCCAGGGTGTCGAACTCGCTCGCCATCTGCGCGAACTCGTCGTCCAGCTCCGGGAGCTCCTTGGCGGCGACCTTGGTGACCTTGACGGTGACCTCGGCGTCCTTGCCCTCGGCGGAGCCGCCCTTCAGCTGCGAGGTGAAGGTGGCCTCGCCGCCGGCCTCGAGGCCCTTGACGGCCTCGTCGATGCCGTCGAGGAGCTCACCCGAGCCGATGGTGTAGGCGACGTCGGAGGCGACGCCGTCGGGCAGCACCTCGCCGTCGACCTTGGCCTCGAGGTCGATGGTGACGACGTCACCCTCGGCCGCGGCGCGCTCGACCGTGTTGGTGGAGGCGAAGCGGTTGCGCAGCTGCTCGACCGACTTCTCGATGTCCTCGTCGGAGACCTCGACCGCGTCGACCTCGACCTCGATGCCGGAGTAGTCCGGGATCTCGATCTCGGGACGGACGTCGACCTCGGCGGTGAAGGAGAGCAGCTCGCCGTCCTTCAGCTCGGTGATGTCGACCTCCGGCTGGCCCAGCGGGTTCAGCTCGGCCTCGTTGATCGCCTCGGTGTAGAACTTCGGGAGGGCGTCGTTGACAGCCTCCTCCAGAACCGCACCGCGACCGAAGCGCTGGTCGATGACCCGGGCCGGGATCTTGCCCTTGCGGAAGCCCTTGACCGTGACCTGCTGGTTGATCTTCTTGTACGCCGCGTCGAGGCTGTCCTTGAGCTCCTCGAAGGGCACCTCGACAGTGAGCCGAACCCGAGTCGGGTTCAGGGTCTCCACGGCGCTCTTCACGGTTCGGTCTCCTTGTGGCTGACTTCTGGGGGTTCTGCCGACACTGATCTGCAGCGGTTCGGCGGATCGGGCCCGGCACATCAGACACACGGGCACGCAGCTTGCATAGTAACCGCAAGCGGGAAGCAGCCCACAACGCGATCATCGCGGGTGGCAGTGCTGGATGGTCGGGGTGGCCGGATTCGAACCGACGACCTTCCGCTCCCAAAGCGGACGCGCTACCAAGCTGCGCCACACCCCGTCGGTGCGACACGTAGGGTACATGCCCACGGACGGTCCGACGCGCAGGGTTTTCCTGCTGCGCTTCCCGGTGGGGTTTCGGGCGCTGCCCCGCTCCCCGGCAATGGGGTGTGCGATCGGCGGGCGGGACCCGCTAGGATGCTGTTCGTGCCGCGGTCCACGACCTGCGGCGCGCGCTGTGCGGGCGTAGCTCAATGGTAGAGCACTAGTCTTCCAAACTAGCTACGCGGGTTCGATTCCCGTCGCCCGCTCTCAATGGCTCAGGGCCAGGTCAGAGGATGTTTCCTCCACCTGGCCCTGTTGCGTTTCCGGGGCGGGTGGAAGCCTGAGAGCCGGTCCCCCGGTGGGGGCCGGCTCCGGTGTGTCAGGTCAGAGCTTGATGCCGGCGATGGTGTCGGCGAGGGAGTTCAGGAATCGGTTGACGTCCGGGGCGATCGAGCTGGAGGCCAGGAAGAAACCGAACAGGACCGCGACGATGGCCGGGCCTGGCTTGATGTGGTTGCTGCGGATCAGCACCACCATGATGACCGCCAACAGAACCACCACTGACAGCGAAATGGCCACTACTGATCACACCTTCGGTCGTCCCCTGGTCGGCCCGAGGGTACGGCCGCGCACCCCCACATGGACCATCGTGCCACCAACGGGCCCCCGCTATCCGCCCCGTGGGAACGAATTCCGCCAACTCGGTTGGGTTTAGAGGCCCAAGAGGGCGCGGACGTGCGCGTACTTCGCGGTCAGCCGGGTGCGGGTGGGCTCGTCGAGTACGGCGAGCCGGGCCGGGTCCGCGTTGTGTGCGAGATCGGCCTCCTTGACAAGGAGGGCGCCCGGGGTGGCGAGGATGCGGGCCGTGTAGTCCTCCGGGGATTCGCCCGGGTGTTTGGTGACCGCGAGGACCATCTCCTTGACCGAGGGCGGGAGATCGGCTGATTCCAGCCAGGCGAACGGGAGTGCCTCGTCCTCGATGGCGTCGTGCAGCCAGGCCACGGCCTGCTGTTCGGGGCTGCCGCCGCGGGCCCGGACGCCCTCGGCGACCGCCGCGAGGTGTTCGGCGTACGGGCGGCCGGCCTTGTCGGTCTGGCCTTCGTGTGCCGCGCGGGCCAGGGCCTCGACCTCGGGGAGGGTGAGGGGGGTCGTGCGCGTCATGCGAGTCCCTTCGCCGCGGTACGGAGGGCCTCGGCGGCCCGGCGTACATCCGCCTGGGTGGTACGCCAGTTGGAGAACGCGGCACGCAGGGCCGGGGTTCCCCCGAGGACGGTCGGGGTGACGAACACCTCGGCGGCAGCGGCGTTCCGCAGGGCGGTGAGGCGCTCGGGGGTGGGGTCCTCGGCGAGGGTGAAGCAGACCACGTTGAGGCGGACCGGGGCGAGCAGCCGGAAGGCGGGGTCGGCGGCGAGCCGGTCGCCGAGGGCGCGGGCGCAGGCGATGTCGCGTTCGACGATCTCCCGGTGGCCCTGGCGGCCGTACGCGCGGAGGGTGAACCAGGTGGCGAGGGCGCGGAGCCGGTGGGAGTTCTCAGGGGTGAGATGCACCAGGTCGGGGTGCTCGCCGAGGGGGCCTAGGTAAGCGGCAGCGTTCTGGAAGACCCGGGCCTGCAGGTCCTGGCGGCGGGTGAACTGGACGGCGCTGTCGTAGGGGACGTTGAGCCATTTGTGCAGGTCCACGCAGACGGAGTCGGCGAGTCCGAGGCCGCGGGTGAGGTGGGCGTGGTCCGGGGAGAGCGCGGCGAAGGCGCCGAACGCGGCGTCGGTGTGCAGCCAGAAGTCGTGGTGTTCCTTCAGGGCGGCGAGCGCGGCGAGGTCGTCGAAGTCGACGGTGTTGACGGTGCCGGCATTGGCCACGACCACGCAGGGACCGGGGGTGTCGGCGAGGGCCCGGGCGAGGGCGGCCGGGTCGA
This sequence comes from Streptomyces sp. NPDC002054, assembly GCF_040296685.1. NCBI lineage: Bacteria > Bacillati > Actinomycetota > Actinomycetes > Kitasatosporales > Streptomycetaceae > Streptomyces > Streptomyces sp. NPDC002054. The sequence goes on from NZ_JBEOXT010000018.1 coordinate 155,753, forward strand.
CGGCTTCGCGGCCGGGCAGGGTGGGGACGGGGACGAGCGCGTTCCGGCCGAGGCCGAGGACGGCGAGGGCCTTGGCGATGGAGGAATGCGGGGCTCCGGAGAGGACGCGGACCGGCCCCAGGGCGCCGACGCCGTCCTCGGCCGGGGAGACGCCGAGCCGTTCGCCGAGCCATTCGCGGGCGATGGCGAGGCCGACGGTGTTGGAGAGGGTGGCGCCGCTGACGAAGGTGCCGGTGTGGTCGGGGCCCAGGCCGAAGAGCTCGCGGAGCCAGTCGACCGTGTGGCGCTCCAGGGCCTGGCCGGCGCCGTCCAGGGCGGAGTTGGAGTTCTGGTCGTGGGTCGCGGTCAGCCAGTCGCCGGCGAGGGCGGCGGGGGTGGCCCCACCGGTGACGAAGCCGAGGTAGCGAGGGCCGGCGGAGGCGGAGAGCCGGGGCGCCCACTGGTCGGCGAACGCGGCCAGGGCCCGGTCGAGGCCCTCGCCGCGGTCGGGCAGCGGCGGGAGCCCGGCGGCCGGGCCGGCGGTGGCGTCGGCAGCCGGTACGACGGGCCGGTCGGCGAGGGCGGCGAGGGCTTCGGCGGCCTGGCGGGCGGTACGGCCGAGCAGCTCGGGGAGGCGGTTCAGGTCGGCGGCGAGGGAGGCGTCCATGGGGGCACGGTAGGGGGCCGGGGCGGTGGCGCACCGGGCCAATCGCCGGCAAGTGGCCGCCGCTCCCCGGGAGTCCGGCGGGGCCGGGTGTGGAGCGGGGCGGGCCGGGACCGTAGGGTCGGGCGGATGATCGCGAAACGGTGGGGACGGGGACGCAGGGTGGTCGGGGCTTTGGCCGGCGGCCTGGCCGTGGTGCTGGTGCCGGTGCTGGCCGGATGTGAAGCGGCGCCGCCACCGGAGCGGGCGCCGCGGCCGACGGCTCCGGTGGCTCTCCCGTCGAAGCCGACGACCCCGGCGACGCCGGGAAGCACGCCGACGCCGGGAAGCGCGGCGAAGGTGCCGGGGGCTCCCGGGCCGGAGTGCCCCGAGGGCGGGTTCCTGCTCTCCGAGGACACCGGGGACTCCGCGATGGGGCTGCGGGTACAGAACATCCGCCTGGCCAACTGCGGCACCGCGCCGTTGGTCCTGGACGGCTACCCGGACCTGCGGCTGCAGGACAAGGACGGGGCTCCGGTGCAGGTGCACGTGGGCAAGGGTGCCAACGGCGTCGCCACGGGAACGGGCTTCGACAGGCCGGCGCAGAAGGTGGTCCTGCAGCCGGGCGAGGCGGCCTCGTTCGGCCTGCTGTGGCGGAACCTGGTCACCGAGGTGGATACGCCGGCGGTCAACGGGTGGTTCCTCGACGTCATGCCCGCGCCGGGCCGGCCGCGCCAGGTCCTCAAGCTGGAGGGCCCGGTGGACCTGGGCAACACCGGCAAGCTGGGAATCTCCCCGTGGACCAAGGAACCGCGGTGACCTCCGGGGCGCGGCTCCCGGGTCAGGCGGTCCGCAGGGTGTGGCGGGCCGGGAGGGTGGTGGCGGTCAGGCCGAGGGTGAGGATGGCCGCCGCGAAGGCTCCGTAGACCAGCGGCGGGATGTACGGGGACTCCCCCGTGATCGCTGCCACCAGCGGGAACAGGGTGGCCAGGGCGATGGCGGTGCCGAGGGCGAGGCCGGCGCCGGCGACCAGCAGGGCCTCCCAGCGGATCATGCCCAGGACCTGGCGGCGGGTGGCGCCGACCAGGCGGAGCATCGTCAGCTCGCGCCGCCGGTCCAGGACGGTCATCACCAGGGTGTTCGCCGCGGCGATCGCCGCGAACCCGCCGAGGACGGCGGCCATGGTGGTGTTGGCCCAGGCGTTGAGCTGCCGGTCCAGGCCCTGTGCGGTGGCCCAGCCGGCCTTGTCGGTGACCGTACCGAGGGCGCCCAGGGCGCCCAGGGCGGCCGGTGAGCCGCCGCGGACCAGGAGTTCGGTGGCCGCGGCGGAGGTGGTGTGCCCGGCGAGGTCGGCGGCCGGCAGGCTGACCTGGCCGAGGCCCAGGCCACGGGTGTAGACGGCGACGATCTCCGGGGTGACGGGGGTGCCGTCGGGGAGCCGGGCGGTGAGGCGGTCGCCGACGCCCACCCGGGCGGAGTCGGCGAGGGAGCGGTCGACGGCGACGGTGCCGGGACGCAGGGCGGCGAGGCTGCCCTCGCGGACCCCGAGGTCCTGTACGGCTGCCAGATCGCCGCGTACGCCCTGTGCGGGGGCGCTGAGCAGGTAGCGGTCGCCGCCGGAGCCGGCGGTGACCAGCAGGGTGGTCCGGGTGACCGGGACGGCGGCGGTGACCCCCGGGGCCGCGGCGGCGCGGGCGGCGGCGTCGGAGGCCAGGCCGGTGGTGCCGGGGGCGGGGGTGACCACGTGGTCGGCGAGCAGTCCGGCGGCCTGCTGCCGGGCGATGGCCCGGTCCTCGCTGGTGTGCAGGAAGACCAGGACCGAGGAGAAGGACACCGCGAGCACGATCGGGGTGATCGCGGAGGCGAGCCGGCGGGCGTTGCTCAGCGAGTTGGCGGCGGCCAGTGAGGCCGCCGGGCCGGCCGCCCGCAGCGGGAGCCCGAAGAGGGCGGCGCAGGTGCGGGCGATCAGCGGGCCGAGCAGGGCCACGGCCAGCATGAACAGCATGACCACGCCCAGCGCGGCATTGGCGGCGTCGTCGCCCTGGCCGGTGGCGGCCAGTCCGGCGCAGGCGATGCCGCCGCCGAGGGCGAGCAGGCCCAGCGGGGTGCGGACCCAGCCGGGGCGGACGCGTTCCACGGCGGCTGCGGCCAGGGCCTGGCCGGGCCGGATCCGGGCGGGCCGACGGGCGGCGGCCCGGCCGGCGATCAGGGCGGTGACCAGGCCGATGCCGACGGCGGAGAGCAGCGGGATCCAGGAGACGGCCAGTGGGACCGGCTCGGGGACGGCGCCCTTCTCCTTGAGCTGCCCGAACCACCAGGTGGCGAGGGCGATCCCGGGTACGCAGCCCAGCACGCCGGCAACGGGGGCGACGAGCAGGGCCTCGGTGGCGACGGTACGGCGGATCTGGCGCGGGGTGGCTCCGACGGCGCGCAGCAGGGCGAACTCGCGGGAGCGCTGGCCCACTCCGAGGGCGACGGTGCCGGCGGCGGTGAACACGGCGACCATGGTGGCGATTCCGCCGAAGGAGCCACCGAGGGCGGTCAGGGCCTCCTTGGCGCTGACGAGTGCGCCGTCCACGGCGCGGTCGTGGCCGGTGAGGACCTGGGCGTGGGTGCCGGCAACGGCCTGTTCGGCCCGCCCGGCCAGGGTTGCGGCGTCGGTGTCGGTGCCGGGGTGCGGGAGCAGGGCGATGGCGTCGAGGGCCTGCGGGTGCCCGGAGAGGGTGCGGGCCTCGTCGTCGGCGAACCAGACGCCGGGGGCCCCGGACCAGCCGGCGACGCGGAACTCCCGCTTCCCGACCGGGGTGTCGAGGGTGATCCGCTGCCCGGCGGCGGTGGCGGGGGCATCGGCGCCCAGGACGACCTCGCCCGGGCCCGGCGCGCGGCCCGAGCCGAGCGGCGCGGGTGCGAAGGCGGTCGAGCCCCAGCCGTGGGCCGTGGCCTCGCCGGAGCCGGAGCCAGCGCCGGCAACAGTGGAGCGGACCGGGAAGGACAGGTCGGGGACGGCCCGGCCCAGCGGGGCGAGCCGGTCGAGGAGGGCCGCGTCGACCCGGGCGTGGTCGGGGACCCGGGCATGGACGTCGTAGGCCTCCTCACCGCTGCCCACCCGCAGGGTGGCCTGCTGGTCGGCGGCGATGACCACGGGCGCATCCGCGTACCGGGTGGGCGGCAGGGACGCCCGCAGGCCGGTCTCCAGGAGGATTCCGCAGGCGGAGACGATGGCCACGGTCAGGAACAGGGCGACGAAGGTCCCGGCGAAGGCGGCGGGCCGGAAGCGCACCGCCGCCCGGGCCAGGCCGTTGGGGCGTTTCATGCCGCTGCCCCCGCGTACGTGCGGGCAGTGCGGGCGGCGTCGGCGGTCAGGGCGGTCATCCGGGCGGCCACCGCCTCCGCGGACCCGCGCGGCATGCGGTCCGCGATCAGCCCGTCGGCCAGGAAGAGGACCTGGTCGGCGTGGGCGGCGGCGGCCGGGTCGTGGGTGACCATGACCACGGTGGCACCCAGGGTGTCCACCGCGCTCCGCAGCAGGGCGAGGACCTCGGCGGCGGTGGTGGTGTCCAGGGCACCGGTGGGTTCGTCGGCGAAGATCACGTCGGGGCTGGTGACGAGCGCGCGGGCGATGGCCACGCGCTGCTGCTGCCCGCCGGAGAGTTCGGCGGGCCGGCGGCGGCCCTTGCCGGCGAGGCCGACCTGGTCGAGCAGCCGGGCGGCCCGCTCCCGGTCCTGGCGGCCCCCGGCCAGCCGCATCGGGAGCAGCACGTTCTGCTCCACGGTGAGCGAGGGCAGCAGGTTGAAGGCCTGGAAGACGAAGCCCAGCCGGCTGCGGCGGAGTTCGGTGAGCCGGTTCTCGTTCATCCCGGTGATCTCGGTGCCGCCGAGGCGGACCAAGCCGGCGGTGGGCCGGTCGAGCCCGGCGGCGCACTGGAGGAAGGTGGATTTGCCGGAGCCGGAGGGGCCCATCACGGCGGTGAAGGTGCCGCGGGGCAGGGTGAGGTCGATCCCGCGCAGGGCGTGCACGGTGCCGGAGCCGCGCCCGTACGCGCGCTGTACGCCGCGCAGTTCGACCGCGGCGTCGTACGCCGGGCCCGCCGTCCCGGTCCGCTCCTCGGCCGCCTGCTGCCGGCGTGTGCTCCTGCGCAACCCCATGGGGTGCCTGCCTTCCCTTGCTCCGCTGTGCCCGGTGGTGGGCTCCTCACCGAAGCTACGGATCACGGGGCGGGCCGGGCCATGGCGGAAACCGGCGGATCGGGGGTGGGGCAAACCCCACCCGGCGCCTTCCGGACCAGGCGGGACGGCCTAGGCGGAGCGGCGGATCAGCAGCAGGGCGCGGTCGTCGTTGACGTCCTTGGCCACCTTTTCGATCAGGTGCCAGGTGGCGCCCTCCCAGCCGGCGGCGACATACCGGTCGGCCTCGCCGGTGAGCCGGTCGATGCCCTCGCTGATCTCCCGGTCGGCGGTTTCGACCAGCCCGTCGGTGAACAGCATCAGGACGTCGCCGGGGCGCAGGTTGCCGCGGGCCGGCTCGAATTCCGCGCCGTCGTAGACGCCGAGCAGCGGGCCGGTGCCGGATTTCTCCTGCCAGCGGCCGGTGCCGGCCGACAGCTGGAGGGCGGGCAGGTGGCCGGCGGACAGCAGCTCGTAGTCGCCGGTGTCCAGGTCCAGTACGAGGTGGACGGAGGTGGCGAAGCCCTCGTCCCAGTCCTGGCGGAGCAGATAGCCGTTGGCGGCGGGCAGGAAGTCCGGCGGGGGCAGGGAGCCGAGCAGGCCGCCGAAGGCGCCGGAGAGCAGCAGGGCGCGGGAGCCGGCGTCCATGCCCTTGCCGGAGACGTCGGTGAGGACGACCTCCAGGGTGCGGCCACGCGGGCCGGTGCGGGCGGCGACCACGAAGTCGCCGGAGAAGGACTGGCCGCCGGCCGGGCGCAGGGCCATCTCGCGGTGCCAGCCGGGTGGCAGGACGGGCAGTTTGCTCTGGACCCGGATGCGTTCGCGGAGGTCGAAGAGCATGGTGCCGCCGCGCCGCCAGGGCACTCCGACCCGGCTCCGGAACTGGGCGATGACCAGCCCGAAGAATCCGCAGGCGGCGACCACGAGCACGGTTCCGGGGGTGACCCGGGCCGGGCCCTGGGTATAGGGGCCGAGGACCAGGGCCTCGACGATCAGGGCGGCGGCGGAGGCGGCGTACAGGGCGAGGAGGCTGGCGGGGCGGAGCAGCAGGCCGCCCGCGACGATCGGGAGGACGAGGGCGGAGGGCGAGAACCAGACGGGCAGCATCAGCGTGCCGCAGGTGATGGCGGGGACGGTGAGCAGCAGGACGGCGAAGGCCAGCCAGTCCGAGGCATCGCCGCGGAAGTAGTCCACCGCGGACTTGCGCAGGACGGTACGGACCCGGTGCGACAGCTTCCGCATCCGGGCCCTGAGAGTTTCTGCACGTGCTCCGGCCATTGTCCGGGACCCTATCCATCCTGGCTGTGCGCGCGCAGGGGTACCCCTGGTTGGGGGCCGTGGGCGGGGGCACCAAAGGGGGCGGGCAGGGGCCCGAAATCTGGTCGACGCGCAGCGAATGCCCTGATAACCATGGCCTTATGCCATATGAGATGCGGGTCTTGCGTCCCGAGGAGTGGGACACCTGGTACGACGGTCTGGAGCTGGCTTTCGGCGGTGCGCCGGAATCGCCGGAGGAGCGGGAGCTGTACAGGTCCCTCACGGAGCCGGAGCGTTCGCTGGCGGTGTGGGACGGCGGGGACTGGGTGGGTTCGGCGAGTGCGTTCTCCTTCCGTCTGACGGTTCCGGGCGGTGCGGTGGTGCCGGCGGCCGGGGTGACGATGGTGGGGGTGGCGCCGACACACCGCCGGCGCGGCATCCTGACCTCGCTGATGCGCCGCCAGCTCGACGACATCCGGGCGGGCGGCGAGCCGCTGGCCGTGCTGACGGCCTCGGAGCCGGAGATCTACGGCCGGTTCGGGTACGGGGTCGGCACGTACGCGCTGTCGGTGGACATCGACACCACCCGGGTACGGCTGAACCTGCCGCCGGGCACCGACGGGATCCGGCTGCGGCTGGTGGATCCGGAGAAGGTGCTGCCGGAGTGCGAGCGGGTGTACGCGGCGCTGACCTCGCGGCGGGCTGGGATGCCGGTCCGGCAGCCGGGCTGGGAGCGGCAGGGCCTGCTGGACCCGCCGGGTGAGCGGGGCGGGGGCTCGCCGCTGAAGTGCGTGCTCGCGGAGGGCGCGGACGGCGAGGTGCTGGGCTATGTCCGCTATCAGGTGAAGCCGAACTGGGACCTGGACGGTTCGGCGGGCATCGTCGACGTCCGCGATCTGGACGCGGTGGACCCGGCGGCGTACGCGGCGCTGTGGCGGTACGTGTTCGAGATCGATCTGACCTGGCAGGTGCGGGCGCACAAGCGGCCGATGGACGATCCGCTGCGGCATCTGGTGACGGACATCCGGCGATGCCGGCCCCGGGCCCGGGATTCGCTGCACCTGCGGCTGGTGGACCTGCCGGCGGCGCTGACGGCCCGGACATACGACTCGCCGGTGGACGTGGTCTTCGAGGTGGCGGACGCGTTCTGTCCGTGGAACGAGGGCCGCTGGCGGCTGACCGGCGGTGCGGCCGGTGCGGCCGGTGCGGTGTGTGTGCGTACGGAGGACCCGGCGGACCTGGCGCTGTCGGTGCGCGAGCTGGGCTCGGCCTACCTGGGCGGGGTCGCGCTGAGCTCGCTGGCGGAGGCCGGCCGGGTGACCGAGCTGCGGCCGGGCGCGCTGGCGGAGGCCTCCCGGGCCTTCCGGGGCGAGCTCGCACCCTGGCTGCCGCACCAGTTCTAGGCCGGGCCGGCTGGGGCGGCTAGCGGACCTGGCAGGCCGGGCACCAGAAGAGGTTGCGTGCGGCGAGACCGGCGGTGCGGATCTCGCCGCCGCAGAGGTGGCAGGGCAGGTTCGCCCTCCGGTAGACGTACACCTCGCCGCCGTGGTCGTCCACACGCGGCGGGCGGCCCATCGCCTCCGGGGTGTGTTCGGGGCGCACGGTGTCGATCCGGTTGTTCCGCACGCCCTCGCGCATCAGCTCCGCCAGGTCGGCCCACATGGCCTCCCACTCGGCCCGACCGATGTCCCGGCCGAGCCGGTACGGGTCGATGCCGTGCCGGAAGAGGACCTCGGCGCGGTAGACGTTGCCGACGCCCGCGACGATCTTCTGGTCCATGAGGAGCGCGGCGATCGTGGTCCGGGAGCGGGAGATCCGCGCCCAGGCCCGGTCCGGTCCGTCCGCGGCCCGCAGCGGGTCGGGGCCGAGCCGGTCGTGTATCGCCCGCTTCTCGCCCTCGGTGATCAGCTCGCAGGCAGTGGGGCCGCGCAGGTCGGCGTAGTGGGCGTCGTTGGCCAGCCGGAGCCGGACGGTGTCGGTGGCCGGTGGGGCCGGGGCGGGCCCGAAGCCGTACTTGCCGAAGAGGCCGAGGTGGATGTGGACCCAGTCGGCGCCCGGTCCCCCGTCGAAGCCGAGGAACAGGTGCTTGCCGTGGGCCTCCGCAGAGGTCAGCTCACGGCCGTCGAGCAGTGCCGCGCTCCGGTCGAACCGGCCCTGGGGGCTGCTCACCCGGACCGCCCGGTCGGCGAACCGTTCGGCGTGGTCCTGGGCCAGGCGGTGGATCGTATGCCCCTCGGGCACGGCACTGCTCCTGTACGTACGGGTGGGTACTAGCCCTGCTGCGGGTGGTGGGCGGGGATCGGGGGGAGCTCGCCGGTCTGCTCGTAGGCGCTGAGCATGTCGATGCGGCGGGTGTGGCGCTCCTCGTTCGAGTACGGGGTCGCCAGGAAGGCCTCGATGAAGGCGGTGGCCTCCTCCTCCGTGTGCATCCGGCCGCCGACGGAGATGACGTTGGCGTTGTTGTGCTCACGGCCGAGCTTCGCGGTCTCCACGCTCCAGGCGAGGATGGCGCGGACGCCCTTGACCTTGTTGGCGGCGATCTGCTCGCCGTTGCCGGAGCCGCCGATCACGATGCCGAGGCCCTCCGGGTCCGCGGCGGTCTTCTCCGCGGCGCGCAGGCAGAACGGCGGGTAGTCGTCCACCGCGTCGTAGATGTGGGGCCCGCAGTCGACGGGCTCGTGGCCGTTGTTCTTGAGCCAGTCCACCAGGTGGTTCTTGAGCTCAAAGCCGGCATGGTCGGATCCGAGGTACACGCGCATGGTCACGAGTGTGGCACGAGGGGCGCCAAAGGCCGGGGACGGGGTGTCGCATAAGTCACTCCGAGGTCGGCGCGAAAGCTCAAGTTATCCGCAAGTGCCCAGTTCAGACAGGGGTGCGGCATTCAGGACCAACGTCCTGGACCTTCGCCTCCCGGCAACGATCCGGATTCAGGTCTTCCGCCTCGCGTTCATCCCGGGTTTTACTTCCGGGGCCTCGCAACCCGAGAACTTAAGGATTCGTCCATGAGCTCCACGACGACCCTGCAGAAGACAGGTGGCCCCACCGGTGAACCCGGTGGCCAGCAGTCTTCCGACGGTCTGAAGGCCGGTCTCAAGAACCGCCACCTGTCCATGATCGCCATTGGCGGCGTCATCGGAGCGGGACTCTTCGTCGGCTCCGGTGGCGGCATCGCCAAGACCGGTCCCGCCATCCTGATCTCCTACGCGCTGGTCGGCGCGATGGTGGTCTTCGTCATGCGGATGCTGGGCGAGATGGCCGCGGCCAGCCCGAACTCCGGCTCCTTCTCGGCCTACGCCGACCGGGCGCTGGGCCGCTGGGCCGGTTTCTCCATCGGCTGGCTGTACTGGTTCTTCTGGGTCGTCGTCCTGGCCGTCGAGGCCACCGCCGGCGCGGTCATCCTCGAAGGCTGGGTTCCGGCCGTCCCGCAGTGGGCCTGGGCCCTGATCGTGATGGCCGTCCTGACCATCACCAACCTCGGCTCGGTCGCCTCCTACGGCGAGTTCGAGTTCTGGTTCGCCGGTATCAAGGTCGTCGCCATCGCCGCGTTCGTCGGCATCGGCCTGCTGGCCGTGTTCGGCGTCCTGCCGGGCTCCGACAACCCGGGTGCGGGCTTCGCGCACCTCACCGACACCGGCGGCTTCATGCCGCACGGCTGGGGCTCCATCCTCACCGGTGTGCTGATGGTCGTCTTCTCCTTCATGGGCAGCGAGATCGTCACCCTGGCCGCCGGCGAGTCCGAGGACCCGCGCCGCGCCGTCACCAAGGCCACCAACTCGGTCATCTGGCGCATCGGCGTCTTCTACCTGGGCTCGATCTTCGTCGTCCTGACCCTGCTGCCGTGGAACGACAAGTCGATCACGGAGAAGGGCTCGTACGTCGCCGCCCTGGACTCCATCGGCATCCCGGCCGCCGGCCAGATCATGAACGTGATCGTCCTGACCGCCGTGCTGTCCTGCCTGAACTCGGGCCTGTACACCGCCTCCCGCATGGCGTTCTCGCTGGGCGAGCGCGGTGACGCTCCCAAGGCCTTCGCCAAGGTCAACAAGCGGGGCGTACCGACCATCGCGATCCTGGGCTCCACGGTCTTCGGCTTCGTCGCCGTCGTCTTCAACTACACCAACCCGGACTCCGTCTTCAGCTTCCTGCTGAACTCCTCCGGTGCGATCGCGCTCTTCGTGTGGCTGGTCATCTGCCTGACCCAGCTGCGCATGCGCAGGATCCTCGAGGCCGAGGCGCCGGAGAAGCTGACCGTCAAGATGTGGCTGTTCCCCGGGCTGACCTGGGCGACCGCGGGCCTGATCACCTTCGTGATCGGCTACATGTTCTACGACGACGCCAACCGTGAGGTGGTCACCCTGTCCACCCTGGTCGCCGCCGTCGTCGTGGCCATCGGCTTCGTGCTCGACCGGCGCCGCAAGGCCGCCGCCCCCGTCGACGCCGCCTAGCCGCACCCCGTAGATACGACAGAGCCCGGCCCGCCGTGATCGGCGGGCCGGGCTCTGTCGTACGTAATGCACTCCCGGATCAGCCGCGGCGGCCGGCCAGCTTCCAGGCGGCCGGCAGGGCGCCCATCGCCAGGGCGGCCTTGAGGGCGTCGCCGATCAGGAACGGGGTGAGGCCGGCGGCCACGGCCGCGGTCAGGGACATGCCGGTGGCGGCCATCAGGTACGGGACCCCCACCGCGTAGATGACCGCGGAACCCAGCACCATGGTGGCGGCGGTACGCGCCACCGAGCGGTCGGCGCCGCGCCGGGCCAGCCCGCCCACCAGCGCCGCAGCCAGCACCATGCCCAGCACATAGCCGAAGGAGGCGCCGCCCGCCCCCGAGGTGCCGTTCGCGAACCACGGCACCCCGGCCATGCCGACCAGGGCGTAGAGGGCCAGCGCGAGGAAGCCGCGGCGGGCCCCGAGCGCGGTGCCGACCAGCAGCGCGGCGAAGGTCTGGCCGGTGACGGGCACCGGGGAGCCGGGCATCGGGACGGCGATCTGCGCGGCGATACCGGTGAGCGCGGCACCGCCGGTCACCAGGACGGCGTCCCGGACTCGGGTCGCGGGCAGCAGATCGGCGAGGACCAGGCCCGGCCGGGTGACGACGGAAGCAGTGCTCATGAGGGACTCCGCGGTGGTGCAGGGAGGAACGGGACGGCACGACGCTAATCGCGGTGACCGGCCGGTCACCCCGCGTCCCGGGACAAGCCGCCGGGGCGCGCTTGGTGGGGAACCAACAAAGCGGCGCCGTATGCGCACAAGCGGAACGTCCGAAGTGATGTGAATCACGCAGGGTTTTGGTTGGCAGGCGCCCGTTTTGCCTCGCCGCTCCCCGCTCGGGGACACTGTCGGAATGTCACAAGCACCCCTGCCGGAACTTGCCGAAGAACCCCTCGGCCACGGCTTGAAGCAGCGCCACCTGACCATGCTGGGACTGGGCGGGGTCATCGGCGCCGGCCTGTTCGTCGGCTCCGGCGCCGGGATCACCGTGGCCGGCCCCGGCATCGTCCTCTCCTATCTCTTCGCGGGCACCCTCGCGATGCTGGTGATGCGGATGCTGGGCGAGATGTCCGCCGCGATGCCGGCCTCCGGATCCTTCTCCGTGCACGCGGAACGGGCGATGGGCCGCTGGGCCGGCTTCTCGGTGGGCTGGCTGTACTGGTTCCTGCTCGTGGTGGTGCTCGCCGTGGAGGCGACCGGCGCCGCGAAGATCGCGAACGGCTGGGTGCCGGCCGTGGACCAGTGGGTCTGGGTGCTGGTCTTCATGGTGGTGTTCACGGTCAGCAACCTGGCCGCGGTGCGGAACTTCGGCGAGTTCGAGTTCTGGTTCGCCGCCCTCAAGGTGGGCGCGATCGTGCTCTTCCTGATCCTCGGCACCCTCGCGATCTTCGGGCTGCTGCCGGACACCGACCCGATCGGGTTCACCAACCTCACCGGCCAGGGCGGCTTCCTGCCCAACGGCTGGGAGGGCGTGATCTCGGGCGTGCTGGCCGTGGTCTTCGCCTTCGGCGGCCTGGAGGTCGTCACCATCGCGGCGGCCGAGTCCGAGGACCCCGCGCGGTCGGTGGCGCGGGCGGTGCGCAGCGCGGTGTGGCGCATCCTCTTCTTCTATGTCGGCTCGATGCTGGTGATCGTCACCCTGCTGCCGTGGACCTCGATGACCCCGGGGATGAGCCCGTACGTGCAGGTCCTCGACTCGATCGGCATTCCGGCGGCCGGCCAGATCATGAACATCGTGGTGTTCGTGGCGCTGCTGTCGGCGCTCAACGCGAACCTGTACGGGTCCTCGCGGATGGTGTTCTCGCTGGCCGAGCGCGGCGAGGCGCCGAAGGGGCTGCTGGCGGTGTCCCCGGGCGGGGTGCCGCGGCGGGCCGTGTTCGCGTCGGTGGCCTTCGGCTTCGGGTCCGTGGTGCTCAACCTGCTGTGGCCGGACACGATCTTCCTCTACATGCTGAACGCGGTGGGCGCGGTCCTGCTGTTCGTGTGGGCCCTGATCGCGGTGTCCCAGCTGCGGCTGCGGCGACGCATCGAGCAGACCACCCCGGAGCGGCTGACCCTGAAGATGTGGGCGTTCCCATATCTGACCTGGGCGGCGCTGGCCGGGATGGCGGCGGTGCTGGTGCTGATGCTGACCGACGAAGCGGCCCGGCCGCAGGTGCTGTGGTCGGCGGGTGCGGCGGCCCTGGTGCTGGCCGTGGCGGGGATCCGGGAGCTCCGCGCGCGCCGCGCGCCCGAGGAGCCCGAGGACCGGCCGGCCGGCCCTCAGGTGCGGAGGTAGGAGGCTCCGTTGACGTCCAGGACGGTGCCGGAGCTCCAGATCGCGCCGGGTGAGGCGAGGTAGAGGACGGCGGAGGCGATCTCCTCCGGTTCCGCGACCCGGCCGAAGGGGCTCTGGCTCCTGATCCCCTCGCCCTCCGGGCCCTCCAGCCGGCCGGCGACCCGCTCGGTGGCGACAAAGCCGGGGGCCACGGAGGCCACGGCGATCCCGTGCGGGGCCAGCGAGACGGCCAGCGACTGGCCGAAGGCGTGCAGCGCCGCCTTGGTGGCCCCGTACGCCGGGTGGTCGGGTTCGCCGCGGAAGGCTCCGCGGGAGCCGACGTTGACGATGCGGCCCTCCCGGCCCTCGTCGATCAGGCGGCGGGCGATGCAGTGGCTGAGGTTGACGGCCCCGAACAGGTTGACGGCGGCGGTCCGCTGCCAGGCGTCCTGCCAGTCGGCGTACGAGGTCTCGGGCAGCGGGTGCCGGACCATCACGGCGGCGTTGTTCACCAGGACGTCCACCCCGCCGAGCACTGCGGCAGCCTCGGCGGCCAGGGCCTCGACCTGTGCCGGGTCGGCGAGGTCGCCCTCGAGAAGGGTGTGGCCGCTGCCCTCCAGGGCGGCGAGCGTCCGCTCGGCGTCGGCCTGCCGGGTGGAGCAGTGCACGGCGACCCGGTCCCCCTGCCGGGCGAAGGCGGCGGCGACGGCCCGCCCGATGCCGCGGGAGGCTCCGGTGACGAGCACCCCCCGGCCGGTCCCGGCCAACTGCCTCGGCTTGCGGTCCATCCGTCCCCCTCTGTCCCGGCTGCCCCTGCGGGCCGCCCGCCAGCGTACGGGGATGATCACGACGCGTCACCCGACCGTCCGGATAGCGAGCATCCGATGTCCGCTGAGCGGACGCGGGCCAGACTGGGGCGCTATTACCCGTCCCCCCGCACACCGGACAGGCATCCTCCCCATGAGCCAGACCACCCTCACCCCTCCCGAGCAGCAGGACGCACCGCCCGGCGATTCCCCGCTGTCCAACGGACTCAAGCAGCGGCACCTGTCGATGATCGCCCTCGGCGGGGTCATCGGCGCCGGGCTGTTCGTCGGCTCCGGCGCCGGCATCGCCGCGGCCGGTCCCTCGATCGTGCTCGCGTACGCCGCCTCCGGGCTGCTCGTGATGTTCGTGATGCGGATGCTCGGCGAGATGTCCGCCGCCAATCCGGCCTCCGGATCCTTCTCCGTGCACGCCGAGCGGGCCATCGGCCCCTGGGCCGGCTTCACCGCGGGCTGGATGTTCTGGATCCTGCTGTGCGTGGGTGTGGCCATCGAGGCGATCGGCGCCGCGAACATCATGACCGGCTGGTTCCCCGGGACGCCGTCCTGGATGTGGGTGCTGGTCTTCATGGCGATGTTCTGCGGCGCCAATCTGGCCGCCGTCTCGAACTTCGGCGAATTCGAGTTCTGGTTCGCCGCCCTGAAGATCGGCGCGATCGCCCTGTTCCTGGGCCTGGGCACGCTCGCCGTGCTGGGTCTGCTGCCCGGCACGGCCGCCCCCGGCACGGCCAATCTGGTCCACGACGGCGGCTTCCTCCCCAACGGGGTGAGCGGCCTGCTGGTCGGACTGCTCGCCTCCGTGGTGGCGTACGGCGGACTGGAGACGGTGACCATCGCCGCCGCCGAGTCGGACGACCCGGTGCGCGGTGTCGCCAAGGCCGTGAAGACCACCATGTGGCGGATCGCCATCGTCTACGTCGGCTCCATGCTGGTGATCGTCACCCTGCTGCCCTGGAACGACCCGGCGGTCACCGAACAGGGCCCGTACGCCGCCACCCTGGACCGCCTGGGCATCCCCGCGGCCGGCCAGATCATGAACGTGGTCATCCTGATCGCCCTGCTGTCCGCGATGAACGCCAATATCTACGGCTCCTCGCGGATGGCCTACTCGCTGGTCGCCCGCGGGCAGGGCCCGAAGGCCCTGGGCAAGGTGGCGGGCCGGGTGCCGCGCCGGGCGGTGCTGGCCTCCTGCGGCTTCGGCTTCGTCACCGTGCTGCTGTCCTACTGGTACCCGGACACCCTGTTCGCCTGGCTGCTGAACATGGTCGGCGGAGTCGTCCTCGTCGTCTGGGGCTTTATCGCCGTCTCGCAGTTCCTGCTGCGCCGCCGGCTGGAGCGGGAGGCCCCCGGGAAGCTGGTCGTGAAGATGTGGGGCTTCCCCTATCTCACCTGGGTGGCCCTGGCCGGTGTGCTCGGCGTGCTGGTGCTGATGGCCTGGGACGCCGACACGCGGGTCCAGGTGATCTTCACCGGCGGGCTGACCGTCGCCCTCGCCGCGACCGGATACGTCATGCAGCGCCGGTCCGCCGCGCGCGTCTGACACCCCGAGTGGGCCCCGTGCGATCGCACGGGGCCCACTTGCGTTTGAGAGAGGTAACCCTTACGTGTGAGGCGGAATAGATACTGCTAGCGTGCAGTTGCGCATTGATTGCAATAAGCAGTTGGCACGCAAGGCACGCTGAGGGGACCGGATTACACGCATGGCCATCTACACGCTTCCTGAGCTTCCGTACGACTACGCGGCACTCGAGCCTGTGATCAACCCGCAGATCATCGAGCTGCACCACGACAAGCACCACGCGGCCTATGTCACGGGCGCGAACACCACGCTGGAGCAGCTGGCGGAGGCACGCGACAAGGAGAACTGGGGCGCCCTCAACGGCCTCGAGAAGAACCTCGCGTTCCACCTCTCCGGCCACATCCTCCACAGCATCTACTGGCACAACATGGCCAGCCCGAAGACCGGCGAGGGCGGCGGCGAGCCGACCGCGGCCGACGGCGTGGGCGAGCTCGCGGACGCGATCACCGAGTCCTTCGGCTCCTTCGCCAAGTTCAAGAAGCAGCTGACCTTCGCCTCCTCCGCCACCCAGGGCTCCGGCTGGGGCGTGCTGGCGTACGAGCCGGTCAGCGGCCGGCTGGTCGTCGAGCAGGTCTACGACCACCAGGGCAACGTGGGCGTGGCCAGCACCCCGATCCTGGTCTTCGACGCCTGGGAGCACGCCTTCTACCTGCAGTACAAGAACCAGAAGGTGGACTTCATCGAGGCGATGTGGAACGTCGTCAACTGGCAGGACGTGGCCAAGCGCTACGCCGACGCCAAGGCGAACACCCCGCTGCTGATCCCCGTCAAGGGCTGATCGCACCCCGAACCCGTCCGCCTCGTGATCGTCTTCTCAACCTTCACCGGCGGGCGTGTCCAGCAGAAGACCCCCATGAGGACGTGACTCACGGGGGTCTTCTGTGTTCACCGGTACGGACTACTCGAAGGAAGGCTCGGCGGTACGGGTCCGCTTGATCTCGTAGAAGCCGGGGATCGAGGCGACGAGCAGGGTGCCGTCCCACAGCCGGGCCGCGGCCTCGCCGCGCGGGGCCGGGGTGACGACCGGGCCGAAGAAGGCCACCTCCCCGCCGTCGGCGCCGGGCACCGAGATCACCGGGGTGCCGACCTCCTGGCCGACCCGGTCGATGCCGTCGTTGTGGGAGGCCCGCAGCACCTCGTCGTACTCGTCGGAGTCGGCGTACGCGAGCAGCTCGGCCGGCAGGTCGAGCGCCGCCAGCGCCTCGGCGATCACCTCGCGGGTCGCGCCCTTGCCCTCGTTGTGGATGCGGGTGCCGAGCTCGGTGTAGAGCTTGCCGGTGATCTCGTCACCGAACTTCTGCTGGGCCGCGACGACCACCCGCACCGGCGCCCAGCCCGTGGCGAGCAGCTCGCGGTAGCGCTCGGGCAGTTCGTCGAGCCTGTTCTCGTTCAGCACGGCGAGGCTCATCACATGCCAGCGGACCTGGACATCGCGGACCTTCTCGACCTCCAGCATCCAGCGGGAGGTCATCCAGGCCCAGGGGCAGAGCGGGTCGAACCAGAAGTCGACGGGGGTCTTCTCGGGGACCTGAATGTCGGACATGTCACTCCTCGTACTCAATGGTCTGGACGGTGTTCCCCAGCCCCAACCGGCCGCGGGCGTCCGGCATTCCCGTGGGAGGATTCGAACCCAGAAGGCGAGATCGCACGAAGGAGTGCCTGTGCCCGGAGAGAATCTGTCCCGTGACGAGGCCCGTGAGCGGGCCGAGCTGCTGAGCGTCGACGGGTACGAGGTGGTCCTCGATCTGCGGTCCGCGGCCGACGAGGCCGAACCGGCCGAGGGCCCGCGCACCTTCCGCTCGGTGACCACCATCCGCTTCCGGTCCGCCACCCCGGGCACCGCGACCTTCGCCGACCTGATCGCCCCCTCGGTCAACACGGTGACCCTCAACGGCCGGGAGCTGGACACCGCCGCCGTGTTCGACGGGGCCCGGATCGCGCTGGCCGACCTGGCTTCCGAGAACGTCCTGGTCGTGGACGCGAACTGCGCCTACAGCCGCACCGGCGAGGGCATGCACCGGTTCGTCGACCCGGAGGACGGCGAGGTCTACCTCTACACCCAGTACGAGCCGGCCGACGCCCGCCGGGTCTACGCGAACTTCGAGCAGCCGGACCTGAAGGCGCCCTACCGCTTCGAGGTGACCGCGCCCGAGGGCTGGCAGGTGTGGAGCAACGGCGCCGAGGAGTCCCGCTCCGAGGACGGGCTGACCCGCCGCTTCGCCGAGACCGCGCCCATCTCCACGTACATCACCTGCGTGGTGGCGGGGCCGTACCACTACGTCACGGACACCTACACCCGCGGGGACCTGACGATCCCGCTGGGCGCCATGTGCCGCAAGGGGCTGGCCAAGCACTTCGACGCGGACGACATCTTCCTCGTCACCAAGCAGGGCTTCGACTTCTTCCACGAGAACTTCGACTACCCGTACCCCTTCGGGAAGTACGACCAGGCCTTCGTGCCCGAGTACAACCTCGGCGCGATGGAGAACCCGGGCATGGTCACCTTCCGGGAGGAGTACATCTTCCGCGGGAAGGTCACCCGGGCGTCCTACGAGCGCCGCTGCAACACGATCCTGCACGAGATGGCGCACATGTGGTTCGGCGACCTGGTCACCATGAAGTGGTGGGACGACCTGTGGCTGAAGGAGTCCTTCGCGGACTTCATGGGCTCCTTCTCGCAGGTCGAGGCCACCCGCTTCGACCAGGCCTGGGTGACCTTCGCCAACAACCGCAAGGCCTGGGCCTACCGGGCCGACCAGCTGCCGTCCACCCACCCGATCACGGCCGACATCCGTGACCTGGAGGACGCCAAGCTCAACTTCGACGGCATCACCTACGCCAAGGGTGCGGCGGTGCTGAAGCAGCTGGTCGCGTACGTCGGGCGGGACGCGTTCCTGGAGGGCGCGCGCCGCTACTTCAAGGCCAATGCGTACGGGAACACCACGCTGGACGACCTGCTGTCGGTGCTCGGCGAGGTGTCCGGGCGGGACATGGCCGGGTGGTCGCAGGCCTGGCTACAGACGGCGGGCGTGAACGCGCTGACCCCGGCGGTCACCTACGACGCGGCCGGCCGGGTGGTGGAGCTGGCCGTCCTCCAGGAAGGCAGCGAGCTGCGCCCGCACCGGGTCGGCGTGGGCCTGTACCGGCTGGAGCCGGACGGCTCGCTCGGCCGGTACGCGCGGGCGGAGGCGGACGTCGCCGGTCCGCGCACCGTGATCGCGGATCTGGCGGGGGCCGCCCGCCCGGACCTGATCCTGGTCAACGACGAGGACCTGACCTACTGCAAGATCCGTTTCGACGAGGGCTCGCTGGCCACGCTGCGCCGGCACCTGGGCTCGGTGACGGACCCGCTGGCGCGGGCGCTGTGCTGGTCGGCGCTGTGGAATCTGACCCGGGACGGGCTGATGCCCGCCCGGGACTTCCTCTCGCTCGTCCTGGCCTTCGCCGGGCGGGAGTCGGACGTCGGCGTGCTCCAGATGCTGCACGCGCAGGCGCTGGGCGCGGTCACCCACTACGCGGCGCCGGCCTGGCGCGAGCAGGGCGGGCGGGAGCTGGCGGCCGGCGCGCTGCACGAGCTGCGGCTGGCCGAGCCGGGTTCCGAACACCAGCTGACCTGGGCCCGGTTCTTCGCGGCGAGCGCCTCCTCGGAGGGGGACTTCCAGCTGCTGCTGGGCCTGTTGGAGGGCACCGCCCGGATCGACGGCCTGGAGATCGACCAGGAGCTGCGCTGGGACCTGCTGCTGCCGCTGGCCGCGCACGGCGCGGTGGACGAGGGCGTGCTGGCCGCGGAACTCTCCCGCGACGACACGGCGTCGGGCAAGCGGCACCACGTACGGTGCATGGCGGCGCGGCCGTCGGCGGCGGTGAAGGACCAGGCGTGGGCCGCGGTGGTCGAGTCGGACGCGCTGTCGAACGCGCTGGTCGAGGCGACGATTGCGGGCATGCAGCAGCCCTCGCAGCGGGGGCTGCTGGCGCCGTACGTGGAGCCGTACTTCGCCGTGCTGGAGCGGGTGTGGGCGGAGCGCTCCATCCAGATCGGCATGGACGTGGTCCGCGGTCTCTTCCCGTCCCTGCAGGACGACGAGGGGACGCTGGCGGCGGCCGATGCGTGGCTGTCGGCGCATCCGGCTGCGGCGCCGGCGCTGCGGCGGCTGGTGCTGGAGGCCCGCGACGACCTGGCCCGGGCCCTGCGCGCCCAGGCCTGCGACGCGGCTGCCTCGGCCTGACCGGGGCCGTCTTTCTGTACCCGCGCCCGGCCTCCGAGCCGGGCGCGGGGCTGCACCTACTCGGCAGTCGAACGTCCGTACTTTAGCTCCGGCTTGTCCTGTTTTGGCGACGGCCGTGTAACACGGGTTAGCGGACCCGCACCGGCCGGGAATCCCAGCCGCATGAACCACAACACCCCCCTCCCCCTCCGCCACCTCGCCGGCACCGGTGGCCGTCCCCGGGTCCTGAGCCTCGCGCAGCTCCGCGAGCACGGCGTCACCCCCGCCGACGCCGCCGAGCGCCCCTGGCAGCAGATCCTGCCCGGGGTCTTCCTCCTGCACGCCGGTCCGGCCACCAGCGAGGAGCGGCTGCACGCGGTCCTGCTGTACGCCGGGCGCCGGGGCGGGGAGGCGATGATCACCGGGCTCGCCGCGCTGGCCCTGTACCGGTTCACCGCTGCTCCGCCGCTGCTGGCCCTGCAGCACATCGACGTCCTGGTGCCGAGCACCCGCCGGCTGCGGTCGGCCGGCTGTGCCCGGCTGGTGCGGGCGCAGGCCCCGCCGCGGCCGAACGAGGTGACCGGGCTGCCGGTCGCCCCGGTGGCCCGGGCGGTGGCCGATGCGGTGGCCCAGCTGACGGACGCCGGTACGGTCCGCCGGCTGCTCAGCGAGGCCGTCCGCGGCGGGCACTGCGAGCCGGCCGCGCTGGTCCGTGAGCTGACGGCGGCCCGGCTGCTGAACCGCCCGCACGTGGTGGACGCCGTGGAGTCGCTGGTGGCCGAGGGCCGGGGCATCGCCGAGGACCGGCTGTACGACATGGTGCGCAGGTACCAGCTCCCGGAGCCGGTCTGGAATGTGGACCTGCGGGTCCCGGGCGGCCCGCACCTGGGCGGGGTGGACGCCTACTGGCCCGACTTCGGGGTCGCCGTGGAGCTGGACACCCGGGCCCCCCGTCAGGGCGAGGACGAGGAGTGGTCGGAGTACGCCCGCAGGCGGGAGGCCCTGGAGCGGCTCGGGGTGACCGTCATCCACATCACCCCGCGCAAGCTCCGCGACCATGCCGAGCAGCAGGCCGCGGTCGTCCGGACGGCCCTGACGGCCTCCGGCGACCGCGACCCGGCCGGCTACCTCGTCGTACTCCCCCGGTGAACCGGCGGATTCGCCGGGGAGTATTCGGGGGCGCTCCAGCGCAGCCGCCCGGCCGGGAGGCTCTCGATCACCGACTCGACCGCGAAGACCACGGTCCGCTGCCCGTCCGCCCCGAACTCGGTCCGGGCCCGGCCGCTGAGCTGGAGCACCGCCCCGGTCTCCCAGTCCGGGAACAGCAGCCCGGCCCGAGGATCGGCGGCCAGGTTGCCCAGGGTGAGGAACATCCCGTTCCCCGGGTAGTCCGGCCAGGCCAGTTCGTGTGCGGAACGCACCTGAACGAACCCCGGGTTGCCGCCCCGGTGGCCGGCGTCCACCCCGTCCTCGGCGGTGGTCGCGATGAAGAAGGTGTCCGCGGCCCGGATGGTCCGCAGCTGGCCGGGGTCGAGCGCACCCCCGTGGCGCACGTCCCCGGATCCTTCCGCGACCGCATCCAGCGGCTGCCGTTTCTGCAGGTACTTCGGGCAGTTGGCGAATACCTGCTCTGCCAGGACGGAGAAACCGCCGGGAGCAGGCGCCGCAAGCGTGCCGTTGAGCCTCATCCGGCGCCGGGTCCGCGGGTCGAGGGCGATCGTGCCCACCGGCAGCCCGGGGACCGTGAGCGCCCCGGCCAGCGGGTCGCCGTCCGGGACCCGGCCCGCGACCTGCATCCGACGGGGGCCGACGGCCCGGAGGAATCCGGGCGCGCCGTCCACCACTGACGCCCAGACCAGGCCCTCCCGGTCGGCCGCGCCGATCACCAGGAACGGCTGCTGGGCCAGGAAGGCGGCGGCGACGTCCCGGATCTCCTCGCCGATGGAGCGGCCGACATGGTCGGCCAGATCCCGGACCCCGACCCGGTCCTGCACCGCGCGGGCGCCCGGATGATAGGCCCGGACCGCCTCGTTGATCGTCCCGTTCACTAGAAGAACCCGCAGGTGGGAGCCGCGTCGACGGGCGCGGGAGCGCCTTCGGCACCGGTCGGGGCGGAGATCTCCAGCCGGATGCCGTCGGGGTCGTGGAAGAAGATGCCGCCGGAGGCGGCCCCCTCGCCGTGGGCAACGATCCCGTCGTACGCGAAGTGGACGCCCAGGGCGCGCAGCCGGACCTCGTACTCCCGGACCTCCTCGATGTCCGCTGCCGACAGCGCCAGGTGGTGCAGTCCCGCGGCGGCCGGGGCGAAGGCGCCGTCCGCCTGTTCCCACAGGGTGAGGGAGAGCTCGCCACCCTGGCCGAGAAGCGCAAACCGGCGGCCGTCCTCCTTGCCCTCGGCCAGCAGATCGAACCCGAGGACGTCCCGGTAGAAGCCGAGCGACCGGGCGAGATCGGTGACGTTCAGTCCTACGTGGCCGGTGCGGAGCGTGTTTGTGGTCATGACGGGTCCCTTCCCCTTGGGCGCCTAACCTTCTAAATCCAATTTAAGGGTTAGAGAGATCATCGTCAACCGGTCACGTATTCTTGAGCGGTTAGTACGCAACGGAGGCAGCAGGATGACAGCGACCGACCCCCGCCCGCTGACCGGAGAGCCGGTGGCGCTGGACCTGCTGAACACCCGCTGGATGGAGGGCGGCGAGCCGCAGGACCTCTTCGCGGGCGCGGCCGGACTGAGCCGGGTGGCGGGGCTGGCCGTCTGGCTGGGCGCCAACGGGCTGGCGGACCGGTTCCGCGCCGACGCGGCCACGCTCGTACACCTGCTGACCGCCCGCGAGGCGATCGCCCGGGCCGTCGCCGATCCGGCCGACCCCAAGGCCTGCGCCCTGATCGACGGGGTCCTTAGGCACGGCCGGATCCGGCTCACCCTGACCGCGGAAGGCCAGGGCGAGCGGGCCGAGTTCGCCGATCCGGCCTGGGGGCCGGCCTGGATCGCAGCCCGGGACTACCTCGGCCTGCTGACCGCCGCCCCGGACCGGATCCGCCGGTGCGCCGGGGAGGGCTGCGTCCTGCACTTCCACGACGTCTCGCGCAACGGCACCCGGCGCTGGTGCTCGATGGCCGCCTGCGGCAACCGGGCCAAGGCCTCGCGGCACTACGCGCGCACGCGCGAGCGCTGATCGCGCGGAAGTTGTCACACCCCGGTCGGAGATCGCTCCGCCCCGGACATCAAAGAGTCGATAAATCGGCTCACCAGCACCCCTGGCTCGTGCGGGTATGACCCGGTACGGCCGCCCTGGCGCATCCCGCGCGCTGGCGAGAGTCCGCCATGTCCCCACCCGTTATCCGGCAACCCTCCCCACACAGCTGTCAATTAGGCAAAGCTGACCGGTCATCCGGCACCGAAATCCGGACCGTATCTTTCACATACCAGGGATGCTGATGACCCTCGAATCCCCCGGCTCCATACCCGGCGCCAGACGCACCGCCCGCGTCGCCGCCGCTGCCGGCCTGGTGGCCGCCCTTGTGGCCGCCGGCGCAGTGCCCGCCTTCGCGGCGGGCATGGACGACGGCCCCGGCAGCGGCACGCCGACCGCTCCGGTCAAGTCCGCCGAGCAGAAGCTCGGTTCGGCCGATGTCGAACTCCTCCAGAAGGCCCAGGACAAGGGCGAGAAGACCGTCACCGTGATGGTCGCCACCGCCCCCGGCGAGACCGAGCAGGTCGCGCAGCAGCTCGACGCCGTCCAGGGCGGCTCGGTGGGCCAGACGTACGACAAGATCGGTTACGTCCGCGCCACCCTGCCGACGGACAAGGCGGAGGCCGCGCTCAAGGCCGCGGCCAAGCTGTCCTCCGTGCACGGGATCGACCTGCGGCACGAGATCCAGCTCCCGGACCCGCGCCCGGAGGCCGACGGCGCGTCGGGCACCGCCAAGCGCACCGCCGAGACCTACCCGGCGCCCGGCAAGGACACCCCGGCGAAGAACCCGTACAACCCGTCCTTCGAGACGGGTGCGGTGGAGTTCGTGAAGAAGAACCCGCAGGCCGACGGCCGCGGCGTGACCATCGGCATCCTGGACTCGGGCGTCGACGTCGGCCACCCGGCCCTCCAGACGACCACCACCGGCGAGCGCAAGATCGTCGACTGGGTGACGGCCACCGACCCGATCACCGACGCGGACGGGACCTGGCGCGCCCAGATCACCCCGGTCACCGCCGCGGGCGGCACCTTCACCGCGGGCGGCCAGAGCTGGAAGGCTCCCGAGGGCAGCTTCCAGTGGAGCCGGTTCAGCGAGTCGATCACGGCCACCGGTGACATGAAGGGCGACGTCAACCGGGACGGGGACACCACCGACCGGTTCGGCATGCTCTACGACGCCGCCGCCGGCACCGTCCGCGTCGACACCGACCAGGACGGCGACTTCACCAACAACGAGCCGATGAAGCCGTACAAGGACGGCTACCAGATCGGCTACTTCGGCACGGAGAACCCGGCGACCGAGGTCGCGGACCGGATCCCCTTCGTGATCCAGATCCGCAAGGACGTCCCGATGGACCCGCTGGGCGGGGACTGGGTCGGCAAGAAGGCCGACTTCGTCAACATCGGCATCATCGAGTCCGAGCACGGCACCCACGTGGCCGGCATCACCGCCGCCAACAGCCTGTTCGGCGGCAAGATGAACGGCGCCGCCCCCGGCGCCAAGCTGGTCTCCTCGCGCGCCTGCTCCTGGTCCGGCGGCTGCACCAACGTGGCGCTGACCGAGGGCATGATCGACCTGGTGGTCAACCGCGGCGTGGACATCGTCAACATGTCCATCGGCGGTCTGCCGGCCCTCAACGACGGCAACAACGCGCGGGCCGAGCTCTACACCCGGCTGATCGACACCTACGGCGTCCAGCTGGTCATCTCGGCCGGCAACTCGGGCCCGGGCCTCAACACCATCGGCGACCCCTCGCTGGCCGACAAGGTCATCAGCGTGGGCGCCTCGGTCTCCAAGGAGACCTGGGCCGCCAACTACGGCTCCGCGGTGGCGAAGAAGTACAACATGTTCAACTTCTCCTCGCGCGGACCGCGTGAGGACGGCGGGTTCACCCCGACCATCAGCGCCCCCGGTGCCTCGATCAACACGATCCAGACCTGGCTGCCCGGCGCGCCGGTCGCCGAGGCCGGGTACCAGCTGCCGGCCGGCTACGGCATGCTCCAGGGCACCTCGATGGCCTCGCCGCAGGCGGCGGGCGCCAGCGCCCTGCTGATCTCGGCCGCCAAGCAGCAGAAGGTCGCGCTCACGCCGGCCGTCCTGCGTACGGCGCTCACCAGCTCCGCGAAGAAGATCGACGGCGTCCCGGCGCACGCCCAAGGCTCCGGTCTGATCGACATCCCGGCGGCCTGGGAGTCCGTGCAGCGCGGCGCCAAGGCCAACGACTTCACCGTCAAGGCCCCGGTCGACACCGCGATCGACCAGTTCCTGAAGACCCCGGGCTTCGGCGCCGGCCTGTACGACCGCGAGGGTGGCCTCAAGGTCAACCAGAAGAAGGTCTACGACGTCGTCGTCACCCGCACCACCGGCGTGAAGTACGGCACCCGGCACAACCTGAGCTGGCGCCACAACGACGGCACCTTCAAGGTCATCGGCGGCTACGACTACGTCACCCTGCCGCTGAACAAGCCCGTCACCATCAAGGTCGAGGCCAAGGCCGGCTCGGCCGGCGTGCACAGCGGCATCCTGCAGCTGGACGACGAGACCACCGAGGGCATCGACAAGCAGATCCTGGCCACCGTCGTGGCCTCGGCTCCGCTGGCCAAGCCCGGGTACGGCTTCTCGAACAGCTCCTCGGTGCAGCGCAACAGCCACACCTCGTACTTCGTCACCGTCCCGCAGGGCGCCAAGTCCCTCGAGGTCGCGCTGAGCGGCCTGGGTGCCGACAGCCAGACCCGGTTCATCGCGATCCACCCCTACGGTGTCCCGGTCGACCCGACCTCGACGGTCAACTGCTACCCGAACTACAACAACCCGGCCAACACCTGCCGCCCCGACCTGCGCTCGTACCCCGACCCGCAGCCCGGCGTCTGGGAGATCGAGGTCGAGGCGCGCCGCACCTCGCCGCTGCTGGACAACCCGTTCAAGCTGGACGTGGCCGTCCTGGGCACCGCCTTCGACCCCGCGGTCAAGGTGCTGCCCGAGGTGAAGCAGGGCACCCCGGCGCCGGTCCAGTGGACCGTCAAGAACGACTTCGCCGGCATCACCGGCGGCAAGCTCAAGGGCGGCGCGCTCGGCTCCGCGAAGGTCGCCAAGCCGACCATCTCCGAGCACGAGACCCAGAGCAGCACCGTCACCATCGGTGAGGGCGTCTCCCGTCTGGACATCGCCATCGGCAACGTCTCCGACGCCGCCGCCGACCTGGACCTCGAGGTCCTCAAGGACGGCGTGAAGGTCGGCTCCTCCGCGGACGGCGACTCCGAGGAGTCGGTCAGCCTGGCCAACCCGGCCGCCGGCACCTACACCATCCAGGTCGTCGGCTACGCGATCCCGGCCGGCACCACCACGTACGACTACCGCGACGTGTTCTTCTCGGCCGCCCTGGGCTCCGTCCAGGTCGACGAGACCGCCGCGGTGAACCTCGGCAACGGCGCCTCCGCGCCGATCTCGGCCAACGTCCTGGTGAACAGCGCGGCCCCCGAGGGCCGTCAGTTCTTCGGCCAGGTCCAGCTGCTCAACGCCCGCGGCACCGCCGCCGGCACCGGCAGCGTCCAGATCGAAAAGGTCACCCCGTAACGGTGTGACGGCATGACCGCATGACAAAGGGGCCGGTGCTCGCAACGAGCACCGGCCCCTTCTGCGTATCTGCCTACCTGCCTACTTGCGGAGCGAGCTGAGGTCCTGCGCGTAGGTGCCGACCGCGTGGGCGATGACGTCGACATTGGTGTCGAAGACCTTGAGGTCCAGGTTCTTCAGGGTGTCGCCGGCCCCGTGGTAGTTCGGGTCGTACGGCTGCCCGGCCGTGCCGCCGTACCGCTTGGCCTGCTCCTCGGTCTTGATGCCCTCGGCGCCGGTGAAGGTGCCGCCGGCCGGGATGCCCTGGGCGATGAACGGGCCGTAGTCGGAGCGGCCGTCGAAGTCGGTGCCCTCGTGGGGCTTGCCTTTCCGGTCGAGGAAGCCGTTGATCAGGGACTCGATCTGCGCGGAGCCGGCCGGACCGGCGCCCGCACCGGTCTTGTCCGAGTCGTCGCCGTCGTAGACGAACTGGACCGGGTTCGGCGAGGCGATCATGTCGAAGTTGAGGTACAGCGCGATGTTCTTCTTCTGCTGTTCGGACAGCTGCGCCACATAGTGCTCGGAGCCCAGCAGGCCCAGCTCCTCGCCCGACCACCAGGCGAACCGCACCTTGTTGGCGGGCCGCTTGGTCTCCTTGGCCAGCTTGAGGGCGACCTCCAGCAGGCCGGCCGAGCCGGAGGCGTTGTCGTTGATGCCGGGGCCCTCTGCGACCGAGTCCAGGTGGGCGCCGACCGTGACCACCTTGTCGGCGCGACCGCCGCGGGTCTCGGCGATCACGTTGCGGGTCGTCCGGGCGACGTGCTCCTGGTCGAGGTCGAGGCGGACCTTCACCTCACCCTTGGCGGCGGCTGCGGTCAGGGCCTCTCCGTCGGCGAGGGTGATGCCGGCGCTGGGTATGAGCCCGTCGGCCGGCGCGGAGAAGCCGCCGCGGACCGGGGTGGTGCCGCTGTGGTTGTAGACGATGACGCCGAGGGCGCCGGCCGCGTGGGCCGCCCGCTGCTTCTCCACGAAGGTGCAGGCCCCGCGCTTGACCAGGGCGATCTTGCCGGCGAAGGCTCCGGCCGGGTAGTCGGCGGCGTCGCAGCCGGGGGTCTCGTCCACCCGGGCCAGGGCGATCGCAGCGGTCAGGCCGCCGGCCGGGGTGTTCTTGGTGAAGTCGAAGGCGGCCGTGGCCAGTTCACGGTCGGCGGCGCCCCCGCTGCCGAGGACGGTGGTCTTCTCCGTCTTCGTCTTCGCCTCGTGGAAGGTGAAGTCCTGGTACGAGACCTGGTAGCCGGCCTTCTTCAGGGTGTCGTGGACATAGGCGGCGGACGCCTCGTGGCCGGGGGTGCCGGCGGCCCGGTTGCCGCCGTTGGCGTCGGCTATGCGCTGGAACGCGGCCAAGTGCCGGTAGGCGCTGCGGCCGGAGGACTCCTCCACCAGCTCCTTGGCGAGCTTCCGGGCCGCCCTCTCCGGGTTCTGGTGCGCGGCGGCGGGCGTGGCGGTCAGCAGGACCGGGGCCGCGAGGGCGGCGGTGACGGTGGCAGCGAGGACCGCTGTGGTGCGGCGGCTGTGGCGGTTGTGGCGGCTCTGGCGGTGGGCGCGCACGGTGGATCTCCCCCAAGGTCGGTTCGTTCTTCGGACGCCGCGTCCGCATAGCGGTCACGGCCGAATGGAACGTAACCAGCCCCCACCTGCAAAAACAGCCGATTTCAGGCCGTGCAACACACTCGCCACACACTTGTCACACCCCGTGGCGTTCCTCCGGCGCACCACCGATCGTCCGTACTGCGGACAACGGATTGGACAAGCCTGCCGGGGTCACACGCATGATGGAGCAGGCTTGCCCCAGCTGTACGTACCAGAAGGAGTCACCGTGAGGGTCGGAATCGTCGGAGCCACCGGACAGGTCGGCAGCGTCATGCGCGGCATCCTCGCCGAGCGCAAGTTCCCGGTGGACGAGCTGCGGCTGTTCGCCTCGGCCCGGTCGGCCGGCTCGACGATCGAGTGGGAGGGCCGCGAGATCGCCATCGAGGACGCCTCCACGGCGGACTACGCGGGCCTCGACATCGTGCTCTTCTCCGCGGGCGGCGCCACCTCCAAGGCCCTCGCCGAGAAGGTCGCCTCCCAGGGCGCCGTGGTGATCGACAACTCCTCCGCCTGGCGCAAGGACCCCGAGGTCCCGCTGGTCGTCTCCGAGGTCAACCCGCACGCGATCAAGAACCGCCCCAAGGGCATCATCGCGAACCCGAACTGCACCACGATGG
This sequence comes from Streptomyces sp. NPDC002054, assembly GCF_040296685.1. Lineage (NCBI taxonomy): Bacteria > Bacillati > Actinomycetota > Actinomycetes > Kitasatosporales > Streptomycetaceae > Streptomyces > Streptomyces sp. NPDC002054. The sequence goes on from NZ_JBEOXT010000018.1 coordinate 184,163, forward strand.
CCGCGATGCCGGTGCTGCGCCCCCTCCACGAGGAGGCCGGCCTGACCGCGCTGGTCGCCACCACCTACCAGGCCGTGTCCGGCTCCGGCCTGGCCGGTGTGGCCGAGCTCAAGGCCCAGGCCTGTGCGGTGTCCGAGGCGGCCGACCAGCTGACCTTCGACGGCGAGGCGGTGGACTTCCCGGAGCCCGGCGTCTACAAGCGCCCGATCGCCTTCAACGTGGTCCCCCTCGCCGGCAACCTGGTCGACGACGGCTCCTTCGAGACCGACGAGGAGCAGAAGCTCCGCAACGAGTCCCGCAAGATCCTGGAGATCCCGGAGCTGAAGGTCTCCGGCACCTGTGTGCGCGTCCCGGTCTTCTCGGGCCACTCCCTCCAGGTCAACGCCCGCTTCGACCGTCCGATCAGCGTGGAGCGCGCCTACGAGCTGCTGGCGGACGCGCCGGGCGTCCTCCTCTCGGAGATCCCGACCCCGCTCCAGGCTGCCGGCAAGGACGCCTCGTACGTCGGCCGGATCCGCGTGGACGAGACGGTCGAGAACGGCCTCGCGCTGTTCCTGTCGAACGACAACCTCCGCAAGGGCGCCGCGCTGAACGCGGTCCAGATCGCCGAGCTGGTCGCCGAGGAGCTCAAGGGCTGACCCGGCTTGACCCTAGAAGGGGCGGCACCTCGACAGAGGTGCCGCCCCTTCGCGCGTCCTCAGGGCCTGCGGACCTCGAAGAGGAAGCAGCCGAACTCCGCCGCGCGGAGGTGCACCAGGGCCACCTCGGGGTCGGCGAAGGCCTCGTCGAGGGCGGCGTCGATCACTTTGCCGGGCTCCGTTCCCAGGTCCAGGACCCGGCCGCCCAGGATCCGGCCGTCGGCGCTGTAGCGGCGGGCGATGCGCTGGCCACCCGGGTGGGCGAAGGGCCAGCCGGCCCGGTCCGGCGCGTCCGGGTCCGGGTCCGGGCCGCCGCAGTCGGCCGCGTGGATGAAGACCGGGCCCTGTTCGTCGTACGCGCCCGGGTCCACGCCGGTCCCCGCCGCCCAGCGGCGCAGCGGGGCGTACGCGACCAGCGCGATCCGGTCCCCTGGCACGGACGGCCGCAGACAGCAGCGCAGCGGGGCGCCGCCCTCCTCGTCGGTGTACGGGCGGCAGGGGCGGCCGGCGTCGTCCCGGTCGCGGAGTGCGGCGAGGCCGGCCGGGGTGACGGCCAGCGGAATGTAGGTGGTCATGGGCTCCAGGGTGCGGGCCGGGACGGGGCAAAGCTGGCGGAAATCGGACGTCGCGTTCGCCCGTGGGTTAGTCAGGCGCGATGGGGCGCCCCGCGTGGAAGGATGTCGGGGCAACGTCACCATCAAAGGAGATGAACGCGTGCCTGGCACGAACCTGACCCGTGAAGAGGCTCAGCAGCGGGCGAAGCTGCTCACCGTCGACTCGTACGAGATCGAGCTCGATCTCAGCGGTGCGCAGGAGGGCGGCACCTACCCCTCCGTGACCACCGTGCGCTTCGAGTCCGCGGAGGCGAATGCCGAGACCTTCATCGACCTGGTCGCGCCGACCGTGCACGAGGTCGTCCTGAACGGCAAGGCGCTCGACGTGGCGGCGGTGTTCCGGGACTCCCGGATCGCGCTGGCGGACCTCGCGGCCGGAGCGAACGAGCTCAAGGTGGTCGCCGACTGCGCGTACACCAACACCGGCGAGGGCCTGCACCGGTTTGTCGACCCGGTCGACCAGCAGGCCTACCTGTACACCCAGTTCGAGGTGCCGGACGCCCGCCGCGTGTTCGCCTCCTTCGAGCAGCCCGACCTGAAGGCGACCTTCCAGTTCACCGTGAAGGCCCCGGCGGGCTGGACGGTCATCTCCAACTCGCCGACGCCGAAGCCGGCCGACAACCTGTGGGTGTTCGAGCCGACCCCGCGCATCTCGACGTACATCACCGCGCTGATCGTCGGCCCGTACCACGCCGTGCACAGCTCCTACGAGGGCCCGGACGGCCAGACCGTCCCGCTCGGCATCTACTGCCGGCCCTCGCTGGCCGAGTTCCTCGACGCGGACGCGATCTTCGAGGTCACCCGGCAGGGCTTCGACTGGTTCCAGGAGAAGTTCGCGTACGACTACCCGTTCGCCAAGTACGACCAGCTCTTCGTCCCGGAGTTCAACGCCGGCGCGATGGAGAACGCGGGCGCGGTGACCATCCGCGACCAGTACGTGTTCCGGTCGAAGGTGACGGACGCGGCGTACGAGGTGCGCGCCGAGACCATCCTCCACGAGCTGGCCCACATGTGGTTCGGCGACCTGGTCACCATGGAGTGGTGGAACGACCTCTGGCTGAACGAGTCCTTCGCGACCTACACCTCGATCGCCTGCCAGGCCTACCACCCGGACTCGAAGTGGCCGCACTCGTGGACCACCTTCGCGAACTCCATGAAGACCTGGGCGTACCGGCAGGACCAGCTGCCGTCCACCCACCCGATCATGGCGGAGATCCGCGACCTGGACGACGTCCTGGTCAACTTCGACGGCATCACCTACGCCAAGGGCGCCTCGGTGCTGAAGCAGCTCGTCGCCTATGTCGGCATGGACGAGTTCTTCACCGGCGTGCAGTCCTACTTCAAGGCGCACGCCTTCGGGAACACGCGGCTGTCGGACCTGCTGGGCGCGCTGGAGGAGACCTCCGGCCGTGACCTGACCGCCTGGTCGAAGGCCTGGCTGGAGACCGCGGGCATCAACATCCTGCGCCCGGAGATCGAGACGGACGCGCACGGGGTGATCACCTCCTTCAAGGTCCGCCAGGAGGCCCCGGCCCTGCCGGCCGGCGCGAAGGGCGAGCCGGTGCTGCGCCCGCACCGGATCGCGATCGGCTGCTACTCGCTGGACGGCGCGAGCGGCAAGCTGGTGCGCGAGCGGCGGGTGGAGCTGGACATCTCCGCCGCCGAGCTGACCGAGGTGCCGGAGCTGGTGGGCCACCACCGGCCGAACGTGGTCCTGCTGAACGACGACGACCTGTCGTACGCGAAGGTCCGGCTGGACGCGGAGTCGCTGGCGGCGGTCACCGCGCACCTGGGCGACTTCGAGGCCTCGCTGCCGCGGGCCCTGTGCTGGGCCTCGGCCTGGGACATGACCCGGGACGGCGAGCTCGCCACCCGCGACTACCTGGCGCTGGTCCTGTCCGGCATCGCCAAGGAGACGGACATCGGCGTGGTGCAGTCCCTGCACCGGCAGGTCAAGCTGGCTCTCGACCTGTACGCGGACCCGGCGTGGCGGGACACCGGTCTGGCCACCTGGACGGAGGCCGCGCTGGAGCAGCTGCGCGCGGCTGCTCCGGGCAGCGACCACCAGCTGGCGTGGGCGCGGGCGTTCGCGGCCACCGCGCGCACGGAGGCCCAGCTGGACCTCCTTGCCGCCCTGCTGGCCGGTACGGAGTCGGTCGAGGGCCTGGTGGTGGACACCGAGCTGCGCTGGGCGTTCCTGGAGCGGCTGGCGGCGACCGGGCGGGCGGACGAGCCGGAGATCGCGGCGGAGCTGGAGCGGGACGCGACGGCGGCGGGCGAGCGGCACGCGGCCACCGCGCGGGCGGCGCGTCCGACGGCCGCGGCGAAGGCCGAGGCCTGGGCCTCGGTGGTGGAGTCCGCGGACCTGCCGAACGCGGTCCAGGAGGCGGTGATCGGCGGCTTCGTCCAGACCGACCAGCGCGAGCTGCTGGCGCCGTACGCGGAGAAATACTTCGCGGCGGTCAAGGGGATCTGGGACACCCGCAGCCACGAGATCGCGCAGCAGATCGCGGTGGGCCTGTACCCGTCGCTGCTGGTGTCGCAGGACACGCTGGACGCCACGGATGCGTGGCTGGCCTCGGCGGAGCCGAACGCTGCGCTGCGGCGGCTGGTGTCGGAGTCGCGCGCGGGCATCGAACGCGCCCTCCGCGCCCAAGCAGCAGACGCAACCACCACCTCCTGACCCCGGGTCCCGGCGCCCCGGCCCGCTTAGGCGAGCCGGGGCACCGGCGTTTCCGCTGCGCGGAGCTGTTCCCCACCCCGCCCCTTCCCGAAACCGGGGCTCCGCCCCGGACCCCGTGGGGATGCCCGGGCTTCGCCC
>NZ_JBEOXT010000019.1:0-181206 GCF_040296685.1 Streptomyces sp. NPDC002054
CATGACGTCCACACACCCCGCAAGACGGGCACTGCAACGTCCCAGAAGGCTAAGTCGACGACCCCACGGCCCCGCCGCACAGGTTAAAGATCAAGCTAGGCGTCCCCGTCGTCCGGGTGAGATTCCGCCGCAGCCAGTGCGGTCCCTGTCCGGCCCTACGTGCGTGCGTCGGATCCGCCACCGGACGACAGCGGGATATCATGCTGCGGCACCGGGCAGAGCACGAGGCCATCCCGGGTGTTCGTGCCGAGCAGCAGCCCGACGGCTGGAAAGACCAGCACAAAGTACACAGAGGCGTCGAGGGCGCCATCTCACAAACCGTCCAGCGCTGTGGCCTGTGGAGATCGGGCTACCGAGGCCTGACAGAGACCAACCTCCAGCACCAGCTCACCGGCGCCGCGATCAACCTCGCCCGCCTCGACGCCCACCACACCAGCATGCCCCTGACTCAGGCAGGGTGGCGACCAGCAGGACGGGATCCGGGGCCTCAGCGCCGTTGGCATGGTCGGCCGGCAGGTACAACGGAAGGTGGTAGCCGTCCAAGTCGTGCCCGGATCGGCTGGAGGACGTTGGGCGCAGCGTTCTGCCGCTGCCCAGGGTTCACCCGTTTGGAGTACTTGCGCGTGCCACGGACACGCCGCGTAGTCATCCTGGGAGCCCCAACGGGCTAACCCCGAGAGGAGCAAGCCATGCGCGTTCGACGACTGCTCGGCCTGGCCCTCGCAACCCTGGCCTTCGCAGGAATGAGCGTCACCGGGTCCTTCGCGGCCGAGGCGGCCGCACCCCAGGTCTCCTGGGCGGACTGCAAGTACGGCGGCGGGCAGCAGGTGAAGCACAGCAGCGGCTACTGGTACTGCCAGGGCGGCACGTACGACGGCCAGCGGATCTCCGGCAGCAGCGGCTACTGACCACGCGACCCAGGGCCGTCGGCCTTGCAACCGACGCCCCTGGGTCGCTCGCGCCGGCGGCCTGTTCCCCGGTCGTGAACTGGCCCAGCCGGATGGCGGCGCGCAGACTCGTGTCCGTATCGAGGATGCCTATGCGCGCAGCGCGACCCAGGCTCGCGGCTGATATTCCAGGCACGGAACTCCAGCACCTCGTCCGTGGTGACCTCGTGGAGTTCCTTGCCGGTGTGCAGCACGATCTCCGACAGGATGGTGAGGACTAATGCAGGAAGCCGCCCGGCCACGCCCCGTGCTCGGGCGGCTTGCTCTGTGCCAGTGAAGGCCTCGACCGGCAGTTCCGTGTGCCCCGACTGAGACTCCCCCGCCAGGGCACTGGAGACCCAGCTCCTCTCCGAGCTCTACCGCCAGACCCGCCCCGGGCAACCGACGGCGCTGAAGTCTGACCGACACCAGCGCGAGACCAACAGCGGCCGGGCGCGCCCCGGCCGGACGGTTGAGGTGATACCCCGGTAGCCCCCGCGACGGGCCGGGCCTGCGAAACGGACCACGAAGACCGAGAGGGATGTCTGTGCGGATCCGCGCGGGGGAAGGAGCACTCCGACGAGGTGGAGGCGATGGGGCGGGGGCCGCATGCTCGAAAGACTCACTGATCATGCCCAGTCGTGCATCGAGGAGGGCAGAGCGGCCGTGCTCAGGCTCGGGCACACGGAATTGGCCCCCGAGCATCTGCTGATCGGCGTACTGGCGGAGGGCAGCTCCGGGGCGGCACGGATGCTGAACCTTCTTGGGCTGAGTGCCGGGTCCGTCGAGGCCCTGGTGGCCGAGTGGCGTCCACCGTCGGAGGCGCCGCCGGCCGGGACCGTCCCCTATGTAAGCCGGTGCGGCTCGGCCGTCGCCCTCTCCTTCGCCGCGGCAGCGGAGGGCGGCCAGACCGAGTCCCAGCCAGAGCATCTGCTGCTCGGGCTGATCGCGGTCGAGGACGACATGGTGCAGGAGATCCTCGGATCTGCCGGGGTCGACGTGGAGCGGCTGCGCACGGCACTGCGGGAGGAGGCAGCCGCGTGGGCGGGACCGCGGCCCGACGGGCCGGGCGAGACCCGGAACGCCCTGGCAACGCGGCTGCGCATGGCGCGGTTCGCGCTGGCCGGTGTGGAGGACCGGGAGCCCGAGAGGGTCGTGGCTCCGGTGGTCGCGCTTAGGGACCGGCTGGAGGCCGAGTACTTCGGTTCCGTGAAGGCGAACGACGAAGCTGCGGATTCAGGGGAGACGGGAGCGCCTGGCGTGGGCGCGGCGGGCGAGGCAGAGGCCGCACCCGAAGGAGCGGGAGGGGACGCCGAGGTCGGACCGGCCGCTCTGGAAGGAGCGGGTCCCGACGCCGTACTGGATGCCGCTGGAGATGCCGTCCCGTACGCCGAGGCGGCAGCGGATGCCGAAAGCAGCGCCGTTCTGGACGAGGCGGTGGCCGAGCTGAGCGTGGCCGGCGATCTGCCCTCGACCGCCGATTCCTGGACCTGGCGTCTGACCGACGCCGCGGGCGGGCTGCTCGCCGAGCACACCGTGCGGCTCGGTCCGGGCGACAGCTACGTCGAAGCCCTCCGCGACCTGCCCGGATGGCTCGCCTGGCGGGCCGCCCCCGACGACCGGGAGACAGCCGAAGCCGATCTGGTGGCGGAACTGGGCGACTGGATGGGACAGGAACTGCTGGGACCCGTCGGACCCGCACTGCTCGCCCTCGCCCCGGTCACAGTCCGGGTCAGGACGGCCGGCGACGACGACCGGCTCTCGCACCTGCCGCTCGACGCCGCACGGCTCAACGGCCTCCCACTGGCCGCCCACCAGGTGAGCCTGGTGTTCACCGCCCCCGACGCACGCGGAAGCATGCCGGAGGAGGAGACCCCCGGGTACGCCGCCCAAGAGCCGACGAAGCCACCCCGGATGCTGGCCGCATTCAGCCTCCCGGCCGGCTCGTCCGCGATGTTGGTGCGCCGCGAACGCCAGCTGCTGCTCCGACTGACCACGGGAGCGCCCGCTGGCGCCGAAGGGCGGGCGGACCTCCGCGTACTCCAGTACGGCGTGACACGCGAGAGACTGGCCGAAGCCCTCGCAGCGGATGCCGGCTGGGACCTGGTGCACCTGTCGGGCCACGGCATCCCCGGCGGTCTGCTGCTGGAGGCGGGGGACGGCGGCGCCGACCTGGTATCGGCGGACGACCTGCTCGCAATGGTGGCACCGCTGACGGGGCGGGTACGGCTCGTGGTGCTGTCCTCCTGTTCCCTCGCCGCCGCGGTGACCGATCGGGCCAAGGACGCGCTGAGCCTGGAGGACGAGGATGAGGACGGGAATGAGGATCCGTACGGGGACAGGGAGTCGGCTGGCGCGGACCCCTGGCAGGGGCTGGCCCAGCGGATGGCCCGCTCGCTGGGCTGCGCGGTCCTCGCCATGCGCTACCCGATCGACGACACGTACGCCGTCGCGCTGACCACCGGCCTGTACGAACGCCTGCTGGTCCACGGCATCCCACTGCCCCGAGCCCTACGTGAGGCGGTACTCGCAGCGGCTGGCGACACGGACCCCGCCGGGACGGCCGAACCGGTGGCCTTCGCGGCACCGGTCCTGCTGGGAGAGCCCGCCGTGGGCCTGCGCCTGACGGGCGATCAGACGGACCGACGGAGCACGACCGGTGCCGGCTCACCGGACCCCGGCTTCCCGGACACCAGCTTCCCCGACCCCGCTCTCCCGCCCGCGGCCTCGCCCCACGCCGGTCTGCCTGCGGAGCCGGAGGTGTTCGTGGGCCGGACGGCGGTGCTCGCCCAGGCGTCAGCCGCTCTGCGGCCGGACAGCGACAGCAGCGTCGTAGTGCTCACCGGCATCGCGGGCAGCGGAAAGACCACCGCCGCGCTGGAGTTGGCCCACCGCCACGCGGACGCCTTCGACCACGTGGTGTGGCACCAGATCCAGTACGACGACCCCGAGTACGCCCGCAGTGCGTTCCTGCTGGATCTCGCGCGGCGGATCCCCTCCCTCCCGCTCGCCTTCAGCGCGGATCCCGGTGCCGCGCCGCTCGACCTCGACTGGCTGACCGGATTCCTGCGTGAGCGGCGGGTCCTGACGGTGCTGGACGGCCTCGATCGCCTGCTCGGATCCGGCGGGTCCCTCACCCATCCCGGCTGGGTGGCCCTGCTCGATGCGCTGACCGGGCACGGAGGTCCCTCCCGTCTGGTGCTCACCTCCCGTCGTACCCCGCTCTGGCTTGCGGAGGAGGAGTCCGGAGAGGAGGACCATCCCGGGGACGAGGACCGTTTCGGGGACGAGGACCGCTCCGGAGTCGACGCGCCGCCCCGTACGGTGCTCCTGCCCCTGGACGCCCTGAGCGTGGACGAATCCGCGCTGCTCGCCTGGGAGCTGCCCGGCCTCGGCGAACTGCTCAGAGACGGCGATCCCGAGGTCCGGGCGCTGGCGGTCAGGACGCTCTCGCTGGTCCAGGGCTATCCGGAGCTGCTGAGACTGGCCGACGCCGTGTCGCGGACACCGGAGGTGCTGTCCGCGCGCCTGGACGCGGCCGAGGCACGGCTGCGTGCCCGGGGCCGGGACGCCGCCGTGCTCGCCGACCTCCTCAGGCGCGGGGACCTCGACGCCGGGACCACGGCACAGGACCGGGTGGAGGTGCTGCGGGACTGGGTGTCCGGCCTGGTGGGCCGCGGGTTGAACGCGCTGAAACTGCCGCTCGCCCTGGTCGCGATGATGGCTGAGGACGAGCGGCGGGCCCGGGTCTACTTCGGCGCGTTCGAGTCCGCTCCCGGCCCGGGGGACGCGAAGGGCTGGAGGCGGCTCGGGGAGATCCTGCTGGGCCCGCCGTCGCGGCTCGGACTGATCGAGGTCTCCTACGACGACGAAGGCGATCCGGGCGCTCTGCACATGCATCCGCTGGTTGCCCAGACCGTGCTGGCGGCCGTCGACGAGCACACCCGGCAGGCGGCCACCGCCGGACTGCTGGCCTACTGGCTGGGGCTGCTGCAACAGGCCGTGGAGGAGGACGAGTCGGGTGCCGAGGCGAGCGCGCAGGTGGTGCTTGCCTGCCGCTTCGTCCTGCCGAGGGTGATCGACTTCGGTGAACTGGCCCTCGCCGGGAACATCGCGGAATCTCTGATGGCGCGGGACCCCTCGACGGCCACTTCCGCGTTCCTCCTGCCGCTGCTGGACGATCTGACCACGCGGGCTCGGGGCGGGCCGTACGAGGAGAGCGTGGTGCTGTCCTTCGCCCGGTGTCTGAGGCTGGCCAGGACCCGGGCAGCCGAGATCAGGCTGCGGACCCTGCTGGAGGAGACCCGCGACCGGTTCGGATCGCCGGTGCGGGAGGGCCTGGTGGGTGAGCTCGCCGCCCTGCTGGTCGGGATGGGCCAGCTGACCTCCGCCCGCCTGGTCCAGGGGGACGGCTCCCACGACGGGGCGGCAGAGGACCACGAGGACGATGTGGACGATGTGGCCGGCACGGAGGGCGGTGGCGGTGGCGGGCGCTGGGAGCGCATCGCGGCGCGCGGCGCGGAACTCTCCCGGCTCAACGCCGAGGGACGCCACGAGGAAGCGCTCGCCGAGGTGGACCGGCTGCGGGCCGAGCTGGCCGAGGCGGTGACGGAACCCGTACCCGAGGGACTGATGGGCTGGAACATCCGGGAGGCGCTCCTGGACCAGGGCGTCGTAGCCGCCAGCCGGCTCAAGCGGTGGGACCGGGTGACGGCACTCAACGAGGAAGTGCTGGAGCTGAGACGGCTGCGAGGGGCGGACGCGCGGACGCTGGCCGTCACCCGCTTCCACGGTGTGGCCGCCATGCTCGCCGTGCCGGAGCTCACGGCGGCCAGGGACACGCCCGTACTGGGATTCACCGCCCGTGGCCTGAGAAGAGTGCCGCGGGCGGTGGACGCTAGGGGCGTGTCGTTTCCGCCGGTGTCGTGCCGGGCGAGGGGTGCTATCCCATGGCGATGTACCAGCGCCCGTCGGTACGGGTCAGGCCCAGTCGCTCGTCGTGCGTCGTGCCGTCCTCGGCGCGGGCGCTCAGGTGGGCCGAGGCGACGTCCGGACCGAAGTCGTCCTGGAAGTCCAGCTGCCCGATTCTCAGCGCGCGCCCGCCCAGTCGGCCGATCCGCTCGGCGACTTCGTCCTGTGCCTCGTTCCGCGGAGGAGCGAGCGCAGTCAGGGCTGCCCATCCCGTGCGTGCCCTGCGTGGGTGATGGGCTCGTGCGGCGGTCCGGGTTCAGAACGGTCAGGAGAAGGGCTGTTTGTCCGGGCGGCAGGTGGTCCCGGGCGGTGGCAGTGTGCCGTCGACGAAGTAGCGGCTCTCGTATGTCTTCACGCAGCTGCTGGCGTTGTTGAACAGGGCGGTGTGGCCGTACCCGTCGTGGGTGAGCAGGCGGGCGTTGGCCAGTTCCTTCGCCATGGCTTGGGAGTCCGGGTAAGAGGTGGAGGGGTCGTACCTGGTGCCGACCACGAGGACGGGGTGCGCGGTGGGCTTGTTCCACGGTCCGGCGTACCCGTCGGCGGCCCGGGCCGGCCAGGTGGCGCACGGCTCTCCGGCCCAGGTCCAGAAGCGGCTTGCGTCACCCGCCCGTTTGGCGCTGTTCTCCTCCAGAGCCTGGTAGGCGGCGGGATCGCGGGGGTTGGGGCTGTCGCCGCACCACACGGCCGTCGCCTGTTCATCGCCGAGGTACGGATCGGGGTTGGCGACGGGCGGCGGGGGCGGGACCGCGGCCGGCTTCGGGACCCGGCCCTCCCACAGGTCCTGGAGGCGGCGGGCGAGGTCCGCCCAGCCCGGGTCGACGATGTAGAGGCCGTTGACCGTGTCGGCCACCGTCCTGGCGTACGTCCACATGTCCACCGGGTGGACCCTGAGGCGCTGCATCAGCTGGTCGAACTTTGCGCGGGTCGCCTCCGGGCTGCCGGCCGAGAAGGCGCAGCGGCCCGTGGTGGCGGACCCGCACAGGTCGAGGAACCGGTCCAGGGTGGCGGCGGCGCTGCGGTCGGAGCCCATGCGCAGGAAGGTGGGGGTCCGGGCGTCCGCCCGGCCGCCGTTCGTCCACGCGGAGGGCGCGATGTTGCTGTCCAGGACCATGGCGCGGACCTTGCCGGGGAACAGGTTGGCGTAGGTGGCGCCGAGGATCGTGCCGTAGGAGACACCGAAGTAGTTGAGCCGTGATTCGCCCACGGCCTGCCGGAGCAGGTCGAGGTCCCGGGCGGTGTCGGCGGTCGACACATGGCGCAGGAGGTCGGCGTCGCGCTTCTCGCAGCGCCGGCCGAGGTCGTCGTAGGCGTCTGTCCAGGCGGTGCGCTCCTTCTCCCCCACCGGGAAGCCGGCCGGCTTGGAGCGCCCCCACGCCTGGGCTGCGTCGGTGCTGTCGAAGCAGTTCACCGCTGTGCTGTTGCCGATGCCGCGAGGGTCCCAGCTGATGATGTCGAACCGCTCCCGCAGCTCTTTCGGGAAGGAGCCGTAGTTCTGCGGGACCTGCACCGTCCCGGGTCCGCCGGGCCCGCCGGGGTTCACGAAGAGGGTTCCGATGCGGTGCGCGCCGTCGGTCGCCTTCCTGCGGATCACGGCCAGGTCGATGGTGCGGCCGGCGGGGGCGGAGTGGTCGAGGGGGACGCGGGCGGTGGCGCAGTCGTACGGGCTGCCGGGCGTGCAGGGGCGCCAGTCCAGTCGGGGGATGCCTGTGCCTGCCGAGGGCGACGGCGTGTCCTGGGCGGCGCCGGATCCGGGGCAGCTGAGTACGGTCGAGCAGACCGCCGCGGCGACGAGCGCCGCCGCGCGGTGGCGGCGGCCACCTGCCGGTCCGGACAGGGGCATGGTCGGCCCTCCTCCGTTGCGTCGGGGTCCTGCCGACCGCGCAGCCGCGGCCGTGACACGACGAGAGTCCCTGCAACCACGAAACCTCGGTTTACCGGCCCACGCGAGCCGAGGGCCCGGACCCGCCGCCGGCGGCACCCCGGCCAGTGCTGTTCCGGGGCCGCCCTGATGCGCTGGGGCGCTTCCGCAATGGACTCCTGGTGGATATCGGTGCGCTGGGTTCCCCGGGAGCTGATGCGCTTGTCAGCCGGCCTCCACGGTCTGCCGTGCCCACTCCACGCCGAGCTGGGCAAGGACTGTGATGTTGCCGGTCAGTGAAAGTGAGCAGTCGCCACGCTCCTGACCTGGGGTTGTGCAGTTTGGTTGAACGGTCCGCTCTGGCCCCTTCCCGCGAGGCCCCTGACTAGTTCGTCCGGTACCGCTTGGCTCCCGGCGGCAGCCCTGCTGATCAGGCCCTTCGCGTCCGCCTCGGCCTGGAGCCAGGTGGGGATCCTCGCCCAGGTTCCGTCTCGCTGCCAGCGTCGGAACAGGTCGTGGACCCGGTCCCACGGCCCGTAGCGTTCCGGCACATCACGCCACGGGCACCGGTCCGGGTCCGCCACCGTATGCCGTCGATCAGCTGCCGCCGCGTCCATACCTGCGGCCGGCCCGGCTTGATTCCCCGCGGCAGCAGCGGCTCAAGCCGACCCTGGGACTACCGGGCCGTGAAGTGCCGACGCATCAGGTGGCTCTTGAGCGACGGGCCAGGTACTTGCCCAGTTCCCACAGGAGCAGGAGTGCGAGGGCGGCCAGCAGCGCCCAGCCGAACTGCCGGGCGTTGATCTCGGTCGTTCCGAGGATGCGGCGGAAGCCGTCCAGCTGGGTCACCGCTACCGCGAGCACGAACTGGGCCAGTGCCACCCAGTTCATCTGCCTGCTGTCGAAGGTGGACGTCGTCAGCACCGAATCCGTTTCGCTGCGGCACTCGAACGCGGCCACGATCAGACAGAGCGCGAAGGCGGTGAACGCGATCGACTGACCGGTCTCGACGCTGTCGGAGTGGGCCTGGCCGAGCGTGATCAGTCCGAGCAGGATGACGGTGATCGCCAGGCCGGACAGGCCGACCGTGACCAGTACGGGCCTGGTGAGCACCGACTCCCCCCGCGGACGCGGCCTGCGGCGCATGAGCCCGGGGCTCTCCCGGTCGAAGCCGAGCGCGAAGCCGAACGAGGCGTTGACCACGAAGTGGATCCACAGCACCTGTGGCGGGGTGAAAGGCTCACCGGCGGCGATGTTGAAGACGGTGGCCCCGAGAAAGGTCAGCACGAAGGTGACCAGCAGGAGCAGTACGAATCGGATGTACTTGGTGAGGTTGTCGTAGATTCTCCTGCCCTGCTCCACGGCGTAGACGATGGTGGCGAAGCGGTCGTCGGAGAGGATCATGCGTCCGGCGTTCTTCGCCACGTCCGTGCCGCTGCCCATGGCGATACCGATGTCGGCGGCCTTGATGGCGGGCGCGTCGTTGACGCCGTCCCCGGTCATCGCCACGACATCGCCCTTCTTCTTGAGCGTGTCGGCGAGCAGCACTTTGTGCTCCGGCGCGACGCGCCCCACCACACCGATGCCGTCGATGCGGGCGAGTTGCTCGTCCTCGCTCATGGCAGCGAAATCCGCGCCGAGGACCGCCTCGCCGGGGATGCCGAGCTGCCGGGCGATCGCCGCGCCGGTGGTGACGTCGTCACCGGTCACCATGCGGACCCGGATGTGCCCTGCCTGCGCGCCGGCCACGGCGGCCTTCGCGTCCTCGCGGGGCGGATCGACCATGCCGACGAGACTGGTCACCCGCAGCTCGGTGACGTACGCGAGCAGATCGCCGTCCGGATCGAAGTCGTCGAGGTCGAGGTCACGAGTGGCCGCGGCCATCACCCGGTGCCCCTCACCGCCCATCCGCTGGGTCTGTGCCTCGGCGCGCGCGACCAGTTCGGCGTCCCACGGGATCGTCTCGCCCGCCGCGAGCGCGGTGGCGGCCCGCGCCACCACCGCCGGGACCGCGCCTTTGACGAAGCACCGGACGACCTGCCGTCCGGAGGCGTCGACCGCCGAGTTGAAGGTGGCCATCAACTTGTACTCCGGGTCGAACGGCAGCGTGGCGAGCCGGGGAAGGTCCTCCCGGGTGGCGTCGATGTCCAGCCCGGCCTTGTGCGCGAGCACCAGCAGCGCGCCCTCGGTGGGATCGCCCACCACCTCGCCGTCCACCAGCCTCGCGTCGCACGCCACCACGTACGGCAGGATCGCGTCCTCGATGCGCGCGGCGGAGCCCGACGCCCCCGCAGCATGGTGGATCTTCCCGTCGAGCCGGTATCCCGTGCCCGAGACGGTGTACCGGTCGGTGGGACTCACGACTTCGACTGCGGTCATCTGGTTCATCGTCAGGGTGCCGGTCTTGTCCGAGTTGATCGCCGAGGTGAACGCCAGGGTCTCGACCGACGGCAGTTCCTTGACGATGGCGTTCCGCTTCGCCAGGTTGAGGCTGCCGACGGACAGGATCGCCTGGGTCACCGTCGGCAGGGCCTCGGGGACGGCGGCGATGGCGAGCGAGACCGCACTGACGAACAACACGTCCCAAGCCTGGTCCCGTTGCCGCCCCAGGGCGAACATCACGATCATGGTCAGGGCCGCCGCCCCTGTGATCCACAGCGTCAGGGTGTCGAGCTCCTTGGTGAGCGGCGGTACTTCCTTCTCGGTGGCCGCCAGCATCCCGGAGATCTTGCCGACTTCGGTTCCGGCGCCGGTCGCGGTGACGACGAGCACGCCGCTGCCGTGGGTGACGGGGGTGTTCATGAAGGCCATGTTCGTCCGGTCGCCGGGCGCCGACGCCGGGGCCGCAAGCGTGCCGGCGTCCTTCGAGGCGGGAACGCTCTCGCCGGTGAGCGCCGACTCGTCGATCTGTAGGGCGCTGGCCTCGATGATGCGCCCGTCCGCCGCCACCTGGTCCCCGGCGGCGATGAGCACGATGTCGCCGAGGACCAGCTGTTCGGCGGGGATCTCGGCCTCCGTGCCGTCCCTGCGTACCCGTGCCGTCGCCTTCATCATCGACTTCAGCGCGTTCATCGCGCTCTCGGCCTTGCCCTCCTGGCGCAGGCCCACGACCGCGTTCAGCAGGGTCAGGACGATCAGCAGGATCGCGGTGGTCCATTCCTGGATGAGCAGCGAGACGAGCGCCGCGGCCACGAGGACGATCTGCATGTAACTGCGGTACTGCTTGAGGAACCGGCGCCAGGCCGGAGGCCGCTTCTCTTTGGGCAGCGAGTTCGGGCCGTGCGCGGTCAGCAGCTCCGCGGCCCGTGCCGCGGAGAGACCGACTGCCGGATCGACACCGAACGCCGCTGCAACCTCCTCGGGAGCGTGTGCGTACCAGCCGTCGCCCGAAGACGGAGGCTGTTCTCCCACGGAATTCGAACGCACCGTCATCGTTCTGCCTCCGATCCGTGGCCGCGGATGCGTCCGGGCCGGTCGCGGTCGCGGTCGTCAGGCCCTAGCCGCGCTTCTTCTTCGGCCGGTCTCTCCGCCCAGTGGCCCGCGCAGCCGGCGAATGCCGGTCGGCGTACGGATCGGCCGGTGCCCCGGCAGGGGCCTCCTGCTCCAGGTCCCGTTTGGTGGCGAGCAGGTCCTTCCGTGCCTCTTCTCCGACGTCGGGGAACTGAGGATCGATGTCCATCAGGGTGTGCGCGAGGATGGCCGCCGCGCAGATCCGCCCGAACCACTTCCGGTCCGCCGGCACGACGTACCAGGGCGCCCACTTCGTACTCGTGGCCGACATCATCTCGGAGAACGCGTGCTGGTAGTCGTCCCACCGGCGCCGCTCCCGGACATCGGCCGCAGAGAACTTCCAGTTCTTCTCCGGCAGGTCGATCCGCTTCAGGAAACGGGTGCGCTGCTCCTCCTTGGACAGGTTCAGGAAGATCTTCACCACCTTGAACCCGTTGTCCGTGAGATAGCGCTCCCAGTGGTTGATCTCCTGGTAGCGCCGCTGCCAGATGCCCGGCCCGTGTGTGCCGTCCGGCAGCTTCTGCCGGACCAGGTTCTCGGGGTGGACGCGCACGACGAGAACCTCCTCGTAGTGCGAGCGGTTGAAGATGGCGATCTCGCCGCGTCTGGGCAGGCGCCGGGCGTAGCGCCACAGGTAGTCGTGGTCGAGTTCCTCCGCGGAGGGCACCTTGAAGCTGCTGACCCGTACGCCCTGGGGATTGACGCCGCTCATGACGTGGCGGATCGTTCCGTCCTTGCCACCGGCGTCAAGTGCCTGGAGACACAGCAGGACGCCGTAGGTGTCCTGGGCGGCCAGTCGCTCCTGGTACTCGGCCAGCAGCGACACCCCGGTCCGCAGCAGCTCGATGCCCTCCCGCTTCTTCAGACCTGCCTTGTAGCGAGGATCGAAGTCCCGCTCCAGGCGCACCTTCGACCCCGGTTTCACCCGTAGTGGCCCGATGAAATCCGCGATGCGTTCGGCCCTCTCGTCCGACATCACGATCAGTCCTTCTCTGGTCCGGGGTGAGCGCGGCGCGTCTCGGGGGCCGCCGCTCTACGGTCGACTGCCTGGCCGGGAGTGGTGCGGCATGAGGCACGGAGCACCCTGTGGGACCGGCGTTCGACCAGGATCGGGACGTAGGTTCTGACTCTGGCCTGGTGGAACGAGTCGTAAGCGGTCCTGACCGTCGCCTCGACGGTGACCGCGTCGACCGAGGGGTAAGCAGCCCTCAGCCGCGCCACGATGTTCCGGATGGACACCAGTTCGTCCTGCGAGCCGGGCGAGCCGGGCGGCGGGACGGTCGGAGGCGCTGCGGGATCGGTGCGCTTCACCGGCCCGGGGTGGCGGTTCAAGCCCACGTCGGGGAGGCATGCACGAGCGTGAGCAGTCTGCTCTTCGACCGTCATGGCCGCAAGTACCCCACGTACCCCATGTCCCACGACCTCCAGACCGCAGAACCACACATCCCGCCACGGCCGCGACAGGATCCCTCGCGCTCATTGTCTGCTCGCCTGGACAAGATCGCCCCCTGAGGCCGGGGCGGGAAGCCGCAGAGGGAAGCGTGCGTCGGCACCGCGGTCGGGCCGCTGATCGAGGCCCGCCGGGCCGCTGCGCGGATGGGCGTGCCCGGTGTACGACGGCGCCTCTCCCCGTCCAGCCCGAATGCCGATCACGGAGGCGGGTGGAAGGGGGCGGCGCAGTGGGGCGGGATCTGGGTTCGGACGGCGAAAATCCTGGAACGCTCGTCGTCGGGGCCCGCGTCGCAATCAGTGCACGCGATCTTGGTACAACTGCGGCGGGTTCTGCGACCACTGCTAGCCTGCCGCCCATGATCAAGAGCAGCCCGGCAGGCCGAATAGGCCGCATGGTGGGGGACAGCAGGCCCGAGCGCGTGCTGATCGCCGCCAGTTTCGTCAACCGGGTCGGCAACGGTCTGTTCAACGCGGCGTCGGCGCTCTATTTCACCTTGATCGTGGGCCTGCCCGCAGTGCAGGTCGGCGCCGCGCTCACCATCGCCGGAGTGATCGGCCTGTGCGCGGGGATACCCGGAGGACATCTCGCCGACCGGCGCGGGGCGCGCACGATCATGATGCTGGCCCTCACGGTCCAGGCGATGTCGATGGCGGCCCTCGTCCTCGTCGAGAGCTGGGCCGCGCTCGCGATCATCGCGACGGTCGACCAGATCGCCGCGGCTGCCGGTGGTGCGGCCTGGGGCGCTCTGGTGGTCCGGGTCGGGGGCGACCGCCCGGCCCTGTTCCGGGCGAAGTTGCGCACCTTCGTCAACCTGGGCGTCATTCTCGGAACGGTGGGTGCCGGGCTGGCGCTGGCCGCGGACACCCGTGGCGCCTATGTCACGCTGATCCTCGGCAACGCGGCGAGCTTCGCCCTGTGCGCGGTGCTTCTGCTCCTGCTGCCCCGCTATCCGGTGCTGGCAGCACCGCCGCAGCAGCACCGCTGGCTCGCTTTCGCGGACCGCCCGTTCCTGACGTTCACCGCCCTTTACGGGGCCATGGGACTGCAATACCCGGTGGTCTCCCTGCTCCTGCCCATCTGGATCTCCGAACACACCGAAGCGCCGCGCTGGACGGTGGCCGCACTGTTCGCCGTCAATGCCGCCTTCTGCGTACTGATGCAGACCAGGATCGGCTCCCGTATCGAAACCCCGCACGACGGCGGCAGGGCGTTTCGCACCGCGGGGCTGCTCTTCCTCGTCAGCTGCCCGATGATGGCGCTGGCGGCGTACACCCCGGTCTGGGCGGCAGCGGGACTGGTCCTGGCAGCGATCTTCGTCCATA
Organism: Streptomyces sp. NPDC002054; assembly: GCF_040296685.1. Taxonomy (NCBI): domain Bacteria; kingdom Bacillati; phylum Actinomycetota; class Actinomycetes; order Kitasatosporales; family Streptomycetaceae; genus Streptomyces; species Streptomyces sp. NPDC002054. Next base: position 14,041 of record NZ_JBEOXT010000019.1, read on the forward strand.
GCCTGGCAGAGGTCTGGGAGTCCTCGGCGGCTTTCGCCCTGGGCTTCGGTCTCGCCCCCGACCATGCCCAGGGTCAGTACCAAGGTCTCCTCGGCCTCGGCTTCAGCGCGGGCCAGGCTCTTGCCCCCGCGATCCTCACCACGGTGGTGCTCGGCCTCGGCACGGCGGGCTGGCTGCTACTGGCGGTGTTCTTCGCGGCGCTGGGCGCTGCCGGCCCATCTCTTGCCCGCTGGGGCATGCGGACCCGGCCACAGCCAGGCGGTGCCGGTACCCCTTCGGGGTGTAGGTGATCAGTCGGGTACGCGCGCCGGTTCCGTGGCTTACCATATGGGCGCCCACGTCATCGACCCGTAGGCCCTTGCCGTAGGCCGAGAGGCCCGCCTTGCCGTCACTGGCGGGGCCCAGTCGCTGGTGCAAAGCTTCAGCCCTGACGTAGGAGCGGCGGCGTTGGCCAGTTCGCTCCCGTTGGCGACCTTGCCGTCGCCAACGCCCTTATCCACGCCTGCTGTTATCGGATTCGCGCCTGCATTCAAGGGGTCACATGTCCGTCCAGGTTCCGCCGCCCGGCCCGCCGCCACCGCCCGGCTACACCATCCCCCTGCCCCCGCCTCCGCGGGAGGAGATCGGGGCGGTGAAGCTCATCGGCGGTTCCTGCGCCGCCCTTGCCGCTGTCATGGCGCTGCTCATATGGCTTGCTCTGGTCACGTTCTTCTCCTGAAGGCCGCCAAGTCGGCACCGCGAGTGTCGGCAGCCGCTGCCCGCTCCCGCTCGCCCACCGTGCCTTTCGCGGTCCGGGGCCCGGGCACGCCCGCCAGGCCTCCGCTGGGGTCGAGCATCGTACGCGGCCCAGGCTGCGGCTTCCGCGACCACAAAGCCCACCGCTCCCCTACCCGGTCCAGCGGCATCAAGATCTGCGGGCGCGCAAGGCATTGATGACGGGCGCGTACTTCGCCCTGCCCTCCGGAGACCCATTCCCACGCGCATATGCCTTGTTCAGGGCCTCCGCCGTTGACGTCGCACCTCGGGCGAGCAGTTGGCGCACCATCTGCGCCTGTCCGCGAGCGGCCGCCCACTCGAGAGGTGTCCAGTCCTTCATCAAGCCGTTGACGTCCGCCCCTCGGTCCAGGAGCAGGTCCACGATCTCGCGGCCCTGGTCTCCGTCCGGCACCACCACCAGCGGCAGCCAGCCCATCTTGCCCTGGGCACAGCTGGGGGCCCCAGCATCGAGCAGGGCACCCACCAGTGCGGTGTGCCCCCGCGTCACCGCCTGAAGCAGCGGCGTCAGCTCGTTGTACTCACCTGTCTGTTGGTGCGGATCCGCCCCCGCGGCAAGGAGGAGGCGCACGATCTCGACCTGTCCCGCCTCTACCGCGAGCTCCAGCGCGGTACACCCGCCCGTGTTCCGGGCGTCCACCTCGGCACCCGCATCCAGCAGCCGTGCCACCGCAGCCGCATCGCCGTCCTCGGCGGCCCGCGTCAGCTGATTCGCCATGTCCATACGCTGATCATGCCTGGTCCCAATGGCAGGCGGACTGGGATCAGGGAGGGTTCACAGCACGACAGCTGACGTACGAACAGCGACTCGTTCAGATCAGCAAGTGGAAGAACCCTCCAGCCCTTCCGAGGGCCTGGCGCCGGTGGGGGCCGTCGGCCGGCTCGGGTCGCCGTAGGGCCGGGCGGTCGCGGGCGGGCCGCGTGTCAGCGGCGCCGGGCGATGGTCACCCCGTCACGCACCGGCAGCATCACCGAGTCCACCCGCTCATCGGCCGCGATCAGGTCATTCAGCCGCCGCATCGCCAGGTGGCGCTCCTGCTGGTACGCAGGGTCGAGGACGCTGCCGCCGAGGAAGACGTTGTCGAGCACCACCAGCCCGCCGGGGCGCAGCCGGCGCACGATCTCCTCGTAGTACGCCGGGTAGTTGGCCTTGTCGGCGTCGATGAACGCGAGGTCGATGACCGGCTCGGCGTCGAGTGCGCGCAGCGTCTCCAACGCGGGGGCGATGCGCAGGTCGATCCGGTCGGCGACGCCCGCACGCTCCCAGTACGGTCGTCCGATCGCGGCCCACTCCTCGCTGACGTCGCAGGCGAGCAGCCGGCCGCCGTCAGCCAGGCCGCGGGCGATGCAGAGGGTCGAGTAGCCGGTGAAGACGCCGACCTCGACCGCGAAACGGGCGGCGGTCAGCCGGGTCAGCATCGTGAGCAGCGCGCCCTCGTCGGAAGAGACCTGCATGGGCGCAGCGTCGGCGGCGGCCTCACGGGTGGCGACGGCCAGCTCCCCGAGGATGTCGTCGGCCGGTGTGTGGTGGCTGAGCAGGTATGTGCTGACGACGGGGGCGGTGGGCTCAAGCTCGCCGCCGTCGATCGGGGAGGTCCACTCGACGGCGAGCTCCTCCTGGGTGGCGAAGCGGACCAGGTGACGGGTGATGACGTCCTGGACCCGGGTCAGCGACTCGGTGTCGACCGCGGTGGCAGTCAACTCCAGCCGGTCGGTCGTGGGAGTGAGGGTGCAGGTCCCGGAGGCGACCGTGATCGTGCCACGGCCGTCGGGCGTGAGGGCGGCGGCAGCTTTGTGGCCCATGTGCGAGACGAGCTGCTTGACGTAGCGGGCGGGGCGGGCGGTGGCAACACAGGCTGTGGCGAGGGGCATTGGACTCCTTGGGGTCTCCCGGACTAAGTGACGAGAATCCTCGCCACTTCCTCGGTGGGGATTCTGGGGCTGCCGCGACGGAGTTGTCAAAAGTATTTAGATTCATAGACACTTTTGGCCATGGCAGAAGAACAGCCCCCCGAGCACGGAAGTGATGCCGACCACGACGAGACCGGCCGCGACGAGCAGGACCACCTTGTGCTGCGCTCGCCCGAGCAGTTCAAGGCCCTCGGGCATCCGGTGCGTCACCGCATGGTCAATGCGTTCCGCCAGCGCCCCGCGACGCTGCGCCAGCTCGCCCACGCGCTGGGCATGAGCAAGGGCACCATCGGCTACCACGTACGCGTGCTGCGCGAGGCCGGACTGGTCCGGCTCGCCGAGACCCGTCAGGTGCGCGGCGGCACCGAGCAGTACTTCGCGCTGGTCAGCAAGAGCTTCAAGCTGCACCAGGACGCGGCGGTGGGCCCTGAGTTCCTCATCAATGCCGCACTCGGCGAGATGCTGCCGGGAGGGCCCGGTCAAGCCTCGCACACCGCGCTGCGCCACCTCTGGCTCACCGAAGCCGAAGCGCACGCGCTTGAGGCCCGGCTGCGCGCGATGGCCGCCGAGCCGCATCCGACGGACCCCGCGCATGGCGAGCCGTACGGGCTGCTGTTCAGCCTCTTCCGGGCCAACGTGCCCAGCCTGCCGCCGGACGACGAGCACTGACCGCCCGTAGGGACCGGTCGAACGGCCCCTCGTGCGCCTGCTCGCGAGCGTTGTCCGTACTGCCGACGGGGGCGGTGGGGTAATTGCCGCGCTGCACCCTCTGCCGCAGTGGCAGGATGCCCCGGACGCGGGATGGACACCGGGAAGCGAGGCGGGGGACATGCTGGAGGGTCTGGACGCGGTGGACTGGCGCGGGTTGGAGGCGGTGGGGCCGGACCACCCGGCCACCGACGTGCCGAAGGTGCTGCGCCGGATCGCCCGAGCGGACGCCACCACCAGGCCGGAGGCCGTGGAGCGGGCGTACGGCGACCTGCAGGGTCTCCTCCTGCCCCTGGGACGGGTCACCGGCGCAGGCACGGCCGCGCTGCCGTTCCTGGTGGATCTCGCCCTCGACCCGGATACGGCCGCACGGCCGGACCTGGTCGAGGTGCTGGCGGACCTGGCCCACAACGGTGAGACCGGTGAGGCCGGGGCAGTGGACTCCGGATGGGAGGCGGCCTGGCAGCGGCAGTGGCCCCGGCTGCGGACGCTGTTCGACGACCGGGATCCCTTGGTGCGGCGGGCCGCGCTACGGCTGATCGCCGGCCGGACCGCCCCCCTGCTGGAGCGGTGGCACCAGGAGACGGACCTCTCGGTCCGGGTGACCGTGTTGCTGGCACTGGGCGAGGCCGCGGCTGCCGAGGACCTCACGGGTTCGACGTACGCCGAGGTGCGCGCGGTGCTGGACGGCGTCCTCCACGGCGAGAACCCGGTGCTGCGCGTGGCGGCCGTGATCGCCACAGCGCCGCTGGACCCGCAAGCGGCGCTGCGTGCCTCCCCCATGCTGTTGGAACTCCTCACCGATCCCGCACTCGCCCCGGAGTTCGGGAAGGTCTGGTACACCCTGGACTGCGAGTACCCGTACGACCGCAACGACGTCGCCTCCTGGGCCCTGCAACTGCTACGGCTCGACACGGCGGTGGCGACCTCGTTCGTGGCCGGGCTCGCCGAGGCCGGGAGCCGGATCGGCGACGCGGAGCTGCGCCGGTGCGCGCTGGACGAGGCGTGGGGGCTGCTGGTGGCCCGGCCGTCCGCGGCCGAGGCCGTGCTGCCGCTGGCGGCCGGTCTGCTGGCCGATCCGGACGACGACGTGCGCTACAAGGCGGCCCATCTGCTGGCCGTGCTCGGCCACCGGGCAGCCCCGTACGCCGACCGGCTCGCCGCCCTCCTCGACGACCCCGGCGAATCGCAGTTCTTCGACGGCACCGTCGGTGACCACGCACGGTGGGCCCTGACCCGGATCGGGGACCCGCGCGCCCTGCCCGATCTCGTCGAGCGGCTCGTCGCGCCCTACCGGGACATGCAAGGCCGGGGCTACTGCATCAGTGACCCGCGGCAGCCGGACGTCGCCGACGTACTCCGGCCCCTGCACGCACACGCCGGAGTGCTGCTGCCCGCAGTACGAGAAGCCCTGAGCGACGAGGTCGCCCGCGCGGGCTGGCTGGTCCGGGACCTGCGAGAGGTACTCCACGCGTGGGGAGAGAGCCCGCTGCTCCCCGGTGAGCCCGGGCCGTACCCGCAGCCATGGGAACCACCGCCGATGGAACCGGCACAGGCAGAAGCAGCGGTGCTGGCATACGCCGCCGACGGACAGCTGCACGGGAAGTTCGCCACCGCCCTGAGCACACTCACCCGCCACGGACACCTCGCCCCACCGGTCCGGGAAGCACTCGAGGCACAACGGGCCGCGGATTGCCGACTGTCGGAGTACGGCGACTACCGGGCGCTCCTCCAGGACGAGGAAATCCGCGCCCGGATCGACACGCTGCTCGCGCTGCCATAGCCGTGGTGGCCCTGGGTGTGGTGCCCTGGGTGCTGTGAGCTGCTCAAGGAGGCCCAGCGGCTGCGCGACACGTCGGCCGGGCTCTGCATCACCGGGCCCGGCGGTCGGCAGCGTCGAAGCGGGCGAGTGCGAGCGCGCCGGGGCGCAGCGCCCGCTCCAGGGCCTGGGCGAGGCCGTCGTCGAGGCCGCCGAGGGCCTCGGCGGCCTCCTCTACCGTGTCCCGGGCGATCTCGGCGGCAACCTCCTCGGCCGGGGTGCGCGGGCCCAGCTTGCTGACGGCTGCCGCCGCCCGGGCCGGGGTGAGTAGCGCGGCGACCTGGCCGAGGAGCCAGCCGGGCACCCCCGCCGCGCCTTCGGCGGGCGCGCGGTACGGGCGCGAGCCGTCGAAGCGCTCGTCCTCGGCGAAGGCGGGGTGCTTGAACTTGGCCACCGGGCGGGCGGCCGGGCCGGCGTCGGCGCCGTCGGGGGTCCCCCACTCCTCGGCGGGCTTGACGACGAGCCCCTCCGCCAGGTTGTCGGGCAGTTCGGGCAGGCCCAGCAGAGCCGGTACCCGGGTCGGGAACACTGACGTCCGCTCCTGCACCTGGGCGAGCGTCCCGCGCGCGATCAGCGGGGCGCAGTGCAGGCCCGCGGCGTCGGCGGCCTCCCGCAGCGCCCGGTCGCCGGCCCAGCGGGTGCCGCCACCGGCCGTCTCGACCGTGGCGTCGAACGGCATCCAGAGGAGCCCCGGCGCGTACCAGACGCCGGTCTGCACCGGCTCCGTACCCGGCGAGGGCGGCACGTCCGGGTGCGGGTAGCGCCCGCCGGCCAGTTCGCCGTAGACCGTGACCGGTGCCGAGGGGTCGCTGCCATACGTGCGGCGCAGGGCGGCGGCGCAGCGGTCCGCTGCGACGGCGAGGGATGGCCAGATCCGGCCCACGCCGAAGAAGTCGTCGAGGCCGCTCTCGCCGAGCAGTTCGCGGCGCTTGGCCGGGCGTACTCCGGCCCGGTCGCACACGACGGCGAAGTTCGCCCCGTGGACCTTCTCCAGCGCGACCCACTCCCGGGCCGCCCGCGCCTCGCCCAGCCGAGCCCGGGAGGGGATCTTGGGGTACGGTGACCAGCCGCTGTCAGCCGCCATGCCGACCGCCGCCGTGCTGGTGCTGTTCGGGCAGCCGGCTGTCGGGGTGCGCCCACAGCAGCACGTTGTCGGGGCACGCGTCGCCGAAGAAGTCGAGGACGTCCTGGTCGGAGTGGCGCAGGCTGAAGTGGGTGAGGACGAAGAGGGTGTCCGGGTGGGCCTGGACGACGGGCCGCAGCCGGCTCCACACGGTGTGCCCGACCCGGTCGGCGCGATCGAGTTCGGCGTCGTCGAGGTAGGTGCACTCGGTGATGATCACCGGGTACGCGAAGAGCCACGGGTTGTCCTCGAAGACGCTCACGTGGGTGTCGCCGAGGAACGCGAACAGTGGCTTGAGCACCTCGTGTTCCACCTCGGCGCCCTCCTTGCGGCGCTGCGCGAGGATGCGTCCGAATTCGGCGCCGCCGCCCCGGCCCTGTGCGGCAAAGGAGCGGCGCAGTTCCTCGTACTGGGGCAGCAGTTCCCTGCGGCGCTCGGAGAACGCATAGCCCACGCAGGGCACCTTGTGCGCGCACTCCACCACCCGTACGTGGTGTCCGCGGCGGCCGAAGGTGAACTCGTCGCCGCCGCGGACCCCGTGCAGCCGGCAGTTCGCGGCGAGGGCGGGGTCGTAGGCCGTGCCGTGGTTGAGTTCGGCGGAGGCCCGCAGGTAGCGCTCCACGTACGGGACGGCTGGGGCGGGCAGGTGGATGTCGACGCCGGCGGGCCGGGCGGCGAGGTAGTCGATGTCCTTGGAATGGTCGTGGTGGGTGTGGGTGAGGAAGACGGTCTCCGACTGACGGCCTTCCGCGAGGCCGGCGTCGAGCGCGCAGCGCAGTTCGGGGATGTGGAAGAACGTCTTGTCGTTGGCGCGGGAGTACCCGGTGAGGGTCAGCTCGGTGCCGGGTATGCGCCAGGTCTTCCACTGGCGGAACGGGTGTCCCCGCTCGAGCCGTTCGGGGTGGGCGGGGGTCCGTTCAGGGGTCCGCTCGGGGGCCTGTGACATCGGTGCCTCCGTCGGACCGCCGTGATCAAGGTGAGGGCCCGATCGTAGCGGGCGGTGCGGCGGGGCGCCCCGTTGTTTTCCGGGCGGGCGGCACGGTCAATTCTCCGGGGGACGCGGCCTCGGCGCGCCGAGCCGGAGGCGGCGGGCGAAGCGCACCCACCCGTCCCGTGCGGCGGGTCCCGCTGCGTGGGCGAGCACCCGGTCCTCTGGAGCGTCCGTATCGCCGGCTTCCGGCAATGTGTTGGTTCTTGACGTCAGACGGGCCAGGTTCCGAGCGCGCGGGCGAGCCGTTCGTTCTGCTCCCGGGTGATGCCCTGGGCGAGCCTCACGTCGACTCGCGGGCTGCGGGGGTCATCGCTCCGGAGGATGCCGCCGAAGCCTTGCTCGTCAGGCAACCACCAGCCCATCGGGTCCCATATGGGGTGGTCCACGAGGAGTTCCGCCACGCGCGGAGCCCTGCTGACCGGCGCGCCGACCCGGATCAGCGCCTCGGCGATCACGTCAGCTGCGTCCTCGCCCTCCAGTGCCTCCTCGTCACTCATCGCCGGCAGCAGGAGCAGCAATCGGGCGTGGGGATCGTGGACGCCCGGAGCATCAAGGTCCGGAGTACCGGCGATGTGGGTCAGTTCCCGCCAGGAGATGCCGGGGCCTTCGCATGCGCCAATTCCGGCGAGACTGCCGTGCCGTCTCCAGTCGGGGTGGGTGACGATGTACTGCGTCCCCCCTCTTCTTTCGTAGGGTCGGTTTATCACCACTGCGGCGTGCCCGCCGCCGAACGGGATTCGGATGACGGGGCAGTTGCCCTCGTCCACCAGCGCTTTGGACACGACTTCGGCGTCGGCCGCGTCCGCGCCGAACCACTCCGGAGTCGGTGGACCCTCGTACTCCTCCGGGTCACACATCCACAACAGGTAGGCGGCCCAGAACCCCGGGTGGGAGACAAGTTCCTCCCCGACCACCAGCGGGTCATCGTCAAATCCGTTGATCAGCACCTGGCAAGACTGCCAGCACCCACTGACACACCGCACACCCACGAGCAGGGACACCAGCGTCCCGCCGGGCGGTCACGGGGCCGCGGGTCAGGTGAGGTTCACCCGGCGGGCCTCGGCGTGGGCGGTGATGCCGTCCGGGCCTACGGTGATCTCGGTGGGGCTCAGGCCCAGCGGGAGCGGCGGCAGTTGCCGGTGCTCGCGGGACAGGGCCCCCGCGATGGCGGGGGCGGTTGGATCGAGCGGGCGGCCGGCCAGGGTTGCGCTGTCCGCGTGCAGGGTGACGACGCCCGCGTCGAGGCGGGGTTCGGCCGTGATGACCAGGGACATACCCAGCACGCCGCTCTCGATCCGCAGCCGGCCGCCGCCGGCGTCGGAGAGCCGGAGCTCCCGGTCGCCGGCCGTGCCGAGCGCGTCGAACGGTGCGGTGAACGCGGCGTCGACGGAGTCCGCCGCGTAGCCGCCGGGCTGTTCGGACACCCGGTGGAGGTCGACTTCGGCCTTGACGGGGATGCCGTCGGGCGTTCGGGCATCTCCCGTGACCCGGACTTCGGGATGCTGCCCACGGGCGGCGTGCAGCAGGAACGGGTGGCCCTCGATGGTGACCTCCGGCGAGGTCAGGCCACTGCCCTGGCGGGCGGCGATCCGGTCGGCGAACCGCTCTTCGCCGAGCTGGCGAGCCAGGGCATCGGCGGTGAGCAGGAGGGCGGCCACGAGGACGGTCACGGCCGCCGCCCGCCGGTACGGGCGGCTCGAGCGGCCCGTGCGGCCCGTACGCGGGTTCCGGCGCTCGGGGGCGGGCGGGGACGCGGGCACGTGCGGCGACGCGGGCGCGTGCGGGGTGCGGAACGGCATGGGTCGGTACCTCGGGGTCGGGTCGGGGTTGAGGGTTCGGAGGTTCGGGTCGCGAGGGGGCGGGGCGGGTCAGGACGTGGGAAGGCGGTCGGCTCGGGAGCCGGCGGCGGGTTCGGGCAGTTGGGGCGCGGGCTTCGCCGGGTGGGCGCGAGGGCGCGGGGCGGGCGTGGGGGTGCCCTCTATGTCCACGCGCGGCAGGATCCGGTCGAGCCACGCCGGCAGCCACCAGTTGCGCGACCCGAGCAGCACCATGCTGGTCGGGACGAGGAGGCCGCGTACGACGGTGGCGTCCAGGGCCACCGCCGCGGCCAGTCCGATTCCGAACATCTTGACCACCGGGTCTTCGGACAGCAGGTAGCTCAGGAACACGCAGAGCATGATCAGCGCAGCCGAGCTGATGATCCCGGCCGTACCGGTCAGCCCCTCCACGACCGCGCGCCGGTTGTCGCGGTGTCGCAGATAGGACTCGCGCACGGCAGTCAGCAGGAACACCTCGTAGTCCATGGAGAGCCCGAACAGTACGGCGAACATCAGCAGTGGGACGTAGCCCGGGATCGGCACCGGCCCGTCGAGGCCGAGCAGGTCGGCCCCCCATCCCCACTGGAACACCGCGGTCAGTACGCCGTACGAGGCCGCGACCGAGATCAGGTTCATGGCGGCAGCCTTCGCCGCGACCACGGGCGCGCGGAAGGCGAGCAGGAGCAGCAGGCCGGCGACCAGGACGACGGCGGCGATGATCACCGGCATCCGGTCCGCGAGCCGGGCGTTCAGGTCTGCCTGGGCGGCCGTGGGCCCGCCCACATGGGTGACAGCCCCCGTACCCGCGGTGGCCTCGGGCAGGGTGGTCCCGCGCAGGTGCTCCACGAGGGCGACGGTCCGCCGGTCGCCGGGACCGGTGGTGGGGGTGACCTGCCAGAGGACGGTACGGCCGTCCGGGCTGATGCGTGCCGGGCCGACCGCCTCAATCCCGGGGGTCCGCGCGAGGGCCTCGGTGACCGGGGCGACGCGGTGATCGGAGGGGCCCTCGGCCGCGGTGGGCAGGGTCTCGGTCACCTGGACCGGGCCGTTCGCGCCTGGTCCGAAGGCCTCGGCCAGCTGCTCGTACGCGGTGCGGCTCGCCGTGCCGGCCGCCTTGTCGCCCGCGTCGAGTTGGCCGAACGTCAACTGGGCGGCCGGCGCTGCCAGGACGGCCAGCAGGACCAGGCTCGCGAGCAGGTAGCGCCAGGGCCGGTCGGCCACGTGCGCGGCAAACCGCCGCGCACGCGCGTGCGCAGGCTCGGTGGCGTCGGCGGCGCCCTCGCTGTCCTCGATGTCGTCCTCGACGTGCTCGGAGCCGGTTGGCGCGGAGCGAACGGCGGGCGAAGCGGGCGAAGCGGGCGGATCCGCCGGGCCCGGCGCGGGCCTCGTCGCGGCGAGCCTCGCCTGCGCCCACCTGCGCTCGCGGCGTCCGCCCGTACGGTGACCCAGGCGGTGGCCCAGCAGGGCGAGCAGGGCCGGGAGCAGGGTCAGGGCGGCCAGGACCGCGACGAGTACGGCGATGCCGGGGGCCAGCGCCAGGGCATGCAGCAGCGGCAGCCCGCCGAGCGCCAGCCCGGCCAGCGCCGCCGCCACCGCGCAGCCGGCGAAAGCGGCGGCCTTACCGGCGCTCGCCGTCGTATGCCCGACCGCCTCCGGCACCTCGTGCCCCTGTGCCAGGAGTGCACGGAAGCGCGTGAGACAGAACAGGGTGTAGTCGATGCCCACGCCGAGGCCGATCATCGCCGCGATGGTGGCCCCCGACGAGGGCATGTCGAGGAGGTGCCCCACCAGCCCGATCACCGACAGCGAGACCACCAGCCCGAGGACCCCCACCAGCAGGGGCAGCCCTGCCGCGAGGATTCGGCGCAGTGTGAGGAAGAGGATCACCGCAGCCGCTGCGAGACCGATCAGTTCACTGTGTGCGGTGGACCGCTTGTCGACGGCCGCCGCGAGGTCGCCTCCTGCCGTGACCTCGATACCCGCCCGGCGCGCGGGTTCTGCGGCCGAGAGCACGGCCTCGCTGATCTCCGGGGTGATGTCACGCCCCGTCACATCCAAGCCGACGGACAGGTAGGCGGTGTGCCCGTCCGCGCTCATGGCCGCGCCGCCCGAAGGCCCGTACGGCGTGGCCACGGCGACCACGTGGTCCGCCTTGGCCACGTCGGCCGCGGCCTCCTCCACCGCCCGCCGCGCGGTCGAGGAGGTCAACTCCGGGCCGTCCGGCGTCGTATGCAGGACGATCGGCTGGTTGCCGGACGGGGGTCCGGGGAGGGTCTCGGCCGCGTCCCGGGCCGCCTGACTGTCGCTGCCGGGGATGACCACGGCCTCAGTGGTGACGCGGCCGTGCAGGGCCACGGCTGCCACCACGGCGATCACCACGGCCGCCCACACGGCGAGGACACGTACGGGTCTGCGGGCGCACCACCGGCCCAGGGCGAAGAACATCGTGCTGCGTACCCCTCCACGGATCCACAAATGAAGTTGCACTCCGAGTGCAGATTCACGGTTGCACTCGGAGTGCAATAATGTCAATCGGAGAGAGGAGCCCAGGTGGAACGGCAGGGCGAGGAGCAGAACCGGCAAAGGCGGGGGCAAGAGCCGGAGCAGGGGGCGCGGGACAGCCGGCGGCCGGGCTTGTCACCCGCCGGGGCCAGGGACGGCCGGGCCGAGCGCGGCCGGCAGACCCGCGAGAAGATCGCCGACGCGCTGCTCGCCCTGCTCGACGAGGGCATGACGGAGTTCCCCGCCGACCGGGTCGCCGAGTACGCCGGCGTCTCGCGCCGCTCGGTGTTCCACCACTTCGCCGACATGGCCCAGCTCGTGGACACCGCCATCACCCGTCGGCTGGAACAACTTGCGGCGCAGATAAGGCCATTGCCCACCGAAGGGCCGCGGGAGACGCGTGTCGCGGCGCTGGTCGAGCAGCGCTCCCGGATCCTCGAATGGATCACCCCGGCCCGGCTGGCGATGATCCGCATGGACAACCCCTCGGAACGGATCCGTCAGGTCACCGCGGACGCCTTCCGCGATGCCCGCGAGCGCCTGGAGGCGGTGCTCGCCGAGGAACTCGACCGGCTCCCGGCCCGGCAGCGCAGGGACCTGGCCGACGGGTTGGACGCGGTGACCACGTGGGGCGCCTGGCACCACTGGCGGTCCACGGGACTCGACGCCGAACAGGCGCGGCACGCCATGGAGGCCACCGTGCTGAACCTGCTCGCCTCCACCGACCCACCGGGCCGCACCCCGGCCCCGCGGGACGACTCGGCCTGACCACCCCGGCGTGCCGCGGAGACGGTGATCAGGGAGACGGTTGCGTCCACGACCACACCGCCGCGCTCCGCGCCCCGACCGTGCCGTTTCGTCCATGGCGCTCCCATCGGTGCAACCTGGCCGGCGGCATCCGGGCCGTGCCCGCCGGAGGGGTCATGCGCACGGCGTGGCGGGGTCGGGGTGCCTGGGGGCTGGGTCATGATCGGCTGCGTGAAAACTTCCGGACGTCTGACCGCCCTCGCGGTCGCGGGCCTGCTCGCCGCACTCCCCGCGTGCTCGGAGCCCGACGGTCGTGCCGGCGGTGGGGCGGGTGCCCGTACCGGCGCGGATGCGAGTGCTGGTGCCCGTACCGGCGTGGACACCGCTCGGGCGGGGGCTGCCGGCGCGGTGTTCCGTGGCGGGCGCCCCGCTGCCGCGGGCGCCGGGGACCCGTATTTTCCGGAGCTCGGCAACGGCGGCTACGACGTCACCCACTACGCCCTGACCCTCGCCTACAACCCCGACGACGGCCGCCTCGAGGGCACCGCGGAGATCACCGCGAAGGCCACCGCGGACCTCAGCGCCTTCAATCTCGACCTCCTCGGCATGGAGGTGCTCAGCGCCACCGTCGACGGCCGCACGGCTCAGGTTCGGCGGGACGGGCAGGAGCTGACCCTGCAGCCGCGCGATCACGTGAGGAAGGGCGCCGCCTTCCGCAGTGTCGTGCGCTACGCGGGCACGCCGGAGCCGATCACCCATGACCACGGGTGGCGCGAAGGCTGGTTGAGGACGGACAACGGAGCAGTCGCGTTCGGTGAGCCGACGGGCTCGATGTCCTGGTTCCCGGGCAACCACCACCCCTCGGACAAGGCCTCGTACGACATCACCGTCACGGTCCCCAAGGGCGTGCAGGCGATCTCCAACGGGCAGTTGCGCGCCCGACGCACCAGCGGCGACCGCGCCACCTTCCGCTGGCACCAGGCCGAACCCATGGCCAGCTATGTGGCGACCGTGGCCATCGGCAGCTACGACATCCAAACCTCCCGGACCCGGTCGGGCGTCCCGGTCGTGTCGGCGATGGACACGACCGCGGGCGTGGACGAGGACGGAGCGATCCTCGGCCGGTTCCCCGAGATCATGGAATGGGCAGAGGAGAGGTTCGGTCCCTACCCCTTCTCCGCCGCCGGGGTGATCGTCGATCAGGCGGCCGGTGTGCCCTACGCCCTGGAGACCCAGACCAGGCCGACCATTCCGGCCGACATCTTCCACACCACCAACGTGGTACACGAACTGGCCCACCAGTGGTTCGGCAACTCCGTCACCCCGCGGACCTGGCGGGACATGTGGCTCAACGAGGGCTTCGCGACCTATGCCGAGTGGCTGTGGACCGAGGACCACGACGGCGCCAGCGCCCAGGACCACTTCGACCGCAACCACGCCAAGGCCGCGGACGACGACGAATGGGACTTCCCGCCCGCCGAGCCGCCGACCGCCTCGGACATCTCCCGCCAGCCGGTGTACGTGCGCGGCGCGATGGTGGTCCACAGGATCCGCCAGACCGTGGGCGACAAGGCCTTCCGTGCCCTGGTGCGCGGCTGGACCCTGCGCCACCGCCACGGCCACGCCTCCACCGACGACTTCACCGCGTACGCGGAGGCCAAGACCGGCCGGGACCTCGACTCGATCTGGGACTCGTGGCTCTACGGCGACGGCAAGCCCGCGTGATGGGCTCGACACGGTGTCAGGTCCTGACGCGCTGATGGGCGGTCTCGACGAGCTGCATGTACTTGTCCCAGTTCCACACGGGCCCGGGGTCCTCGTGAGTGGACAGCGGGACCTCGACGTGGCCCAGGATGTGGTCCCGGTCGGCCGGCACGTCGTACTTCGCGCAGATCGTGGCCGTGAGCATGGCGGATGCCTCGTACATCCCGTCGTTGTACACAGGCTGGTCGACCCAGCCTTCGTGCTCGATGCCGATGCTCCGGCGGTTGTGCCACACGCTGCCGGCGTGCCAGGCGACGTCGCGCTCGCGCACGCACTGGGCGATCCGCGTGCCGTTTGCGCTGACCACGTAGTGCGCGGACACCCTCTCGGCGGGGTCCCTGAACATGCGGAGCATGGTCGGAAAGATGTCTGTTGTCAGGTGGATGACGACGTATTCGATGGGATACGACTCGGGACGGTCGGAGGGCGTGTAGTTGTCCTCGCAGGCTTCGATCCAGACGGCGGGGGCGTAGTCCACCGAATGGTCCGGACGCACGGTCGCAGGCGGCCCGGCGGCGGGGGCCTTGCGTACGGGGCTCGGGAGCGCAGCCTTCGCCTTCTCCACGGGCTGGATCAGCTGCGGCAGCCCGGCAGCGGCCAGAGCCGTACCCGCTGCGCCGGCAGCACCCCACAACAGCCGTCGACGGCTGAGCGGGCTGTCTTCCATGGCCACCACTCCTCATGAGGTCGAGCATGCAGAAGACGGCACGCCGCTAATCGTGACATCACGACATATAGGCGGCACGTCCCGTAATCTGATCCTTCACCAGCCCCCGCACCCCAGCAAGCCGATCCCCCACCAATCGGCGCACACCCTCACCTCTGACCGGGCCGGTTCCCGCTGGCAGACGTCACCCCGTTCCACTGCCGTACGGGCCGCCCTGGGCGGGGTGCCCCGCGACTGTCGGTTCACTCGGCTGGCCAGGACCCGTCCGGTCGGTGTTGGCCCTACGCCAGGCGGGGGCACGATCAAGCCGGACAGGTGATGAGGCGATGGGGGGGTGAACGGGAGGGGCCGACGGGAGAGGCACCGCAAGGTGCTCAGACCGCTGCGACGAGCCGGGCTCGAGGTGATTCCCGAGGCGGTTCCGGCTCCTCGGCGAGGGACATCATAGGGCCGGCGCGGACACGTTCCTCGGTATTCACCCCAGCCACCCTGACGTCCATGCCGGCCGGCCCTGAACGCCAGCGTCCGGCTCACCGCCACGATGTATGGATCGGGTGGCGAATCGGCGAATCACCCACGGTGCCGTGGAGGAGGTCTCAGGATGGGCGTATGGACCGTGGGGATATGGAACCGGGCGGGGCGCAGCCGATCGTGGTGCGGGTGCCGGTGGAGCCGGTGGAAGCCGCGATGGAAGCAGACGCGGTGGACGCCGTGAAGCGTGCGGGCAATCTGCTGGTGCGGGGCCCGCTGTTCGGGGTGGCGGCTCAGAGTGCCGGGGACGGGCGGCGGTGGCGGGTGGTGATCGCGATGACGTCCGGCTGTCCGCAGCAGGCACGCGACAGCCTGAACTCGCTGTTGTGGTTCCGCGCGAAGGACGAGGCGAAGGACCGTCAGGAGCGGCGCGCTCTGCTCGCGGCGGTCGCCCGGCTGGAAAGCGAGCGGGTCGACAACCTCGAAATTGCCGGAACCCGGTACCGGGTCGTGCGCGCGGAGGAGTACGCGGTTGCAGGCCCGGAGGGCATGGAAGAGCCGCGCCCGACCGATCCGGAGCCTCTCCTCCCCGACTGGTCCCGCAACACCAAGGGGCCTGAGGTCGACGACGGACTGGTCCTGGACCCGGACGCGCCGGTCACCCCCACCCAGGCCCTGGAGCGGCTGGCGCTACGCGGCCTGGCCTACACCGGCCGGCGCTTCCCCGACGATGTCCGTGCCGACGCGCAGCGGGCGCTGGACTCCCACGACGTCCTGCTGCTGCCGGCGGCGTTCACGGTCGTGGAGCGGTCCGCGGGCGGCTGGGAGCCGGTCAGCGGCCCACACGCCACTCCACACGACGCCCGCACGTCCCTGGATTTCGCCCTGACGTGGGCATGGCCCCGGATGCGCGGACTCATCCCGTACGACGCCGACCCGGAAACCGATGCCCGCACCTGGACAGACGGCGGCGGAAAGCCGACCGAGGAGCTGGCTGCGTACGTCGCAGCCTCCGACACACTCCGGGCCGGCCGCGTCAACCGACTGGAAGTCCAAGGCACCGTGTACCAGATCGCCCGCACCCGACGCCTGCTCCGATGGGGTTCCGATGGACCCGAAAGCCCCCGCCCATCCGACGTGAACACCCAGGACCCCATGCGAATCCATCTTGAGCTCGACGAGGACGGCCACGTACTCCCCGCAGACTGAACAAGCCCGGCCGGCACGAGGGCGTCGGCGTGCTCAGGCAGGTACGGATGAAGGGGTCGGGAGCTGGTGGGCTCAGGCTTCATCGAATGGTTCATCGCTATACCTGAACCAGGCACGTCCGTCACTGATGTGCAGGAGGAACTCCGCAACCGGACCCGACGGAGCCACGAGTGCCAAGGCGCCCGCGATCCGGTCATAGGAGTCGTCGAACCGCTCGTACTCCTCCGCCTCCAACAGACCCAGCGACTCATCGAACCAGGGCCTCACTTCTCCGAACGCCGGTGCCGGAACGAAGTGCCCTTCAACCAGCTCTCCGATCCACTTCCTGCTGTCGCTGGCAGCCTCTCACGGTGGGACGGGACGGAGCGGGCGCGCCAGCGCCCTGCTCATCTATCTCACGCGGAAGCCACGACCTCGCCGGCCATGACCTGAGGAGGGTTGGGGAGCAGTGACGCAAGGTTTTCCCGCACGAACTCTGCCGCCCTCAATACCGATTCCTCGGCACCGGCCCGATCCTGGAAGACGCTGGTCGAGACCATCACTCCGTCCCCGGCATCGACCCAGTAGTAGGCCACGAAGCCGGAGACCTGCCGCATGAGCGGCACGAACCCTTCCTTCACCAGGCGTCCTGCCTCAGTCGGATCGCTCACCCCTTCGTACCGCCGGACTGCTGCGTACATCGTCGAGCTCCTCACTGGGGTTACGCGTTCGTCACCTGCTGAGTCCTCGTACCCCTAAGACAGCGGCCTGGCCCGTCAGAGGTCCGGCAATCACCTGAAGGGCGGGCTCAGGTGATCCGAAGGGCGGCTTCCGCCCTCCTCGCCGGCCGAGCTACGGGAGAGGAAGTGACCCGCCTCACGGGCGCAACTGCCCACGGTGATGACCGTGCTGACGAATGCGCGTCCGTCGTTCGTGCCCACCAGCGCGCCGCCGCCACCGGGGCCTGCGGGGCCGCACGCCCGGCTTCGGCCTCGAGGCCTACAAGCAGCGGAACACCGTCGAGCGGTGCGTCAACCGCCTCCAGTGCCGCATCAGCCAGCGTTCGCCTCGGTCCGCTCGTGGCCGCTGTCAGCCGAGATCGGCAATATGCCTGACTTGGTGCGAGCAGACTGGGACTCCGTGCCTCAGGGCTCGCACACGCGTACGGCGAGGGCGGCGATGTCGTCGTCAAGGCGTCCTCTGCTGTAGCGGAGGAGGTCGTGGTGAAGAGCCGTGAGGAGTTCGCGGGGCGGTGTCGGGGGCTGTCGACGCATCCAAGCTGCCAGCGGGAAGAACTCGCCGTCGCGGGCGCGGGCCTCGGCGATCCCATCGGTATAGAGGAGCAGCAGGTCGCCGGGGGCGAAGTCGAAGGTGTCGACGTTGTAGTGATCGCCGATCAGCTCCGCGAGGCTGAGCAGCGGCGAGGGGGTGGCGGGCTCGAGGACACGGAGTTTCCTGCGGTTCAGGAGCAGCGGCGGGGGGTGTCCACAGTTGAGGATGTTGATACGTCTGCCCTCGTGCGGGATCTCGGCGAGAAGCGCGGTGGCGAAGCGCTCCATCGGCCCGTCGGGGGGAAAGGCGGCGTTGTAGCGGGTGCTGCTGGCGTCCAGCCTGCGTGCGACGTTGACCATGTCGGTCTCGCCGTACGCCGCCTCCCGGAAGGCGTTGACGATCGCCGCTGCCGCCCCCACCGCCGGCAGGCCCTTGCCCCGCACATCACCGATGAGCAGCCTGACCCCGAACGGCGTATCGACCACCTCGTAGAAGTCCCCGCCGATGCGGGCCTCCGCGGCGGCTGCGAGGTACAGCGACTCGATCTCGACGTTCCCCAGGCGGCGTGGCATAGGGCTCAGCACCACCTGTTGCGCTGCGTCGGCGACGAGCCGTACCTGAAAGAGGGTGCGCTCCCGCTGGAGCCGGACATGGCTTCCGTACGCGGCGGCCACGGTGACTGCGATGATCCCCGCGGCCGTCCACCACGTTCCCAGATCGGGGAAGACGAGGCTGAGGCCGATCATCAGAAGGAGGCAGACCGTCCCGAGGAGGACGGTGGGGAGGACCGGCCACATGGCGGCGGCCAGGGCTGGTGCCGCGGGCAGGAGTCGGCTGAAGGCCATTTCCGGCGGAGTGGCGTAGGCCAGGCTGGCGATCACGACGGTCAGAATGACCGGCGACAGCCGCACAAGCCACCCCCGGCCGTAGCGCCGACGGAGCTGCGGCCGTCCAGACTCGATCACATTTCCCATAATATCTGCGCAATAGGGGCATAGCGCTCTGACGAACAGAGTCGGTCGGCTGGCCGCCTCTCCTCCCGCTCCACAGTCCATGAGCACCCCCATGGCCCGCGCCACTCAAACTTTGCTGTCACCGATCAGCCCCTGCCGGCGCAGGACAGCCATCAGACCTACGGCCTGTGACTCGGCGGGTCACTCGCCTAGATAATCGAACGTATGTCGTAGTGGGGAGGGGTGAGACCACCGTTCCGCTTCCCCGATGACCTGCTCGCCCCCCGCATGGCGTGGCAGCAGACCTACGCTGATCTCGCGCAGGCCCCCGCCGAGACCGGCACGACCGCGCTGCGGCGCCGACTGATTGTCCCCTCCGGCCGCCTGCATACCCACCTCTAGGAGCGCCCCCGCCGGCTGGCGGGGGGCGGCGTAGAGCTGCGCCGGGCCGCCCGCAGCCACACCCTGGCTCCGGCAGAATCCAGGTATCGCAGCATTACTGCAGTGGTGGCACCGTGCTACCCAACGCCCCTGAGAACAGCTACCGGTACGGGGTGATGAAGCTCCAGGCGCGTATCACGGCCTGGGGTTCCGGGTGGAGTACCGCCTGGGGCTCACCCGGACGGAGCCGGAGCGCTCTCGAGCTCGGGGAACTCCTGCTCAAGGAGAGCCGGTACGAGGAAGCGATTCCGTACCTGGAGGCGCCGGCCCGGTACCTCAAGGGCGAGAGGAACCTCGACGCTACGGCCATGCAGTCGAAGCTGAGGCGTGCCAGAACGCGGCTTGAACGCCGGCGGCATGAGGCTCCTCGTCAGCAGAAGCGGAGCCGACGGCGAAGACAACAAGCCACGCGGGTGGTACCCCGGCGGAGGGTCTGCGGAGCGACGTCCGTGCACGGCGGGTCCGGCCGGCCGATCGCTCGCAGGCGACCACACTGGAGCCATGAGCGAGCACCGCTTCACCGTTGATCAGACCAGCACCGGCAAGCCGCAGTACCGCCACAACCTCCGGTACGAGAACCCGGCCGGTAAAGCCTGGACCAGCCCGGAGGGAGACACACGAAGCACCCTGTCCGGCCTCACCGTCGTGAGGTGTGCCTGCGGCCTCGCCACCGAGGCGCTCCCGAGGGATGGTGCGCGGCTCGTCTACGAGGAACACCGCAATGCGATCCGCGATGAGATGACCTGAGCCGGTGGTCCCCCCGGCTCCACGCCGCTCGCGGTCCTCGCCCCTCGGCATCGTCGGCCGAGGCAGGCGGCGAGCCGGTTGAGAGTTGGTGCGGTGTCGGGTGTCGGGTGCGGGCTTTGAGCTGTCGCAGTGCGCCGAGCCGGGGACCGCCTGCCTGGAGGCGGCGAAGTCGGCGTGCGCCGCTTCGACGGGTTCGAGGTAGGCCTCGCGCTCGGCGATCGTAGGGAGCTGCCGTTCGTCCGTGAGTCTCTCGGGCCACTTGGGGAGGCCCGGCGAGATGCGCCGCATCGAGGACGGGGATGTGGGGGTACCCCTACTGCACTCGGGCCCGCTACCCACATGGCCCGGTGGACCTTGAACAAACAGGGTGGACACATCCGGACTTACGAGGAAAGGAACCCCCTATGTTCAGCTTGACGTCGGTTCGCCGCCACGCGGCGCGCACCACTGCCGTCGGCGCTCTCGCCGTCGCGACGTGCGCCACCCTGATGACCGGCAGCGCCGGAGCGATCGTCAACGGGACCGAATCCACGGAGCGCTACCCGTTCATGGCGACGATCCCGGAGTCGGCCCCGAAGCACGGGCTGTACGACGGTTCCTGCGGGGCGTCGCTGATCGATCCGCAGTGGGTGCTGACGGCGGCCCACTGTGTGCAGGGCGACGGCCTTGAGCTGGACGGCATTGTCCGGATCGGCAGCAAGGAGCGGAAGTCCGGGGGAACCGTCCGGGCCATCGAGCGGACCGTCATCCACCCCGGCTATGTGAACGGTGACGGGAAGGCCGCCAACAAGGACGACATTGCGCTGGTCCGCCTCGACCGCCCGGTCACCGAGAAGCCCGTCAGGATCGCGGAGCGGGCCGGGCGGCCTGGTGCCCCGACGCGG
This sequence comes from Streptomyces sp. NPDC002054, assembly GCF_040296685.1. Lineage (NCBI taxonomy): Bacteria > Bacillati > Actinomycetota > Actinomycetes > Kitasatosporales > Streptomycetaceae > Streptomyces > Streptomyces sp. NPDC002054. The sequence continues at coordinate 34,820 of NZ_JBEOXT010000019.1, forward strand.
ATCCTGGGATTCGGCACCACCGTCGACACCGAGCTGAAGTTCGCGGAGCGGTTGCAGGAGCTCGAGACGCGCACGGGTGCCGACGCCGAGTGCGCCCCCGGCTATGCGGACCGGACCCGGTTGTGCACGATCAGCCGCGTGCCCGAGGCCATGGCGTGCATCGGGGACTCCGGCGGGCCGCAACTTCAGAAGGGCAGGGACGGCCGGTGGGAGCTCATCGGAGCCACCTCGGGTCCCGGCGCCCCGGGGGTCGCGTGCTCGGCCGGGCCGGGCCTCTACACCAGCGTGCCCGCCTACGCGGACTGGATCCGGAAGACCATCAGGCGTAACGCCTGATCCCCGACAGCCGCCGCGGCCACGGTGTGCACCTGGCCTGCCCTGTCCACAGCGCCATGCCCGCTCAGCGGCGCACATGACCGGCGGGCCGTCCAAGGAGCCGCCATGGCGCTGACGCTGCGATGCGGTTCAGGCTATGAGCAGGCGGAGGCCGAGATCTGCCGCGTCGAGGGCGGCGAGGTTGCTGTTGCGCTCGGCCCACCGGCCGGAGTCGAGGTCGTCGCTGAGGCTTCGTACCGCCCGTTGCTCGGCCTCCGGGCCGACCCTCGTCCACACCGACATCGCACGGCGCACGTGATCCTCCAGATATGCCCCCGGCCGGCGCCAGTACGCCTCGAACAGGCCGTCAGCGCAGTCCCACGGGATGGGCACCGGCTCGGCGCGGGCGCCGATCGCGTCGGCCATCCCGGCAAGCGAGGGAAACTCTGCGAGGACGGCGGCGAACTCGGGCAGGTAGTCGCGGGTGAGCCAGAACCGGTCCTGCCATCCGGGCTCGTCGGTGTCGAACGTGAGCACCACCACGCGGCGGGCCACGCGCCGCATCTCGCGCAGCCCCGCTATCGGGTCCCCCCAGTGGTGAACGGTGGAGACGGCCATCGCGACGTCGAAGGAATGGTCCTCGAACGGCAGGCTTTCCGCGGCGGCGGCCACGCACGGCGCCGAGCCGGCAGGCCGCTGCCCTCGCATGACCGCCGATGGCTCCACCGCGGTAACGTCGCGATCAGCAGGCTCGTAGGAGCCGGTTCCGGCCCCGACGTTGAGCACCGTCTGCGCGTCCCCGAGCGCGTCCCAGATCTGCGCGGCGATCCGCGGCTCGGTGCGCCGGGTCGCGGTGTAGGCACCGCCGATCGCGTCGTACAGCCGTGCACCGAGCATCTCCAGTTGCTCCTCCGGTGTCACCTTCACTCCCTTCGCCCGTGCCTCGAGTTCCCTGTCGATGGCCGCCACCATGGCGTCAGCGCGATGACGCCGCTCCAGGAGCAGGCCGCGCAGTCGGCGCAGGTGCGCGACCGCGTCGGTGGACGGGTCGCCGACCAGTTCCGCAACCTCCCGCAGCCCGAAGCCCAGCCGCCGATAGGCCAGCACCTCCCGCAGCCGCTCCACGTCGCCCGCCGAATAGGCCCGGTACCCGGCCGCGGTCCGCGCCGACGGACGCACGAGCTCAATCTCGTCATAGTGATGCAGCGTGCGGACGCTCACGCCGGCCATGCGACCGGTCCGTTCACCCCGGTGACCTACCCTTGGGCCTTCGCGCGCCCCACCCTGGGGCCGGCACAGCTGTGGGGGTGGGGGGTGTTTTCCGTGTCTCGCGAGGCGGCAGTCGAACTCGTCGGGCGTCAGCAAGAGATGGACGTGCTGAGCAGGGCGCTCGGTGACGCCCGCGGTGGGGCCGGCGGGTCGGCGGTGCTGCTGCGGGGTGATGCCGGCATCGGGAAGACCGCCCTGCTGGAGTGGACCGAGGCGCGGGCGCGCGAGGACGGGTTCGCCGTGGTCAAGGCCGTGGGTGTCGAGGCCGAGGCGGGGCTGGCGTTCGGGGCTCTGCACCAGGTGCTCGGACCGCTGCTGGAGCGTTCCCGGACGCTGGCGCCGCGCCAGCGGGAGGCTCTGGAGTCCGCCCTCGGCCGGCGCGCGGGACTGTCCCCCAGCGGCTTCATGGTCGGTGCGGCGGCGCTGGCGCTGCTGGAGGAGGCGGCCCGCGACCGGTGCCTGCTGGTCCTGCTGGACGACCTGCAATGGGTGGACTCCTCCAGCGCCGGCGTCTTCGGCTTCCTGCACCGGCGGATCGCCGAGTTGCCCCTGGTCATCGTCAGCGCCACGCGCCCGGACGGTTCCGCGGCCGAGGGATGGCCCGCCCGGGCGGTGGACGTGCCGCCGCTCGACCGCGAGGAGGCCGGCCGGCTGCTGCGGCAGGGGTTTCCGGGGCTGGCGTCCAAGACCGCCGATCAGGTGTTGGAGGTGGCCACCGGCAATCCGCTGGCGTTGGTCGAGCTGCCCCGGCAACTGGACGAGAAGCAGCTCAAGGGCGTCGTTCCGCTACCGGAGCAACTTCCCCTGGGGCAGCGGCTCGAAGGCGCCTTCGCCCGTCGGCTGGGCTCACTGTCGGCCCGGGCCGGGCAGGTGCTGCTGCTGACCGCCCTGGGTGGGGTCACGTCCCCGCGCAGCACCGGAACCTGGCTGCGGGCCGTGGCGGGCGAGGACGCGGAGGAGGTGCTGGCACGGATCGAGGCCAGTGGGCTGGCCCGGCTCGACAGTGCGGGCCGGCTGGTGTTCCGCCACCCCCTGGTCCGCAGCGCCGTCGTGGCCGCCGCCTCGGCGGCCGAGCGGCGGGCGGCCCACCTGATGCTGGCGTCGGGGACCGAGGGGGACGATGCGCGCCGGCTGCTGCACGAGGCCTCCGCCGCCCAGGGCACCGACGAGGATCTGGCCGCCCGGCTCCAGGAGGCCGGCACGCGGATCGCCCGGCGGGGCGGTGATGCGGAGGGGGCGCTGCTGCTGGAGCGGTCGGCCACGCTGAGCCCCGACCCGGCGGCTCGTGCCCGGCGGCTGACCTGGGCTGCGGTGATGGCCGCCCGGGGCGGGCGGCTCTCGTATGCCGGACAGCTGGTGGAGGAGCTCCGGCAGGCGCCCGTACCGGCCGACATCTCCGCGCTGTTCGCCTATGCGGTGGTGTACGTCGACCAGAGCCACCGGGTGGACTTCGAGTCTTCGTTCACGCTGCTCCCCCAGGCGCTGGAGGCCCTGACCGAGCCCGGTGCCGAGTCCTTCGGGGGGCTGGCCGAGCAGGCGTACTTCAAGCTGCTGCTCGCCACCACGTACACGGACGACCCGCGCGGGCGGCGCGCGCTGGAGCAGCATCTGGGGAGCGTCTCGCCGCTGGCCCGGCTCTGCCACCGCGCATGGTCCGATCCGCCGCGCACCGCACACGGGGTGCCGGATGAACTGAGAGCAGTGGCCGCCAGCCTGACGGAGGAACAGGAAGCGGGAAGCGCATGGCTGCTGCTGTGGACCGAGTCCGCCGTCGATGCGGACGACGGGGACCTGTGGCGGCGGTTCACCGCGCTGCACGCGTACGCAACCCAGGGCTCCATCGCCAAGGCCCGGTGCTACCAGGACTATCTGCACGGCCGTTGGGAAGCCGCCCCGACCTGCCTGCTGGAGGCGGAGTCCGCGGACGAACTGGGCTACCACACCAACGCGCTGCTGTTCCGGCACTATTACGCGCACTTCCTCGCCGGTCGCGGCGACGAGGAGGGGCTGCGCGAGATGGAGCGGGTCGTCGTGCCCGTGGCGCGGCGGGCCCGGATGCGGTTCGTCACCGACCACCTCGCCCATTTGCGGGGCCTGGCCGCGCTGGCGCACGGCCGGTACGAGGAGGCGTACGCGGCGGTCGTGGAGCTGACCCCGCCGGGGGTGCTGCCGCGGGGGCTGCCCTGGTTCCACATGCCGTTCTTCGACCTTGTGTATGCGGCCGTGCACACCGGCCGGTGGGTGGAGGCCAGGGCGCACGTGGCGGCCGGTCGGGCGGCTCGGATGGCGGACATCTCGACGCACCATGCCTTCCTGCTGGCGGCGGCAGCCGCCCTTGCGGCGCCCGACGAGGAGGCGGATGCCTGCTACCGGGCGGCGTGCGCCGTCCCCGGCGCCGAGCGCTGGGTGTTCGATCTGGCCCGGCTCCGGCTGGCTCACGGTGAACGGCTGCGCAGGCAGCACCGTGCCGAGGCCCGCGATGTGCTGCACACGGCACACCACGCCTTCCTGCGGCTGGGAGCCGGGCCGTGGGCGGAGCGCTGCGAGCGGGAGCTGCGGGCAGCCGGACGCCTCGTCACCATGGCCGCAGGCGGTACGGAGCAGTTGACCGCGCAGGAACTGCGGATAGCCCGGCTGGCGGCCTCGGGTCTGACGAACAAGGAGATCGGCCATCGGCTGCATCTGTCGCCGCGGACCGTGTCGGCGTACCTGTACAAGATCTTCCCGAAGCTGGGGATCACCTCGCGGGCGGCGCTGGCCCAGGCCCTGAAGGAGGAATGAGCCACGCCCGTTCCCGCCTGCCCCCCGGCTCAGCGGGCGGGGGGCTCCGCGACCCCGGCCATCGCGCGGGCCACCCCGGCGCGGGAGGTCACGCCGAGTTTGGGGAAGATCTTGTAGAGGTGGGTGGAGACGGTCCGGGGTGAGACCGACAGCCGTACGCCGATCTCCTTGTTGGTGAGGCCGGTCGCGACGAGCTGCGCGATCCGCAGTTCCTGGGCGGTGAGCGCCTGGGCTGCCGGGGCGGCGGCGCCTGCGGCCGGGGCGGGGCGGGCGGCGGGCCCGGAGCCGGAGCCTCCGCAGGCGCTCAGCTCCCCTTCCGCCCGCTCGGTCCACGGACCGGCTCCCAGCTCCGAGAAGATCCGCTGGGCTTCGGCGAGTTGGACGCGGGCCTCCGCGCTTCGGCGCCGGCGGCGTAGCCAGGCCCCGTGGTGCAGACGCACCCGCGCGAGGGTGAAGGGCCACTCCTCGGCCCGCGGGATCCCGTACACAGCGCGGCATGCGTCGTCGACGGCGTCGGGCTCGGCGGCGACCGCCTCGGCGGCGGCCAGGACAAAGCCGTGGTGCGGTGAGATCTCGGCCATGCGCGCCGCCCGGCCCGCGGCGATGTGCCGGCGGGCCTGCTCCACCCGGCCGCAGTGCACCGCCGCCTGGACCAGGTCCAGGAAGACCAGGTGGAACTGGGGAGCGTCGGACGGGAACTCTCCGGGCGGGGTGACCGAGGCGGCATGGACGTAGGCCGCCTCGTAGTCGCCGAGGGAGAGCGCGCACAGCGCCTGCAGGCAGGTGATCCGGTTCAGAATGAACCGGTGCCTGCGCAGCGCGGCCCAGGGACGCAAATCCGTCAGGAGTTCGTCCAGTTCACGCTGCATACCGCGGGCCGCGAGGACGTAGCCGCGCTTGTAGCCATACATGTGCACATGGTGTCCATAGCCGCGGGCGCGAGCCCGGGCGACACCCAGCCGGGCCCGCTCGAGCAGGCGGTCCCAGCGGCCGTGCACGCAATCGTCGTGCGCCGAGAGCAGATCGATGTACGCCTCGGTGCTGTACGCGTGCCGCTGCGCGATCCGCTCCCACAGATGGGCATGGTCACCGACGGCGTCGACACCGAACGCGACCCACATCAGGATCCATGCCTCGGCCACCTCCTGTTCGGGTCGGTGGGTTTCGAGGAGTCGGACGAACCGCGCCATGCCGCCGTGTGCATGGCGGGCCGGGTGGTGCCAGAGGTCATGGCCGAGGAGGGCGATCGGGTCGGGATCGGCGGCGAGTTCGCGGCGGATCGCGTCCCAGACGCTGTCGTCCGCTGAGTACGTCGCGATGATGATCAGCATGCTCAGAGCGGGCATCCGCAGCGCGGCACGCTCCAGATCGTCGGTCAGACGGGCCAGTACGCCGGGGAGGAGGGTGGCTCCCGCGGCCAGGTCTCCGTCGGCCAGGAAGCGGATGAACACCTTGGTGTAGTCGTAGACGTTGCGGCTCTCGGCCGTTACGCCTGCCAGGTCCGCCTCCGCGAGGAGCCGCTCGGCGGGGGCGAGCACGCCCCCACGGGCAGCCGCCGAGGCGGCGTGCACCAGCCGCCGCGCGCGCCCGCGGGCGTCCGGGCTGAGTTCGGCGGCCCGGGTGAGAAGGGTCGCGGCCTCCAGGTCACCGCCGCGCACGAGGGTGCGGAACGCAGCCGCCTCCAGGGCCTGGGCCAGGTCTTCGTCCGGACCCACGGAGGCGGCGGCCAGATGCGTGAGCTGCCGGATGCCGTCGGCCGGCAGGACGGCGGCCAGGCCCCGGTGGGCACGGCGCAGCTCCGCCGCCGGGGACAGGCCCACCAGCGCGGCCCGCACCAGCGGGTGCCTGAAGGACAACTCCCCTCGGTCGGCATCCAGTTGGATCAGTCCGCTGTCCCGTGCCGCGACGAGCTCCGCCTCGGTGACGGCGGACCCGGCGGCCCGCGCGGCCTCGTTCACCAGGTCCGTCGGCCCGACCTCGCGTCCGGCCAGCGCGTACAGCAGCAGCGTGAAGCGAGCCGCGGGTGTCAGGGCCGCCAGTCGGGCGGCGAACATGCGCTCCAGCCGCTGGCCGAGCGGCAGATGCTCCGGCAGCGGCTCGGCACCGGCGCGCTGCTCCTGCGCGAGCTGCGCGGGCAGTTCGACCAGAGCGAGAGGGTTGCCGGCGGCTTCGCTCAGCAGGCGGTTGAAGATGTCCTCGCAGACATCGGGACAGCGCTCACGCAGCAGCGCGACGGCCTCCTCCTCGCTGAGCGGCTCGAGTTCGAGCACCTGCGCATCGGTGGAGTCCAGGTTTTCTGCCGCCTCGTCCCGGATCGCGGCAACCATGACGACGGGGATGCCGGCCAGCCGGCGCTGGATGAACTGCAGGATCTCGGCGCTGGAGGCGTCGACCCACTGGAGGTCGTCGACCAGGATCAGCAGTGGCCGTTCCCGGGCCGCGGCCGAGAGCAGTTCCATGGTCGCGACCGACACCGCGTTCCCCGCGCCCGGCTGCTCACCCTGCTGGTCCATCACCGCCTCCAGTGCCGCCCGGGCCGCCTCGGGCAGCTGCCCGGCGCGCTCCAGCAGCGGCCAGACGAGCTGGTGCAGCGCGGCGAACGGCAGGTCCTTCTCGGCCTCGGAGCCCGTCACCCGGAGCACCCTCATACCCGAGGCCTGGGCGAGGCGGGCGGTGCGCTTCAGGAGGGCCGACTTCCCGATGCCCGCCTCACCGCGCAGCCACAGGGCCCGCCCGGCGGCGGGCGCCGAAGTCACCGCGTCCTCCAGAACGGCCCACTGCCGCGCCCGGCCCGCCAGTGCCGGAGTCCGCTGCGAGGTCTGTCCGTGGCCGCGGTCGGCTCCCACCGCATCTCCCTGTTCTCATGTTCACCCGGGGCCGCAACGGACCTGCGCGTCGGGCAGGTTGGGATGGGAGCGGAGACCTGTGGCGGCAGGTTCCACCGCTCCCGGCGGCTCGGCGCCGGCCCGACGGACCGACCCCCCGAGGATACGGCGGCCGACCCTCCAGTTGTACCGCGCGGGCATGTCCGGCACCCGTCCCGGTTGGGCAAACACGGTGGCCTCAGGCTCAGCGGGCGGGCGCCTCCCGTACCGGATGCTTACTGAGGATGGAAACCCGATTGAAGGCGTTGATCGCGATCGCCACCCAGATCACGGCGGAGATCTCGTCGTCGTCCAAGACCTCACGCCCCTCCGCGTACGCCCGTTCCTGGGCGAGGGCGTCGGCAGGGTGGGTGGTGGCCTCGGCCAGGGCGAGGGCGGCGCGCTCGCGGGCGGTGAAGAGCTCGGTGTCACGCCAGGCCGCAAGCACGCCGAGGCGCCGTGTGGACTCCCCGGCACGCAGCGCGGCCCGGGCGTGGACGTCGAGGCAGAAGGCGCAGCCGTTGAGCTGGGACACGCGGAGGTTGACCAGCTCGACCAGGATCCGGTCCAGTCCGGCATCGGCAGCCGTCGCACGGACGGTGTCGGCGGTCTTGACCAGCGCCTGGTACGCGGCGGGGCTCTGCTTGTCGACGTAGATCCGGCCGTTGGTCCGGTGGGCCTCCGCGGCCTGTGCCGTCTCGATCACCCTGTGCTCCTTCGCCTGTTGTCTCGGGTTGCCATCGCGACTATGATCACCCACAATTGTTGAAAGCGAAACTACTTTGTCTGCGAAGGGGCCGGGATATGGATCACACGGAGGGCGAGATCGCCACCAAGGTCGAGGTCCTCACCGCCCGGGACGTCCCGCTGGGCGGACCTCGGGCGATGACCGTACGACGCACCCTGCCGCAGCGGACCCGGACGCTCATCGGGGCCTGGTGCTTCGCCGACCACTACGGCCCCGACCGGGTCGCCGACTCCGGAGGCATGGACGTCGCGCCCCACCCGCACACCGGGCTCCAGACCGTCAGCTGGCTGTTCAGCGGGGAGATCGAGCACCGCGACAGCCTGGGCACGCACGCCTTCGTACGGCCTGGCGAGATCAACCTGATGACCGGGGGCCACGGCATCAGCCATACGGAGGTCTCCACGCCCGGCACCACCGTGCTCCACGGCGTCCAGCTCTGGGTGGCACTCCCCGGCGAACACCGCCACGCGCCACGCGAGTTCCAGCACCACGCACCCAGGCCGCTCCGCGTCGACGGCGCGGAACTGCGGGTCTTCCTGGGCACCCTCGCCGGCGACACCTCCCCCGTGCGCACCTTCACCCCGCTCCTCGGCGCCGAGGTCCTGATCGACGCCGGTGCCACCGTCACCCTCGATGTCGACCCCGGCTTCGAACACGGACTCCTCGTCGACGAGGGCGACGTCCGCCTCGACGGAACTCCCCTGCGCCCCGCGGAACTCGGCTACGCCGCCCCCGGCCGCCTCACCCTCACCCTCACCAACGACTCCGACCGCCCGGCCCGGACGGTCCTCCTGGGCGGCCCGCCCTTCGAGGAGGAGATCGTGATGTGGTGGAACTTCATCGGCCGCAGCCACCAGGACATCGTCGAGGCACGGGGCGAATGGGAGCGCGCCTCCGACCGCTTCGGCACCGTCGACGGCTACCCCGGCGAGCGACTGCCCGCCCCCGCCCTGCCCAACGCCGTCATCGCACCCCGCAAGAACCCCTCCCACCACTGACCCCGTACCGAAAGGACCTTCGCCATGAGCGAGCAGACCACCACCGCCCCCGTCGTCCGCCGCGTCGACGCCCGCCACCGCTACGAGATCCTCGTCGACGACAACCGCGCCGGCCTGACCGCCTACCGCGACCGCGACGACCGCCGGATCTTCTTCCACACCGAGATCGACGACGCGTACGCCGGTCAAGGGCTCGCCGCGATCCTCGTGGAGCAGGCGCTGACCGACGTACGCGCCTCCGGGATGCGGATCGTGCCCGTGTGCCCGTACGTGGCCAAGTTCCTCACGAAGCACCAGGAGTTCGCGGACATCACCGACCCCGTGACCCCCGAGGTCCTCACCTGGCTCGACGCCCAGCTGGGACGCTGACACCGGGGACGGAGCGCCTGCGGCCTTTGCCGTGGGGCCCGTCTTCCGTAGTCTGTAGCGGGTGAACGCTGATATTGACGCTTACTCGTTGCGTACTGGCTCACCGTCCGTGGAGACCTACCTCCGGCTGAGGGTGGCCTCGGGGCTGAGCGCGAAGACCGTGGAGGCCGCTGAGGCAGGCCTGCCGAACACCTGGCACGGCGTGACGGTGCTGTGCGGGGATGAGCCGGTCGGCATGGGCCGGGTCATCGGAGACGGCGGCTGCTTCTTCCAGATCGTCGACATCTGCGTCGCGCCTGAGCACCAGGGCCGGGGCCTGGGCAAGCGGATCATGGCGGAGCTGGTTGGTGAGCTGGAGCGGCGGGCGCCGTCTCGTGCCTATGTCTCGCTGATCGCCGACGGAGATGCCCAGTTCCTGTATGAGAAGTTCGGATTCAGGCACACAGCTCCGGCGTCGGTCGGCATGCACCGCACTGTGTGACGAAGCCCGGCCCCGGCGGTGCGCCGGGGCCGCTCCCCTGTCGGTCCGGGTTTCGCCGGCTCAGGCGCCTGCCTCGGCGGCCGGGTCGACGAACCGCCGTACGAAGGTGAGGGCGGTGTCCGCGACCTCGCGCCAGCCGTGGTCGATGGTGAGGGCGTGGCCGCGCCCGGGCATCTCGGTGATCTCGGTGACCGCGTGCTCGTTCTGCGCCTGCTTCTTGTAGGAGGCGTTGGCGATGGCCCAGGGGACGGTGTTGTCCTTCTCCCCGGAGATGATCAACAGGGGTCCGCGGTCGGCGGCGGTGGTGTCCACCTTGACCTCGGTCCACGGGTTGACGTTGGCGGCGGCGGCCTGGAACAGCGGCTCGCCGGAGGCGGGGACGGCGAAGGTGTCGTACAGCTCGCGGGCCTCCTCCGCACTCACGGCATTGGCGAAGGCGTACCGGAACTGATCGAACGTCAGCGGTACGGCCCGGTGGTAGTTGGCCGGGTTGCCGATGACCGCGCTGGCGGCGCGCAGGGAGGACAGCGGCAGGGGCAGCACCCCCCGGAACGGGGCCGGGTCGATGGCCACGGACGCCTGGGACAGGCCGCGTCCGGCGGTGATCTGGGTGATCAGGCCGCCGAAGGAGTGGCCGATGAGCACGGGCTTGCGGTCCAGCTTTCCGATCAGGTCGCAGAAGTGGTCGGCGACCTGTCCGACGCTCTTGCCCGCGAACACCTCGGGGTGGGCGTTGGCCTCCTCGACCGTCTCGGGGTCATCGGGCCAGCCGGGCAGGACGGGGGCGAAGCCGGCCTCTTCGAAGACGGTGGCCCACCGGTCCCAGCTGGTGGGCAGCAGCCACAGGCCGTGGATGAACACGACAGGGGTCCGGCCGGTGGCGTTGGCCCGCTCGATCTGGGCGAGGTCGCGGGCGTAGGAGGCGGAGGGGTCGGGCGATGACATGGCGTACTCCTCAGGGCGGAGGGGTGGCAGGTGGAGGCGGGTCAGCCTGTGACGGACCGGGCGGCGGAGCGGATGAGCGAGGTCACCGCGTCGGGGCGGCTGAGCATGGGCAGATGGGAGGAGGGCACCTCGACGGTGCGGGAGCCCGCCCGGCGGGCCTGGAAGCGCTGGAGGTCGGGGGCGATGCCCCGGTCCTGGGTGGCGACGAGAGTCCAGGACGGCAGGGTGCGCCAGGCGGCGGCGGTCGCCGTGTCGGTGAACGCGGTGGCGTTCAGCGGGCGTTGGCCGGCGGCCAGCAGCCGCGTCGTGGACGCCGGGAGGTCCTGGGCGAAGACGTCGTGGAGCTTCTCGGCGCGGATGTAGAGGTCGATGGCGGTGGAACCGTCGGGGCCCGGGACGGGTACGGGGTTCAGGGCGGGCTGGAGCTGCGAGCCGGGGAAGCGCCCGGACAACTCGCCCAGGACCTCGCCGGCGTCCGGCATGAACGCCGCGATGTAGACCAGCGCCCGGACCCCGGGGGCCGAGGCCGCCGCCTGAGTGATGACGGCGCCGCCGTAGGAGTGGCCGGCAAGGACGACCGGGCCCTGGATGGTGGCGAGTACGGCGGCCACCTGGGCCGCGTCATGGGCCAGGCCGCGCAGCGGGTTGGCGGGGGCGACGACGGTGTAGCCGAGGCACTGGAGGCGTTCGGTGACGGGACGCCAGCTGGAGGCGTCGGCGAAGGCGCCGTGGACGAGCACGACGGTCGGCTTCGCGCTCTCCTGCGCCGGAGCGTCGGCCCCGGCTGCGACGGCCGGGGCAGCCGCACCGGCGGTCAGCCCGGCCGCGCCGACGGCCGCAACGGCGGCGGTCGCCAGGGCCGAGCGGCGGGAGAGGGCGGGGTTCGTGGTCATCGGGGGCTCCCGTGGTCGATGGATGGGTGCGGGTGCGGGTGCGGGTGCGACGGGCCGGGCGGGGGCATCGGGGCGGACCCGGGCAATGGCGTCGGCGAGGGCGAGGGGCTGGGCGAGGGGCTGGGCGAAGGCGCGGCGGGCCGGTGCAGCAGGACCCGGACGCCGAGCCCGCTGCCGACACCGCCGACGACGGCGATCGCGGCCCACCAGGCGGGCCACGGCAGCAGGTTCAGCGCCTGGTCGGCGGAGAACCGGCCGGGACCGGTGAGCGCCAGCGCCGAGGCGACGACGATCAGCACGAGCGGGTACTCGTACCCGTCCTTCTGCACCCACAGCCCGTGCGGCCACTTGACGGTGAGCGCGACGGTCATCACCCCGATCGCGCCGGTCGCGGCGAGCGGGGTGAGAGCGCCGGCGGCCAGCAGCAGGCCGGAGCCGATCTGGCCGGCTCCCGCGGCGAGGGCAGTGAGCGCCCCGCCGCGGAAGCCGTCGTGCCGGAACTCCTCGGTCCCGCCGGCCAGCCCGTCGCCGCCGAGCCGGAAGCTGACCTTCTGTACGCCGTGTCCGGCGATCAGCAGGCCCACCACCAGGCGGAGAATCAGCAGACCGGTGTCCATGGATCAGCCGGCCGCGTGCGGGTCGATCATGGAGTGGGCGTAGACCACGCCCAGGCCGTAGGCGCCGCCGTGCTCCTTGACCACATCGGTGGTGGCCACGTAGGTCTCGGTACGCGCCCAGTCGCGCTGGAGCTCCAGCAGCACCTGCAGCCAGGTCACGGGTACGGCCCCGGCGGCGGTCATCCGCTGCATGGCGTGCTCGTGGGCGGCGGGGGTGACTCCGGCCGAGGCATCGGCGACCACGTAGACCTCGAAGCCCTGGTCGAGGGCGGAGAGGGCGGGCAGGACCAGGCAGACCTCGGTCCACAGCCCGGACAGAATGATCTTGCTGCGGCCGGTGGCCTTCACGGCCTCGACCAGCGCGGGGTCCTCCCAGGCATTCATGGTGGTGCGGTCGACTATCTCGTGCTTGGGGAAGACCTCGCGCAGCTGCGGCAGGATCGGCCCGGAGAACGACTCGGCCGCCACGGTGGACAGCACCACCGGGACGTCGAAGACGCGGGCAGCCTTGGCCAGTCCGACAGTGGCGTTGATGACAGCGACCCGGTCGCCGCTGCCGGCACCGAAGAACATCTGCGGCTGGTGGTCGACGAACAGCATCATCGCGTTGTCGGGGGTGAGCAGATCGGGGCTGGGTGCGGCGTGGGCGTCGTTGATCGTGGTCATGGTGAATCCCTTCAAAGGTGGGTGTAAATGGTTCAGGGCAGGTAGCAGGGGTCGAGGGCGCCGTCGGCGGCCTCGGGGGCGGTGTGGCCGCGGGCGCTCCGCCACAGCCGGTGTTCCTCGGACTCGGCGGCGGCCTCGGCGAGCAGGGCGGCCTGGCGGACACCTGTGCGCGACGGCGGCACAGTGGCCTGGTAGCCGCCGAAGCGGGCGACGGGGCTCCAGTCGGGGGTGACGGGTGGCAGGGCCTCGTCCAGGCCCTCGTACTCGGCCGCCCCGTAGACGATCCGGCCGCCGACCACGGTGAGCACGGACTCGATGTGCGGGATGTCCTCGGCCGGTACGGTGAAGTAGTCGTCCGTGAGGGCGGTGAAGTCGGCGAAGCAGCCTTCCTTCAGGATTCCCTTGACGTCGTCCTCGCCGGTGATGCGGGCGCCGCCGCGGGTGTACATCTCCAGCGCGGTTTCGCGGGACACGAGCCGGTCGGGCGGGTAGAGGGAGAGGCCGCCGACGGTGCGTCCGGTGACGAGCCAGTGCAGGGCGACCCAGGGGTTGTACGAGGAGACCCGGGTGGCGTCGGTGCCCGCGGCGACCGGCAGGCCGAGGGCCAGCATGCCGGTGACGGGCGGGGTGTGGGCGGCGGCCTCGGCGCCGTAGCGGTCGGCGAACGCGCGCCCCTGGAAGGACATCCGGTTCTGCACGCTGATGGTGCCCCCGAGGGCGGCGATGCGTTCCAGGCTGTGCGGGGTGACGGTCTCGGCGTGGTCGAAGAGCCACCTGTTCCCGGCCGGGAACAGCCCGTCGGCGGCGAGTTTCTCGAAGACGGCGAGGTCGCGGCGGATCGTCTCGTCGTAGGTGGCGTGCAGGCGGAAGCCCCAGCCGTTCTCCATCAGCAGCCGGACGGCCTGCTCGAACTCGCTCTCGTAGCCGGGTGACAGCTCGGGCCGGGGTTCGGAGAAGTTCTCGAAGTCGGCGGCGGCCCAGGTAAGGTTCTCCCCCGCGCCGTTCAGCCGGAGCCACTCGTCGCCGTCCCCGGGCCGGACGGTCTCGATCCAGCGCCGCAGGTCGGCCAGTTCCTGGCCGGCGGTCTGCGGGAAGAGGTGGTAGGCGATCCGCAGGCTCAGCTGTCCGGCGGCGGCGAGGCCGACGACGGTGGCGTAGTTGTCGGGGAAGTTCTGGAAACCGCCGGCGGCGTCGACCGCCGAGGTGAGGCCGAAGCGGTTGAGCTCGCGCAGGAAGTGCCGGGTGGAGGTGATCCGGTCCGCCTCGTCCAGGGCGGGTGCGGCGGCGAGCGTGGAGTACAGGATCAGCGCGCTGGGAGCCGCCAACAGGACTCCGGTGGGCTCGCCGTCGCGACCCCGGACGATCTGCCCGCCGCGGGGGTCGGGCGTGTCCTTGGTGAAGCCCGCCGCCCGTACGGCGGCCCGGTTGAGGATGGCGGACTGGTACAGGTGCAGGACGAAGACCGGGGTGTCGGGGGCAGCCGCGGTCAGTTCGGCCGCGGTGGGCAGCCGTCGTTCGGCGAACTGCTCGGCGGACCAGCCGCCGACGACACGGATCCACTGGCCCTTGGGGGTGCGGCCGGCCTGCTCCCGCAGCATCGCCAGGGCCTGGCGCAGCGTGGGAACGCCGTCCCAGCGCAGCTCCAGCACGTAGTTCAAACCGCCCCGGATGACGTGCAGGTGGGAGTCGTTCAGACCGGGCACGACCCGGCGGCCCAGCGCGTCCAGCACGCGGGTACCGGGGCCGACATGGCCGGCGATGTCGTGGTCGTCGCCCAGGGCCGTGATCCGGCCGTCCCGTACGGCGAGCGCGGAGGCGGCGGGCCGGGCGGGATCGCCCGTGTGGATCCTGGCATTGCGCAGGACCAGATCGGCCGCCCGGTCCTCCGGCAGGGCGGGGGACGGGGTGATGCCGGCGACCGGCATGGTGGTCATGGTGCTCACTCTCGTAGGGGAGGTCACAGGGTGCGGCGTACGCCCGCCTGGCGTTCGAGGTTGCGCAACTGCACACTCAGGTCGCCTTCGACGGCCTGGTGGGCGGGGCCGCTGCGGCCGATGGGGAGGACCTCCTCGCCGCGCATGTCCTCCAGCATCAGGGCGAACGCGGTGTAGAGGGCGACGGCCGCCAGCAGCAGCCCCAGGACCCCGGAGAGGGTGCCCACCCAGGCGGCTTCGGTGAGGTTGAACAGCGCGGCGACGGCGAACCGCGGCACCGCCGCGCACAGCACCAGCCACAGCGCCCGCTTGCGGCTCGCGACGCTGGCCATCAGTACGGCGAACAGGGCGAAGACCGCGTTGAGGACGCCGAGGACACGCATGGAGCCCGGCACATCTGTCACCAGGTTCAGCGAAGTGGCGAGCCACAGGCCGGCGAAGCAGGCCATCAGCGTGGCCGCGAGCACGTCGCGGGCGCCGAAGGCGAAGAAGCTCACCAGTAGTTGGAGGATGAACGCGGGCAGGATGGTGAGGCCGACGGCCTGGCGGGCGCCGTCCTCGAAGACTCCCAGCTGGAAGCAGCCGACGATCACCGAGGCGATCGCGACCGTGTAGAAGCCGAGCGGCATGGGCGAGGCGATCGGCCGGAGGTTGATCCGCGTCATGTGCCGCAGATCGGGTTCATGGCGGCGGCCGGCGGGCTCCGCCGGCGCGTCGCTGTCGTGGGTCGTCACGGGGACGCTTCTCCTCAGGAACCGGCGAGTGCGGTGCGCAGGGTGGTGGTGGCGAGGTTGATGGCCGAGTCGGCGGCGTGGGTTTCGCGGAGGGCGTTGAGCATGACGAAGTCGTGGATGATGCCCTGGTAGCGGACGGCGGTGACGGGGACGCCTGCGGTGCGGAGCTTGTTGGCGTAGGCCTCGCCTTCGTCGCGCAGGACGTCGGCTTCGGCGGTGATGACCAGGGCCGGGGGGAGGCCGGTGAGCTGTTCGGTGGTGGCGCGCAGCGGTGAGGCGGTGATCTCGGCGCGTTCGGTCTCGTCGGTGGTGTACTGGTCCCAGAACCACTGCATGCCGTCGCGGCGCAGGAAGTAGCCTTCGGCGAACTGGTGGTAGGAGCCGGTGTCGAAGGCGGCGTCGGTGACCGGGTAGAAGAGGACCTGCTGGAGCAGGTCCAGGCCGCCGCGCTCCTTGGCCATCAGGGTCAGGGCGGCGCTCATGTTGCCGCCGACCGAGTCCCCGGCCACCGCGATGCGCGCCGGGTCGAGGTTCTTGGTGGCGCCGTGGGTGACGACCCAGCGGGCCACGGTCCAGTTCTGCTCGATGGCGACGGGGTAGCGGTGCTCGGGCGAGCGGTCGTACTCGGGGAAGACGACGGCCGCGCCGGTTCCCACGGCGAGTTCGCGTACGAGCCGGTCGTGGGTGTGCGCGTTGCCGAACACCCAGCCCGCGCCGTGGATGTAGACGATCACAGGCAGCGGGCCGGCTGCCCCTGCCGGGCGGACGATACGGGCGCGGACCTCGCCGGTGGGCCCGCCCGGGACGGTCACCCACTCCACGTCGACCTCGGGCAGGGCAATCTCACCGGACTGGACCTCATCGACGGCCTTACGGCCCTCGGCCGGCGGAATCTGGAACAGGAACGGGGGCGTTGCGGTGGCCTCCGCGAACGCGGCAGCAGCGGGTTCGAGGACGGGCGTGACGGGGACGGAATGCGTCATGATTCGGCCTGTTCACTACAAGACGGGTGGAGCGCCGGTCTCGTCTTCTCCGAGGCGGCAACGGAACCGTAGGCCCGTTGCCACCGGCCGAATTGACTGATGGTGCACACCCGCATGACCGGGCGTGCACGCACCGGCGGCTCAGCCGCCGATCAGGGGCCGAAGCGGTGGAGTGCCGTGTGGAGGGTGTCGACCACCTGGATCCGCGCGGCCCGCGACGCGGCGCTGTCGCGCAGGGCGTCGAAGAGGACGAACCCGTGGATCGTCCCGTGGTAGCGCATCGACGCCACGGGCACCCCGGCATCGCGCAGGGCGGAGGCATACGCCTCGCCCTCGTCGCGGCACACGTCCGCCTCCGCGACGATGACCAGCGCGGGCGGCAGACCGGTGAGCTGTGCCCGGCCGGCGCGCAGCGGGGATGCGGTGATCCGGTCGCGCTCGGCGGAGTCGGGCGCGTACTGGTGCCAGTAGCTGTGCATGGCGTCGCGGCCGAGGAAGTAGCCTTCGGCGAACCGCTCGTACGACGCGGTGTCCATCCGTGCGTCGGTGACGGGGCACACCAGCACCTGGTGGAGGAACTCGACCCCTTGGCGGTCCTTGGCCAGCAGGGCGAGCGCGGCGGCCAGATTGGCACCGCCCGAGACCCCCGTCAGCGCGATCCGGCTTCCGTCGAGGCGGTGGTCCCTGCCCTGCTCGGCGATCCAGTGGGCCACGTGGTAGCTCTGCTCCAGCGGCACCGGGTAGCGGGCCTTGGGCGGCCGGTCGTAGTCCGGGATCACCACGGCGGCGTCGGCGCCCAGGACCAGGTCGGTGAGCAGGCTCTGGTGGGCGGTGGCGTCGGTGAGCATCCACCCGAGTCCGTGGAGGTAGAGGACCACCGGCAGCGGCCCCTCGCTGCCGGCCGGACGCAGGATGCGCACGCGGATCCGTTCCCCGTCCTCGCCCGGCACCGCCAGCCACTCCTCCTCGATGTCGGGATCCGCTCCTGGCACGGCGGAAGGCCCGTTGAGCAGGCCCGGATGGGCTGCGGGCCCGGAAGCCGGTGGGCACCGGTGCGTGTCCACGAAGGACTGCGCCGCCCGCTCCAGGACGGGCGCCGGCGCGATCGGACGGTCACGTTCCACAGAGATCTCCTGCACGAGGCCGCGGCCGTGGGTCGGCCCGGGTGGGCCCGCCACGGCCCCGGTGTCCGGAGCGGTCTCCGCACACCGTCCCCACCCTACGGACGATCCCTGCGAGTAGGACCAGGTGGCGGGCCCGAGTACATGACCATCCGCGCACGATCCGCCTGGCATCCGGCGACATCTCGGGCGGACCACCGGATCCCGGACCGCCGCAACGCGCGGCGGCGAGCGGCACCGGCTGCACTCGACTGTCAGATGACGTACGCCGCGCCTCGACAGCGGCGCGAGACTGACAACGTCCGCCGGCGACGCCCAACAAGGAGCAGCACCTGTGAAGGTCGTACTCGACTCCGCGTCCGTCGCGGACGGAGACAGAATCGCGTCGTGGCAAGAGGCCCTCGCGCAGTGGCTGGCGCCGGTCGAGGTGACGGCGCACGACTCCCGGCCGTTCCAGGGTGTGCTGGCGACCGCGCACCTGGGCTACCTTCGGATGCTGTCGCTGGACGCCGACCCGGTGCGGCTGCGCCGCGGCAGCCTCCCCGTGTCCGATGCCCAGCGCGGGATGCTCACGGTCGTCCTTCAGGGGACGGGCGCGGGCGAACTGACCCAGGACGGCCGCAGCACCCTCCTGCGGCCGGGCGAGCTCTCGGTCGTCGACCTGAGCAGGCCCTTCTCGCTCGACCAGCGCCACCGGTTCGGCCTGACCCTGTTCCAGCTGCCCGAACGTGCCGTCGGAGCGACCGGGTGGCGGATGGCGCATCTCACCGGACGGACCGTGATCCCCGCCGAGGACGGCGCGGCCCCTCTGGCCCTGGCATTCCTGGCGGGGTTGCCGCGCACGGCGGCCGAGGTGTCCCCGGACGTCGGCGATCTGCTGGCGGGGGCCGCTGCGGACTTCCTGACGACCCTCCTGGAACCAGCGGCCGAAGTCGGCGGCACGTTACGCCCGGCCGGCGACCATCTCGTACCGGCGATCCGTGACTTCATCGACGAGCACCTCGCCGACCCCGACCTGTGCCCGGAACGCATCGCCGCATCGCATCAGATCTCGGTCCGCTATATGCACCGTCTGTTCGAGGGCGAGGGCGTGACCGTCGGCCGGCTCATCCAGCAGCGGCGGGTGGAAGCCTGTGGTCGCGAGCTGAAGCGCCGCTCCAGGGTGACTCCGACGATCTCCGCCGTCGCACGGCGCTGGGGCTTTCCCAGCCCGGCCCACTTCAGCCGGGCCTTCAAGGCGGTGTACGGGGTGACACCGCGGGAGTGGGCCGGCGGGTCCGGCGCCGCCGGGGGCAATCCTGTCCCCACCACAGGGGACGAGGCAGTCAGATGACGTATGTGAGCGCTCTCGACGGCGGGGAAATTGACAAGGACGGTGGAATCGCCACCGGCCCGACCTGACCCGGCCCCCGCCCGGCCTGATGATGAGCCTGGAGCCTGCCCATGCACGCAGCCGTCGCCCACCCGCCGCTCCCCTCCGCCCCCGCAGGGGCGGCAGGGACAGCAGGGGTGGCCGGCTGGAGTTCCGTGGACGTCGGGCTCGTGCACCTCGCCGACGGGAGTCCCGGGGCGAGCGTCTGCAGCGGCACCCCTGTGCGCGAGGTGACCCTGTGGGCCCCGATTGCGGGCACCGCGATGGTGACCGGCGCGGGCGCGTCGCTGCCGCTCGCCGCCGGCGCCCTGGTCGTCACGGATTCCCGCGGGCCGGATGCCGTCGCCCCGGCCGTCCTCGCGCGGGGCGCGGACGGCTGCACCCTGGTCGTGCTACGCGTGCCGCGCGGGCTGCTGGCCGTGTCCGACGCGGCGCTTCGGGAGTCCGCGGGCCGCAGCCGAAACGCCGGCACGGGTGTGGGCGCCCTGCTCGTCCCGTTGCTGCAGACGGTCGCCCGGGAACGGCGCCGGTCCGCGCTCGCGGACCGCGTCGCCCAGCACCTGGCGGATCTGCTGGCCGCACTGGTCCACGAGCTCTCCCAAGCCCCCCACGCCTCCGGCGACCGGGACCTCATGGACGGCATCCGCTGGTACATCAACCAGCGGCTCGACGACCCGGCCCTGCGGCCGGAGACGATCGCCGCCGCCCACTTCATCTCCGTACGGCTGCTGCACAAGCTCTTCGAGCAGGAGGGCACGACCCTCGGGCGCTGGCTGCTCCAGCGCCGGCTCCACGAATGCCGGCGCGAGCTGGGCCGGGTGGATATCCGCCCGGTGAAGGTGGCCGCGGTCGCCCGGCGCTGGGGGTTCGCCAACACGGCGCACTTCAGCCGGGCGTTCCGCCGGGCGTACGGGATCTCACCGCGCGACTGGCGCGACGCGCGCACCGGCTGAGTCGTGAACGGTCCCTGAGTACGGGGCCACATCATCGGGTGAGCATGACCAGCACCGCGGCACCGAGGAAGAGCATGCCTCCGGTAAACAGGCCGACGATCCCGGACCGGCGGTGCTTCCGGGTGAACACCCTTGCGGTCTCCGGCTGTTCGGGCAGATGGACGACCGGCACCTGGGTTCCCAAGTCCAGCCCCAGCCCCGTCCCTCTCGCCGCGGGCTGGAACCTGACGGGTCGGCCCTGCTGGTCGGTGAACTCGATCACAGGCGTCAAGAAATCGTCCGACGGCGCCTGCTCCTGGTCCACCACCACCCCCTCGGTGTGAACGCCGTACCGACGCAGCCGCGCTTGCAACCGCGCCTCCCGCACACCACCCCACAGACACAGCAGGCCCGCCATCACGCACAGCCCGACACCGACCACTTCACCCGCCATCGGTCCCCCGCTCTCCCTCGCACGCGCTACACCGTTGGTCGCGGCGCCCTCGGAACATCTCCGATCCATTCGACACGCGCAAGGAGGCATGAGGAACAGGCGGTCTGACTACAGCCCGAACATCGCCGACAGTGTGCTGGTGGCGAGGTCTTCGGGAGGTTCGTCCATGCCGAACCTCTGGTGGGGCTGGCGCAGGCTGAGCACGGCGAGGCCGTGCAAGGTGGCCCAGATGGACCTGGCCATCAGCTCCGGCGACGGCTTCGCGGGAATGAGGGCGGTGGCCTGTGCGTCGACGACGGCCTGCAGGAGCACCTCGAAGGAGTCGTGACCGACCGGGTCGGCGCCCGGCTGACTGCGGAACATGGTCACGAACAGCTCGGGGTGGTCGTGTGCGAAGCGTACGTACGCCCCGCCCAGCCGCAGGAGCCGCTCGCGCGCGTCAGCCGTGTCCGCCGCCGTGCCCTCGAGGCTTGCGTGGAGTGTGGCGTAACCCTGCGCGGCCACCGCGGCCAGCAGTTCATCCTTGCCGCTGAAGTGGCGGTAGGGCGCGGCGGTGCTCACACCGGCCCGGCGGGCGACCTCGTTGAGGCTGAACTGCTCATGCCCTCGTTCGGCGAGGATCTCCCGGGCCCCGTCGATCAGCGCCTGCCGCAATGCGCCGTGGTGGTACGTCGTCCGTGTCACCGGCTGTCCCTCCTGGCCGGCCCCGCCGACCGCCAGCACTCCAGAAGCGGTGCGGGAACTGCGACCGCCTCCATGTTACCGATTCTAACATCGACTGCTATGTTAGAGCCGTTCACATCGAGGCAGCATGAGGACCCGAGGAGTTCGGATGACTTCCATCGCACGTCCCGCACCCGCCAAAAGGCCCTCCCGGCGGGGCCGTTCACAGTGGAGTTGGGCCTGGGTGGTCCTCTCCTCGCTGGTGATCGCCGGGTACTTCGTGGGCCAGTACGCCCAAGGGACGCTCGACGCCCTGGCACACGAGCACGTGGGGCTCGCGGACGACTACGCCTCCCGGGCGCTGCCGATCCGAGTGGCCTTCTACATCCACATCGTGTCCGCCGGGCTGGCGCTGGCGCTGGGACCGTGGCAGTTCTCCCAGCGACTGCGCAGCCGCCGCCTACGCCTTCACCGCGGCATCGGACGCACGTACATGGTCAGCGTCGCGATCGGCGCGGTCTCCGCGCTCGTGATGTCGATGTTCAGCTCGGTGGGCCTGCTGGGCTTCTTCGGCTTCGGCTCACTGGCGGTCCTGTGGGGATGGACAGCATGGCGCGGCTACCGCGCCATCCGTGAGCGTGACATCCGCAGCCATCAGGCCTGGATGATCCGCAACTTCGCGCTCACCTACGCGGCGGTCACCCTGCGCCTGTGGTTCGGAGTGCTGATCCTCGTCCAGGTGCCCTTCGCGCACGGCGCGGACCCGTTCGACGCCATTCTGACGCAGGCCTACGCCCCCCTGCCCTTCCTGTGCTGGCTGCCCAACATCGTCATCGCCGAGTTCATGATCCGCCGCCGCGGCCTGCCGGCGCTGCACCTCGCGACATCGCCCGGCACCCGGCACCCGGAAACGTCCGGACGGGCCGCGGCCCCCAGTGGATGACCCAGCGCACGACTGCCGGCCGACCGCTGTCGACCGGCCCGGCAAGCATCGCCCCGCACCACGCTCGGACCGACCCACCCGCCCCTCGCACTCCGACCGCGTCACCCCTCCGGGAGAAGCCATGACCGTCTACACCGTCAAGAACCTCGCCTCCTCCGCCTTCCTCGTCACCGACGAAAACGGCGCCATGATCGTGGACACCGGCGTCGCCGGACGAGCCCCCGCAATGCTCCAGCAGATCGCCGACGCCGGCCTGCGCCCCGCCGACGTCAGACTCATCCTGCTCACCCACCACCACGCCGACCACAGCGGCTCCGCGCTCGCCCTGCGCGAGGCCACCGGAGCGCCCATCGCCATCCACCGCGACGATGTGGACCAGCTCCGCCGCGGTGGCCGCGTCAATCTGCAGCCCACCAGCCTGATGCCACGCCTTATGAAGGTCATGCTGGCCAAGGCCGAAATCCCGGCCATCGAGCCCGACATCATCCTCGACGACGAAGAAGACCTGACCCGGCACGGAGGAATCGGCCGGTCCTTCGTGACCCCCGGCCACACCCCCGGATCCACCTGCGTCCTGCTCGCCGACCACAGCATCCTGGCCGGCGACGCCCTCTCCGGCGGCATGATGCGAGCCCGGCTGGCCCGCAAGCCCATGTTCGCCGCCGACCTGGACGCCGCCGCGCGCAGCATGCGCGCCATCGCCGACCACGCACCGACCACGGTGTACGTCGGCCACGGCGGCCCCCTGTCCGCACCGTCCGTCGCGGCACTCAAGCCCCTGTGACACCGCCACCCGGCCTCACCGGCTCCGCCTGAGGCGAACTCCCCAGGCGGAGCACGCGCCTCTCACCCGGGCGTCGCCCGCACGGGCTGACGTCAACGGGCACGGCAAGGCCGACGAGGACTACGTGGGCCAGCTGTACGACGCTATCCAACGCGTCGTACAGGACGAAGGGCAGTCGCTGGGCGTGTACCTGGGAGCCTGCGCCCACTGGCGATTAAGTTGTGCACAACTTAATTGTGCACTACTTTACTGGTGTGCCTGCCGGGCGGTCGGCACGACGAACGCCGAGGGCTGCCCCGCCCTCGATGCCCTATGCCCTGGAGAGTCCGACATGACTGAGAAGAGTGCTCGTCCGGTCCTGGAACCCGCTGCTGCCGCATTCGCCGAGGCCACGGCGAAGCCGCCGTTCCTGTTCCAGATTCCGCCGGCCGAGGGCCGTAAGGCCGTCGATGAGGTCCAGTCCGGTGAGATCGCCCTGCCCGAGGTCGACGTGGAGTGGGTGACCGTCCCGGGCGGGCCCACCGGCGAGGTCCGCGCCCGTATCGTCCGCCCGGCAGGGGCATCCGGCCCGCTCCCGGTGATCGTCTACATCCACGGCGCGGGCTGGGTGTTCGGCAACGCCCACACCCACGACCGCCTGGTCCGCGAACTCGCGGTCGGCGCCCGTGCGGCCGTCGTCTTCCCCGAGTACGACCGCTCGCCCGAGCACCGCTACCCCGTCGCGATCGAGCAGAACTGGACGGTGGCCCGCTGGATCGTCACCCACGGCGCCGCCAAGAACCTCGACCCGGCGCGCATTGCGGTGGCCGGGGACTCGGTCGGCGGCAACATGAGCGCCGCCCTGACCCTGATGGCCAAGGAGCGCGGCGGCCTGGACCTGCTCCAGCAGGTCCTCTTCTACCCGGTCACCGACGCCGCCTTCGACACCGGCTCCTACCACCAGTTCGCCGAAGGCTACTTCCTGCGCCGCGACGGCATGCAGTGGTTCTGGGACCAGTACACCACCGACGAGACCGAACGGGCCCAGATCACCGCCTCCCCGCTGCGCGCCACCACCGCACAGCTCACCGGCCTGCCCCCGGCCCTGGTCATCACCGCCGAGGCCGACGTACTGCGCGACGAAGGCGAGGCCTACGCCAACAAGCTCCGCACCGCAGGCGTTCCCGTCACCGCGGTCCGCTACCAGGGCATCATCCACGACTTCGTCATGCTGAACGCGCTGCGCGAAACCCACGCCGCCGACTCGGCCATCGCGCTCGCCACCACCACCCTGCGCCGCGCCCTCGCCACCGCCTGAGCAGCCCGGACCGCGGCGGGCGCGGCGTCGACGCCGCGCCCGCCGCATCGCAGTACCGCTCGCCGAACCACTCGCACGCGAAGCCAGCGACCCGGCCCTCGCTGGGGCGGGCTCAGGCGACAAGGCGGAGATCACGCGGATGCGGGCGCAGCTGAAGCCTCTCAGCGGGAGGCGTAGCAGATCCAGGCGTCCGTGAGGTTCTGCAGTGCCATTTGGGTGGCACCGCCGTCCTCCAGGTGATCGGTGAAGGTCTGCAGCCGGTTCGGGCCTTCGGGCCAGTCCGGATCGGCGGCGGCCCTCCTGGCGAGCTCACCGATGGCGCCCTGATCCCTCGCGTGTCGCGACAGCCACGCCGTGAACCCGTCCATCGGTCCATTCCCGTCTCCGAAGTCACCGGCCTCGGCTCACGCACCGGGCAACCGAGTGCCGACAGCCGGCGATCGTCTCGCCCAGTTGGCGGGGTTGACGTGAAGCCGGCCACTGCCGACGGTACTCCGCCACCGCTGATCGCCGGTCAGGGTTCAGCAGGTTCCAGCCGGTGGGTCATGCCACCTGCCGCCAATAGCGGCGAAAGATCAACTTCCCGGCTGAAGGCCGCTCCGCGAAACTGGGGAAAGGCGATCCCCTGAGGAGGACTCAGGCGCATGATGGCGGAATCAGAGGATGCCCTGACCATCCGCCATGTCGCCGAGCGGCTGATCAAGGCGCATCCTCGGCTGGACGCCGGACTGGTGCAAAAGTCAGTACAGACGGCTTACGAAGAGCTCAGGTACGCACGCGTGCGTACCTACCTACCGATCCAGAGCCCAGGACCTGCTGCCCCCCTGACGAGGCGACGGAACGCCACACCTGACCCTCGACGCATGACCGTCCTCGGCATGTCGACGCCAGCTGGAGCAGGCCCTGCTCTCGTAGCCATGCAGGCCACCGCGAAAGAGACTGCCGAGCGGGCGGGACTCACGGAGCGAACGTTCTTCCGGCACTTCGCCAACAAGCGCGAGGTCCTGTTCCCCCACGCCAACCCGCTGCGGGAGTCCCGCGTGACCGCCCTCGACGCCGTCCCCGATACGGCGGCGCCGATCGACGCGGTGGCCGCGGCACTGGAGGGCGCCTGCGGCCTGTTCACGGAACGCCGTGAACAGGCCCGACAGCGCCGGGCCGTCATCGACGCCAACACCGAGCTCCAGGAGCGCGAAATGATCAAACTCGCTTCCCTGGCCTCCGCCCTGGCCGAGGCGCTACGCCGACGCGGCGTCGCCGACCCGGCCGCGACCTTGGCCGCCGAGGTCGGGGTCGCCGCCTTCAAGGTCGCGTTCGGACGCTGGATCAGCGAGCCCGACCATCAGGATCTCGCGCGCCTCGTCCGGGAGTCGCTGGAGGAACTCAGGGCACTCCCGACGAAATGCCCTGAACGCCTCACGCCCTCTCGGCTCGTGGACCTGTTGCATAGGCCAGCGGTGGCGCGATCGCCCGTACGTCTGCCTGCTCCGCCACCCACAGCCCGATGAACAGCGCGGCGGTCGCCTCCAACAGTCCGGCGCGGTCCAGCCCGCCCCCGGCCACCGGCTCGCAGCCGATGTCCCGCACCAACTTGCGTGCCAGCGCGAGTGCCGCTTCGTCGTCCCCGCAGATCGGAACGGTCAGGGGCTGACCGTCGAAGACCGGCGGGGTCATCCGCCACACGCTCTCGTGACAGAGGTTGAATGCTTTGACGACGTGCACGCCCGGTACCGCCGCAGCCAGTCGGCGCGCCGCCGAGGGGCCGCCTTCCGTCAGCAGCCGGAAGCCGGGCCCGACCGGATTGGCGCAGTCGACCAGGACCTTCCCCTTCAGCGTCGGCTGAAGCTCCCTGACGACGTCGGCCACCACGCCGTACGGCAGTGCGGCCAAGACCGCCTCGCCGAAGTCGGCCGCCGCCTGCAGACTCCCGTGCCCCGCACCGCCCCCGATACGCATCGCCAGCCGCTGGGCCTTCTGTTCGTCGCGGCCTCCGACGAACACCTCGTGCCCGGCTCGCACCCACTGCGTGGCCAGTGCGTCCGCCATGTTCCCCGTTCCCAGCACACCGATCTTCATCGATACGTCCCTCTCCGTAAAGCTCCAACCGCTTTCGGGACGACACTAGGAAACCCGTCAGGCACCATTTGGTACGTGACGACCGACGCCCACCTCGCCGACTGCCGCGCCCGCCTCGCCTTCGACCTCCTCTCCAACACCTGGAACGCCGTGCTGATCTGGGTCCTGCGGGACGGCCCCAAACGCCCCGGCGAACTACGCGAGCGCATCGGCAGCATCAGCCCCAAGGTCCTGACCGAGACGCTGCGGCGGCTGGAGTTCAACGGGCTGGTGACACGGAACGCCTATGCCGAAGCGCCGCCCCGTGTCGAGTACGAACTCACCGCTCTGGGACGGACGTTGCTCGGCCCGATCGACGCATTCGGCGCGTGGGCCTTCGAGCACGGCGATGAGGTCATGGCCGCCCAGGAACGAATGGGCGGGTGAGTTCCCCGCCCGTGACCTGTGACCTCCTCTGCACGCGTCGACGCACTTTCATCGGGATGAGTTCAAGCGCCGCCGGCAGATCAGCGCGCATCCCAGAGTGAGGAACGCCGTGCTCGGTGCCTCGCCGGGCGACCAGCGGCTTCACGCCGAGCTTCCACACCAGGCGACGGTACGTGTCGTGGTCGTACCCGCGGTCAGCGAGAACGACGTCTGGTCGACGCCGTGGCCGGCCGCGCTTGCCCCGCACGCGCGGAATGGCTTCGTGGCCGAGGGCCCGTCAGCCATGCGCTACGACCTGCCCGAAGGTGTGACCTGGGAAGACTTCGCGGCAGGCAACGCCCGTGAGTACCCGCAGTGGGCGATCGACCACCAGAACGACTTCCACATGTTGCCCGGCGAGACACTGACCGGCATCCTCCAACGCTACGAGCAGGTCGCCGACCGGACCACGGAAGTCATGGCCGCCGTCCCCGACCTGTCGGCCGGCCACCCGCTGCCGGAAGCGCCGTGGAACGAGCCGGGGGCGGTGCGCAGCGTGCGCCGGGTGCTGACGCACCTGATCGCCGAGACCGCCCAGCACGCCGGGCACGCGGACATCCACAACCTCGTCGGAAGCGTGCTCATCGGCACGGTCCTGGTGGTGATCTAGTCGTTCAGGTGGGCGAGTAGGAGGTTGGGGTCCTTCGTCGTGACGTACGCGGCGCTCAGGACGTAGGCGGTGTCGCCGCGTAGGGCGATGGAGGTGGGGTTCTGCAGGCCGTCGGCGACGGTCAGGACCGTGGAGTGGGTGCCGTCGGGCTGGACGAGGGCGACCTCGCCGGGGCCGTTGAGGGCGGCGAGGAGCTGGTCGCCGTGGCCGGTGAAGGCGAAGTCGTCGATCCCGGCCAGGCCGGTGGCCCGGGTCTGGACTGGGCCGGCGCGACCGTCCCGCAGGACGGGTATGCGCAGCACGGTGCCCCGGTCGAGGTTGGTGACCCACAGCGCCCCGCCCCGGATCTTCAGCCCGTTGGCGCCGAGGAATCCGGTGGAGGCCAGTTCGGGGGCGGTGGACCAGGTGTGGGCGGTGCCGCCGGTGGTGGGCACGCTCGAGATGGTGCCGAGGACGGAGTCGGTGACATAGAGGGTCCGGGTGCGCGGGTCCAGGGCCAGGCCGTTGGGCAGGCCGGCCGCGGGCAGCGCGGCGATGCGCTGCGGTGCGCCGCCGGGGCGCAGGCGCCACAGGCCGGTCAGGTCGGCGGTGCCGGTGGCGTACAGGAAGTACAGGGTGCCGTCGTGCGCGCGGACGATGCCGGTGGTCAGAGCGAAGCCCAGGACCGGGGTGTGGATGCCGCCGTCGGCGGGGGCGGGCAGGGTGGCCAGGATCCGGGTGGACCCTCCGGGGGTGAGGCGGGCGACCTGGCGGGCGGCGGCGAAGGTGACGTACGCGCTGCCGTCGGGGGCCAGCGCGATGTTCTCGGGCGTCTGGTGCCGGGCCAGGTCGAAATGCGCGGCGATGCGTACGCAGCTCAGCGGGGCGGAGACGGCGGACGCGACGCCGGGGGTGGCCGCGACGACTGCTGCTGCGGTCAGTGCGACGGCTGCCGCGGCGGTCTTGGACAACGTGTACTTGTTCTTGTTCTTGTTCTTGTTCTTGTTCTTGAACATGGTTCCTTCACTGTTTTCGGGCATGCGGCAGCGGTACGCCGACGCGCGGAAGTTGGGTTGAGGGGTTGGGGGCTGGCTTGGGGGGCTCGCGGATGTCTGCGCGGCGTTTGGTGGTGTGTGCCGGGTCAGCCGGAGCCGGCGCGAACTCCCGGTCGGGCCGGGGCGTGCTGCGGGGTGACCTGGGCGAGCAGCGCGAGCGTGGTCCGTGCGGGCGAGTCGGCCTCGGTGGTGGCGACCACGATGTTCTGCCCGTGTTCCTGGTCCTGGCCCGGGCCCTGGCTCAGGGTCTGCTGGGTGACGGTCAGCGGGCCGACCAGCGGATGCCGCATCTCGTAGGTCGCGACGGCGCACGCCGTGACGCGGTGGTCGGCCCACATAGAGGCGAAGTCCGCGCTCTTCGCGCTCAGTTCACCCACCAGCGCGTGGAGCGCGGTGTCGTCCGGGTGCCGGCCGGCCACCAGGCGCAGATTCCCCACCACGGCCCTGGCCTTGGCCGGCCAGTCGGCGTACAGATCACGGGTGTGCGCGTCGAGGAACACCAGCCGGGCCATGTTGGGCCGCTCTGCCGGCCGGTCCGGGGCTCCCGGGTCCAGGTGTCCGGCGAACAGCGCATGGCCCAGCCGGTTCCATGCCAGGACGTCACTGCGGCGGCCGGTCACGATCGCCGGGACGTGGACCAGTGCCTCCAGCAGCTGGCCGGTCGCCTCCGTCACCCGCTCCGGGGCGGGCCGGCGGCCCCGGCCTGAGCCCGTGGCCGACGACCGGGCCAGGTTGTGCAGGTGCAGGCGCTCGGCCTCCTCCAACCGCAGGGCCCGGGCGATCG
The DNA here is from genome assembly GCF_040296685.1 of Streptomyces sp. NPDC002054. Lineage (NCBI taxonomy): Bacteria > Bacillati > Actinomycetota > Actinomycetes > Kitasatosporales > Streptomycetaceae > Streptomyces > Streptomyces sp. NPDC002054. The sequence continues at coordinate 63,952 of NZ_JBEOXT010000019.1, forward strand.
CGTCCAGTACCTGCGGTGAGGCATTCAGGGACTGCCCCTGTTCCAGCCGGGTGTAGTAGGAGACGCTGACACCCGCCAGCGAGGCCAGCTCCTCGCGTCGAAGACCCGGCACCCGGCGCCGCTCCCCGTAGCCGGGTATCCCGAGATCCTCCGGTTGCAGCTGGGAGCGCCGCGTCTGCAGGAATTCCCCGAGCCACACTTTTGCGTTCATGGATCCGAGTATGGGCCGGGCCCGACCGCACAGCCTGACCCTGGCGTGGATAGGCACCAGCGGGTCTGGCTCCCGGGCGGGACCGGTGGTGACGTGGGCGTTGCCGACATGGCACCACCCCCCCGTCCAGGAGGACACCTTGAGCACCACCACCAGCGAACACGACCTCTTCGAGGTCCTGGACGCATCGGATTTCACCTTCACCCGGCGCGCCTGGGTCGATGCCGCGCCCGCCCGCGTCTACGACCTGATCAGTGACGTGTCCGCCATCGGGCGCTGGAGCCCCAACGCGAGCGACGTCACCTTCGACCCCGGCGCCGGGCCCCGGGTCGGGGCCTGGTTCAGCGGCAGCAACCACAAGGACGGCAGGCAGTGGAGCACCCGCTCCCAGGTCGTACGGGCCGACCCCGGCGCCGCCTTCGCCTTCGTGGTCGGCGGCGCCGAGGACGGCATCGTCCAATGGAGCTGGACCTGCCACCCCCAAGGACGCGGAACCGTCGTCGAGCAGTCCTGGCAACTCCTGCGCCTCGACCGCGTGCTGGGCGCCACCCGCGGCGACCTCGATGCCCTGCGCGACTACATGACGAACAGCGTCGAAACCACCCTGCTCTCCCTCGCCCAGTGGATCGCCGAAGCACCGGCCGGGTGAACGACCCCACGCCTGCGGCAATCACTGACGCCCTGGCGAGCGGGCCGCAGCCGACCACTGGCCCCACCCGAAGTCACAGCCATGTCGTCGCCAGCCAGGCGGTGACGGACGCGGTGAGCAAGAGCGTGATGTTGAGGGCCACTTGGCGGTCTCCGAGGCTCAGGTGGACCCCGGTCGCGCCGATCTGCAGGACCGCGAAACCGATGGCGGCGGCGAGGGCCAGCCAGGGGGCGATGCCGGTCAGCGGTGGGAGGACCAGGCCGATCGAGCCGAGCACTTCGATCGTCCCGATGGCTCTGACGGCCGGCATCGGCGTGGTGTCCACCCAGGCCATCATCGGCCGGAGCTGCTCGCGACTCCGGACCACCTTCACCCCGCCCCCGTACAGGTAGAAGAGCGCGAGCAGACCGGCGAGGGCCCAGTATGCGAAGTTCACGACTCCCCTCCACGGGCGAAGTGGGCAGCAGTCTCGGTGGCATAGCGGCCCACTGTGCGCAGTTGCGCCTGCGGGGTCAGCACCTGGCCGCTGGCGAGCATGTTCTGCAGGTCTCGGAAGTACTGCACGTACTGGTCGGATGTGAAAGTACTGAGCGTGAAGGCCGGTTGGCCGGTCGTGTTGGCGAAGGTACGCGAGGCTCCGGGCGGGACCATCACGAGCGTGCCCGCTGTCGCGTCGCGGTCCGCCTCTCCGACGGTGGGCCGAACGGTGCCGGAGATGATGCAGGGGCTCTCGTCATACGGGGCGTGGCGATGCTGCGGTGGTCGGGGCGTGCGCGGCTTCGGTTCGTCAGTCATGCGTCGATTCCACTGCCGGTGCACGACGACTGTCCAAGACCCATCCTGCGAGGCCGATACCGTACGGGTATCGTCGCAGCATGGAGCTACGTACGCTGCGCTACTTCGTGGCCGTCGCCGAAGAACTCCACTTCGGCCGGGCCGCCACCCGGCTGCACATGAGCCAGCCGCCGCTGAGCCGGGCGATCAAGCAGCTCGAGACCGACCTCGGTGCCGTACTGCTGCACCGCTCCTCCACGGGCGTCACCCTTACCCCCGCCGGGGCGGCACTCCTGGACGAAGCGCGCAACCTCCTCGCCCAGGCCGACCTGGTACGCCTGCGCGTAGCCGCGGCGGCCGGCGCCTCGACCATCACCATCGGCATCCTGGGCGACACCACCGACCGCGGCGCAACGCGGCTGGCCGCCACGTACCGCCGGCAGCACCCCGGTGTCGAGGTCCGCATCCGCGAAGCCGACCTGACCGACCCGACCTGCGGACTGCGCACCCGACTCGTCGACGTCGCCCTGACCCGCGCACCCTTCGACGAGACCGGCCTGACGGTGCACGAGCTGCGTGCCGACCCGGTGGGCGCCGTGCTCCGCGCCGACGATCCACTGGCCCGCCGCGACCGTCTGACACTGGCCGACCTGGCCGACCGCCGCTGGTTCCAGTTCCCGCACGGCACCGACCCGCTCTGGCAGTCGTACTGGAACGGCGGCGAGCCCCGCGAGGGACCGGTCGTGCGCGCCGTACAGGAATGCCTGCAAGCCGTGCTCTGGAACGGCACGGTCGGCATGACCCCGCTCGGACACAACCCACCCGAGGAGCTGACCGTGGTACCGGTGACCGACATGGCGCCGAGCCGCGTCGTGGCCGCGTGGAACGCGGGCGACCCGAACCCGCTGATCCGCTCGTTCGTCCAGATCGCGACGGCCGCCTACCGCCACTGAGTAAGCGCGAGCGCAGCTCCCGACGTTCTGTACAACGACGCCGGCCGGCAACCACTGGCGCTCGAACTGCGGTTCGGCCGGGCGCCGAGCGGGCGGTGAGCGCACTCACCCGGTGGGACCACCGGCGGCCTCCCGCCGCACGGTCTCGGCGACGCCGGCCAGTGCCGCGCCGAGTTGGCGGCGCTGGACAGCGGTCAGAGGGTCGAACACGAGTCGGCGCACCTGCGCGACATGACCCGGCGCACTGTCGGCGACCTTCTGCCGACCGCTGTCGGTCAGCGTGGCCAGGGTGTAGCGACCGTCACTCGGGTCGACTCGACGAACAATCCACCCCCGAGCCTCGAAGCGGTCCATCATCTTCGACAGCCGCGGGAGAGTGCTGTTGCAGACCCGCGCCAGCTCGCTGAGCCGCATGGTGACCTGGTCCGCCATCGACAACCGGGCAAGCGCGCCGTACTCGAAGTTCGAGATGCCCGCGTCGCGCTGCAACTGACGGTCCAGGGCCGCAGGCAGCGCGATCACGACGGTGAGAAGGTCCTGCCAAAGTTCCTGTTGCTCGGCGTCGAGCCACGGTGACGGTGCATTCATGCGATCCATCTTACTTGCCCAGGCAAGAGATGTCTCTTGCCTGGGCAAGTCATCGTCGCGTACGTTATGAGTTGCCCAGGCAAGTCAAACTCGACTTCGAGGAGTCATCTGTGATCAAGATCAGCATCTTCCTGACCCGGCGGGCAGGCCTGACCCATGAGGAGTTCGCGGACTACTGGCAGAAGCACACCGCGCTGATCACGAGCCTGCCCGGCGGAGAGGTCCCGGTCCGGCGCTACGTCCAGCTCCTGGCCACCGACGACGAGATCCCCGGCATCACCACAGCGGACTACGACGGTGTCGCCGAAGTATGGGTCGACAAGATCGCCGACGCCGCCCAGTGGTTCACCTCCGACACCTACACCACGACCGTCGCCGCGGACGAGGAGAACTTCCTCGACCGCTCCAAGACCCGTTTCCTCTACGCCACCGAAAGCCCGATCTTCGGCTGAGCACCGCCGCCGGAGACGACTCGCTCCGGGGTCGGCAGCCGGCCACAGGTGAATCGCGCGGAACGCGGCCGGGGCGGCCTCACGATGAGGCCGTCCCGGCCGTGCCCGCCCCAACTCGCAAGGAGCGACACGCCATGACCACCCCCCTGCACACGCCCCGCACCCCGGCCGGGGCCTACGACGATCACCTCGCCCGGGTCCTGCCCCGGGCCCACGAACAGCGGGTCTGGGTCCCCGCCGACGGGGCGCTGCCGAGCCTGTTCATCAGCCACGGAGCGCCCTTCACCCTCGACGATCCGCAGTGGCTCGACGACCTGTTCACCTGGGCGCAATCCCTGCCCAAACCGAAAGCCATCGTGATCATCTCAGCGCACTGGGAGGACGCACCGGCCGCGATCACGGGCGCGGCGGCGGGCACCCCGCTCTACTACGACTTCAGCGGCTTCCACCCCCGCTACAAGACCCTGCCCTACGCGACCCCGGACGCAACCGGCCTCGCCCGTCGGCTCACGGCCACGCTCAGTCCGGTGACCACGGTGCACGAGCGCCCTGACCGAGGTCTCGACCACGGCGCGTTCATCCCCCTCATGGCCATGTATCCCGCAGCCGACGTTCCGGTCGTCCAGCTGTCGATGCCCAGCCTCGACCCCGCTGCGTTGCTCGAGCTCGGGGCACGTCTGCGATCCCTGCGCGATGAAGGCATCCTGGTTGTCGGCTCGGGCTTTATGACCCACAGCTTCGCGGTCTTCCGCCGTCCGGACCTCGCCGCACATACCAAGGCCTTCGACGAGTGGGCCGTCGACGCACTCGGGCGGGGCGATGTCGATGCGCTCACCGACTACCGGCACAAGGCACCCGGCGCCGCGGTCGCCCACCCAACGGCCGACCACTACGTGCCCCTGCTGGCCACAATCGGCGCCGCGAGCGATCCCCGCAGCGCCACCAGCACCATCGACCGCATGATCATGGGAAACTCCACCCGCTCGCTGCAAATAAACTGAGGGCCGCGCTGGCCTCGCCTGTGGCGCTGTCGGGTGCCGGTCCCTGGTCTCGCTCGGCGTGCTGGCGGCTTGGCTGGCGAAATCGTCCGGGTGGCTTGTGGCCGGTCATTGCTCTGCATCGCGGACCAGGAGTGCGATCTGCACCCGGTTTTCGACCGCCAGCTTGGCGAACAGGTTGCCTGTGTGCGCCTTGACGGTCGCGATGCTGATGTGCAGCCGCTCGGCGATCTCCGGGTTGCCCAGTCCGTCCGCGATGGCCCGGGCGGTGTCGAGTTCTCGTTCGGTCAGCGCGGCCAGCCGTTTCCGCGCGGCTTCGCGGGACGAGCGGCGGGCCTCGGAGGACTGCGGCCCGGTGGCTGCGGCGATCACTCGTGCCGTGGCCGCCGGGGACAGCACGGGGTTCCCGTCCGCGACGGTCCGCACCGCGTCGAGAATCCGCGCCGGCGGGGTGTCCTTCAGGACGAACCCGAGGGCTCCGGCGCGCAGCGCGCCGAGCACCAGATCGTCGGAGTCGAATGTGGTCAGCATGAGCACCCGGGGCGGCGTCGGCCGGGAGAGGAGTTCCCGGGTCGTACTGAGACCGTCACGGCCGGGCATCCGGATGTCCATCAGCACGACGTCCGGCCGCTGCTCGTCCACCACGGTGATCGCGGCGTCCCCGTCGGCCGCCTCCGCGACGACGATCAGGTCCGGTTCGCCGTCGATGACGAGTCGTAGTGCAAGGCGCACCAGTTGTTCGTCGTCGACGATGACGATACGCACCGGGTCCCGCTCGCTGTCCACTCAGCTTCTCTTTTCGTGGTCGTGGTTCGGCCAGGGTAGGTGCGCGGTGAGGACGTATCCGCCGTCGGGTGTCGGGTGGTGGCTGAGTTCTCCGCCGGCGAGGTTGATGCGTTCGGCGAGCCCGAGCAGGCCGAATCCTGATTCCGGCGGCCCGGTGGTCGTCGTGGTGGCCGGGGAGTTGCGGACGCTTACATGCAGTTCGTCGCCGACTGTTCCTTCGACGGTGATGTGTACGTGGGCGCCCGGGGCGTGTTTGGCGGCGTTGGTCAGTCCTTCCTGGATGACCCGGTAGCAGGTTCGTCCCACGACGTCGGACGGTCTTCCCGTGACCGCGGTGGAGAGCGTGACGTCCAGTCCGGACGTGCGGGCGTCGGCCACCAGCTCCGGGATGCGGTCGAGGGAGGGCTGTGGCGGTTCCGGACGGTCCGGGTCGGCGCGGAGCACACCGAGGACGTCTCGTAGTTCTTCCAGCGCTTGGTGGGAGCCGTCGGCGATGCCACGGATCAACGTGCGGTTCTCCTCAGGGGTGAGGTTGCCGCGGTGGTCCAGCACTCCGGCCTGCATGGCGACCAGGGAGATCCGGTGCGCGAGCACGTCGTGCATCTCCCGGGCAATACGGTTCCGTTCCAGGGCCCGTGCCTGCTCCGCCCGTGCGGTCTGTTCCCGTTCCGCGCTCTCCGCCCGCTCCCGCAAGGACCGCACCTCGACGCGCCGTGCGCCGATGGCCACGCCTATGGCCACCGCGATGCCCGCGCTCAGTGCCGGGAGTGCGAGTTGGAGCCAGAGCGAGCCGGGCGGGCTCTCGATCGGGTAGAGCACGAGGGCGAATTGCGACGCGGCCACGTAGACGAGCGCGACAACTCCGATCTCCACCGGACGGCGACGAGTGGAGATCGAGCCCAGGGCCAGAAGCGCGGCACCGGTGGCGAGTGTCGACGCGCCCGAGGCGATGGCGACCGCCAGGGCGACGGCCAGCGGGAACCGTCGCCGCCACAGGAGCGCCGCCAGGCAGCCGAGAGCCACCAGCGGATCACCGGTGACCAACCAGGAACACGTGTCGGCCGCGCACCCCCGCGGCAGCGCCGCACCGGTGGAGACCCAGAAGGGGATGCCCAGTGCCGCAGCGGCCACCAGCCGCCATGTCTGCTGCCACCCCCCGAGCCGTGGCGCGACGTCCGTGTTCATCCGGTCATTGTCGCGAACCCGTGCGGCCGGTGCAGCAACCTCCGGGGCACTCCCGCCCTCACCCCAGAGTCGTATGACCGCCTCGACTTTGGTCGAAGGTGACTCGAGCCGCCGGGCCGATGTGCCGATGACGCCGGATGAGCAGACTCGTATCCGTCGCCCGACCGTTCCGGCGCGCGACCTCGTGCGCCCCTGAGGAGGACACCAGATGCGCAAAACCCTGTCCCTCGCCCTCGCCGCCACCGCAGTCGCGGCGGTCGCGATGTCGGGAGCGTCGGCGACTGCAACGGCGACTCCGGGCACGGGGACGGCCACGCCGGACACCCTGCGGTGGGGCCCGTGTCCGCAGCAGCCCGCATCGCAGAACGCCGACGCGCCCAGTCTTGAGTGCGCGACGCTCGGCGTCCCGCTGGACTACCGCGATCCCGACGGCCGGCAGATCGAGATCGCCGTCTCCCGCCTGGCGAGCAAGGACCCTGCGAAGCGCCGCGGTGTGCTGCTGACCAACCCGGGCGGCCCCGGTGTCTCCGGCCTCGACTACCCGGCCCTCCTCGCCGGCGTCGGGCTGCCGAAGGACGTCCTCGACTCCTACGACGTGATCGGCTTCGACCCGCGTGGCGTCGGCCGCAGCACGCCGGTCACCTGCGACCTGACACCGCAGCAGCAGTCACGCGGCAACTTCCCGCCGTACGCGCACACCGCGGCCGACGTCGCCAAGGAGGCACCGTACGCGCGAACCATCGCCGAACAGTGCGCCACGTCGCGGACGGCGTGGATGCTGCCGTACACCACCACCGCGAACACCGCGCGCGACATGGACCGGATCCGGGCGGCGCTGGGCGAGCCGAAGGCCTCCTACCTCGGTACCTCCTACGGCAGCTACCTCGGCGCGGTGTACACGACGCTGTTCCCCGAGCGCAGCGACCGGATCGTGCTCGACAGCAACATGAGCCCGGGCGGCTATGGCCTGGCGAGCTTCCGCCTGCTCGGCCGCGGAATGGAGGACCGGTTCCCGGACTTCGCGGCGTACGCGGCGGCGCACCCCGAGTACGGTCTGGGTGCCACACCGCAGCAGGTGACCGCCAAGTTCTTCGAACTCGTGAAGCGGCTGGATGCCGATCCGATCGACGGCATCGACGGGACACTGTTCCGCGGGGTGACATTCCAGCACCTCTACGTCGAGGGCCTCATGCCCCAACTGGCCAAGGAATGGCAGGCGTTGGACCAGGGCAAACCGCTGACGACCCCGCCGCCGCAGATCTCGGAGAACTTCCTGGCCGGCCACTTCTACGTGACCTGCGGTGACTCGCGCTGGCCCGGCAAGGTCCGGGACTACCAGCGCAATGCCGAGATCGACCGGGTGAAGTACCCGATGCTGGGCGGGGTCACCGCAAACATCAAGCCCTGCGCGTACTGGCCGGACAGCCGGGTCGAGCCGCCGGTGCAGATCGGTGACCGAGGCCCGTCGAACGTACTGATGGTGCAGAACGAACGCGACCCGGGGACACCCCTGGTCGGCGCCATGAAGCTGCGGCGGGCATTCGGCGACCGGGCCACGATGGTGACCGCCGACCAGGGCGGGCACGGGGTCTACCCGTTCGGCGGCAACACGTGCGCGAACAACACGGTGACAGCGTTCCTGACCGACGGACAGCGCCCGGCCAACGACCTCGCCTGCGCGGCGGAGCCGACCAAGTAACGGGAGCGGACCCATGATCAAGGAGTGGCGGCAGCGTCGTGCCGTACAGCGGGTCACCCCCGGGGACGGGCGAGAGTTGAAGCGTTTCCGCTGGTGGCAGCTGCCTTTCCGCGCGCTGTTCCTTCTGCGGCTGCCTGACGTCGACGGCCGCGAGACGGTCTACGCCGTCGACGTCAGGCACTGGCAGAACCAGTCGTCCGGCAACGTCAAGGCCCACCTGTATCGCGACGGCAGGCAGCACGCCGTGTCCAAGCTCCCCGCCGTCTTCCCCGTCCCGGGCGGCACCGTCGAGGTGAAGATGAGCGGATTCGGCCTCAAGCGCTGCCACTACGTCACCGACGAAGGCGGCGAGTTCCAGCTGGTACCGGACCCCGACTCCGCCGAGGGGCGCCGGGCGCGCCTCGACCGCGCGCACCCCGCGCTGAGCCGCACCATCGGTCTCCTCTCGCTGTGCGTGCTTGTCGCCGCGCTGGCCGTCCTCGTCCCACAACTTGCCGAACAGCTCACCAAGTCCGAGGGCATCGCCCAGCACACCGGAACCTTCACCTCGCCCATCGACGTGCCGGCCTGGGCCAACATCGCGATCGGCGTCGCCACCTTGGCGGCCAGCACGGAACGGGCCCTGCGACTGCGCCACAGCCACTTGCTGGACGGCGCAGCGGGCTGATCCACCCAATCACCCAAGGCGTCGCAACCCCGCCGGCGACACCCCGCCGCCGCGGGAGAGCGACATCCACCGGCGTGAGGGTGCCCAGGACCGTCGGCACGACCGTCCTGGGCACCCTCATCGCGTTCTGGCAATGGAAACGGGACTAGCGGTGGTCAGTCGTTGGGGCTGATGTTCCGCCAGACCGGGGCGACGCCCGGTTCATCGCCCTTGTTGGCCCAGTACTGGGCGACCCAGCGGTGGCCCTTGTGCGTGACGGCGTCCCCCTTGTCGTAGTCGGCCTTCGGGTCCCACTTCGGCGCTGAGCACTGGGCCGATCCCACGGGCCGGACCGTCTCCGTGCCGTGGCGCCGGTCACCGGTGATGCCGAAGGTCTTTCCCCCGCTGGTGATCGTGACGTTCGCGGGACCGGCGGCGGGCAGGTAGTACTTGACGGGGATGTCCATGCTGCGCCCGGCCGGGATCTCCTGGCATGCCTCCAGGACGATCGTGACCCGGTGGAAGTCCCCCTTCAGGCCACCGACGTTGGGCCCTGAGTGGCCGGGCTTCACGTCTTCGTACGGCTTCCAGTTCCCGTCCTTGATGACGGACGGGGCCGAAGTCGACAGGTCGAAGGAGACCTTGGCACCCCCGGGGATGGTCTTGTCTCCGTGGTTGGTGATGCGCAGCATGGGCTGGAGCGGCCACAGGTCCTTGTTGTCGGTCGGGTACTTGGCGAACGTCACGTCCGCGTCCAGGACCTGGCTGGGCAGTTTGGTCTTCCCGGCACGGATCGCTCCGTAGGACCCGGCACCGCGTTGGGCATCGTCGAGTTGCTTGGTCAGGGTGTAGCCGGGCACGCACTGCCCCGACTTGTCATCCGGGCACTCGTAGTCCCCGGCCAGCTCCCAGATCATCGCGCCGCCCGCACCTTTGTCCTTGATGTAGTCGGCCTTGGCGGCAGTGTCCTGGGTGTCCTGCGTGGAGAGGAACACCTTCTTGTCCTTGTGCCACAGCCAGGACGCCTTGAGCGTGTCGTTCCAGTGGCGGGTGTAGCCGTCGGTCCCGTTCTCGGTGTCCTTCGGGTCCAGACCGAACCGGGGCAGGTAGCTGGTCAGGACGCCCCGCTCCAGGTTCTTGGCGTGCCACATCGGGTTGGATCCGGCGGCCAGCTCGTCGCCCGCGGCGGTCTGGTCGTGCCACAGGTTGTCGATGCCGGAGGCACCGGAGCCGCACGCCGTCGTGCCCCCGTTGGGGCCGGTCCCGTCGGGGCACTGGGACTGGTCCTTCAATTTGGAGATGCCCCAGAGCCCGTTGCCCTCGCCCCCCTGGACGTCCTTCCAGCCGCGCGTGTAGTACGGCACGCCCAGGTTGATCCGCCCGGCCTGCAGTGCGCCGCGGAGGTAGTGGTAGGACCAGTCGGTGTTGAAGAAGCCCTCCTGCTGGTACTCGGGGTTCTTGGCCTTGTCGTAGATCCCGGTGGCGGCCAGCTCGACGTCCTTGCCGTCGTCGTAGAGCGGCGCCTGCGGGCCGACGTAGTTGTTCCACGAACCGTGGTAGTCGTAGGACATGGTGTTGACGAAGTCCAGGTACTGCAACGCCCGGAAGTCCTCCTGGCCGCGCAGCAGATAGCCGGATGCAGAGGCCGCCGCGGTGAGCTGGTAGTAGGCGTTGTCCGCCGCCGACGCCGCGTCGAGCTTTTCGCGCAGGGTCTTCATCAGCGCGGTGTTGCCCGCGTTCAGGCCCTTGCGGCGAGGGTTGGCGACGGGCCAGTCCTCCGGGTTGCCCGCATCCAGGAGTGAGGTCGGGTACTCGTAGTCGATGTCGACACCGTCGAACCCGTAGGTGCGCAGGAACGTGACGACGGAGTCGGCGAAGGTGTTGATGGCCGGCTGATTGACGCTTCCGTCCGCGTTGTTGGTGACGCGGTACAGGCCACCGAACTTCTCGCGGCTGCCGTCGGGCTTCAGGATGCCGCCGGTCTCGGCCCAACCTCCTACGGAGATCAGGGTCCTGACCCGGGGGTGCTTCTTCTTGTACTTGTTCAGGAGATTGAAGTTCCCCTTGTACGGCAGGCTGCCGTCCATCTCGGCGCCGGGCACATGGGGCCAGGTCATACCGGTGGCCGGGTTGTCCGGGTCGTTCACATCGCCGACCGAGATGCGGTTGCCGCCGTCGACATGCGCGAAGGCGTAGTTGACGTGGCTCACCTGCCCCCAGGGGATACTGCGCGGCAGGTACATGGGCTGCCCGTTCCTGCCGGTGCGCCAGCCGGTGAAGTACCCCACCACCCGCCGCGGATGCCGCTTGCCCATCACTTCTCGGCCCTGGTCGTCGTAGATCAGGCAGTAGGGCGTGTTGACCCCCTTCGTCGCCGTCATACCGTCCGGGCGGCACTTGGAGTGGTCGACTGCCGCGGCGGCGGAGACGGACCGCGCTGCCTGGTCCCTGATCACCGGCTCGGGGTCGGGCGGCGGAGTGGGGCCGTACCGCAGGGACTGTACGAGGAAGTCGTTCTTGTTCTTGCCCCAGTCGAAGATGGTGCCGCGCAACCCCGGCCACTGGTCGGTGAGCTCCCTGGGGTTGCTCAGGAAGTAGCTCTTCGACAGATCGATCAGGTCCAGGTTCATCCGTACCACCCGGGTGCCGGAGACCAGGTCGGCCTGGACCTTCCCGTGGTCCGCGACGCGCAGCAGGGCGGCATCGACGCGATCCTCGAAGACCGTGCCCCTCAGGGCGGGGATCACCTTGCCGACGGGGCCCGGTTCCGCGATCCACTTGTCGCCGTCCCCGTCGAGGTCGACTTCGAGCAGGCCCGCCTGACCGTCACGGAAGACCACCGCATAGGGGTCCTTGCTGTTGCCGACGGCCGCGTCGAGCCCGTGCTCGAACACGGTCCCCTCGAACACGGGGAAGAAGTCACGGATCAGCCCCGGACCCCGGACGCGCTTGTCGTCGATGGTGCCCTCCTCGATCGCGACATGGATGTACCGGCCGCCGCGGAAGAGCGAGAGCTGCCGATCGCCGTCCTCCGTCAGCTCGAAAGCGGCTTCGACTCCGCCGGCGAAGTCGGTGTCGCGCAGGCTGGACCAGATGTCACCGATGTCACCGATGTTGCTGAGGCGACCGGGACTGTTGGCGCCACCGATCGAGCCGTCCGGCTTCGCATCCGGGTTGAAGTACGCGAAGGCGTCACCCTGGAACAGGACGTGGTCGCCCAGGCGCCGGCCGTCGCTGTCGGGGCCCTCCCCGTCCCATGCCGCATCGTCGATCGGTGAGCTCGAGACGATCGGCTCGTCGGGTGAGCTGCCGGGACTGCCGACGCAGCGGAAGGACCGCGCCCCCGTCTCCTCGATCTCCCGCTGCATGCGGACCAGACAGGCACTGAGGGCCCGCTGGCCGTAGGCGTTGGGGTGGACGGCCTCCTCCCACTGTCCGCCGCCGGTGAGTCCGCTGAAGTACCGCACCCACTCCGCGTCTTCGGCGGCGATCGGCTTCTCCAGGGAGTTGCGGGACGTCGCCTGCTTCGTGGACTTCGCGCACAGCTCGTGCCCGGCGAAGGCGTCCGCCAGGTCGAGGAAGGCCGCGTCCGCGTCCCGTGCGGCACCGCGCAACATGCCACCGATCTCCGCGACCGCGCCCTCGCCGGTCCAGCTCACGTCATCGTCGTAGAAGGGGCAGCCGCCCTTGATGTACCGGTCGTAGTGGTCGCCCTCATAGCGCATCTCATGCGCGGCGGGCAGCGGCGCCGGATAGCCCTGCACCACCAGGTTGTAGGTGCTCTGGTCCTGCCCGGACCCGCCCATGGTGTCGTGGATAGCGTCCAGCGTCCGGGCGACGTCCTCGCGGACGGCGCTCAGGCGCTTCTTGAGGTCCTCGTCCGCCTGCTTGCGGCAGGACTCCTTGTTGGTGATGAAGTTCATCGCGCAGCTCTGGACGATGTCGGAGAACTGCAGGTCATTGCCGCCGATGGAGAGCACGACGGTACCGATCTCATGGTCGGCGGCACGTTCCGCGAGCTGCTGGATCTGCGGCTTCTCGCCCTTGAACTCCTCGCTGAGGATGTGCTGCGTCTCGGCGCCGGAACAGGCGATGTTGAACCGCCGCTCCTTCGGTACGCCGCCGATGGCCGCACCCTTGATCTCCGCCACATCGGAGCGGTGGCACGCGTCGCTTCCGGCGGCGTTCTTCTCGTAGACCTGCGTGCCGTGGGCCGCCCGGTCAGTACCCCAGGCGTCGTTGTTGGGGTCGAGCTCGCCGTCGGGCCCGTCCACCTGAGCGTTGGCGTTGCCCTGCCAGCGACCGCCCTCTCCCGAGATGTAGCTGTCGCCGAGGGAGACGGTGGCGGCGGGCAGACCGGGCTCGACCGGGCAGACGCCGGCAGCGGCGGCCCGTGCCGCCCCCGATGCTCCCGCCCCGTCGTCGGCCGTGCAGGTGTCCGGCTCCTCCGCACCCGCTTCGAAGAGAACCGGGAAGTGGTCGGAGCCGAATGAACTCGTGAGCCGCTTGGCCTTGAGGCCTTCGCCGGCGCCCCCGTCGACCATGTAGTCGAGCTCCGCGCCCTTCTTGTGCGTGCTCGCGCCGGAGAAGACGACGCGCTCGTTGTCCTCCAGTTCCATCACGCTGGTGAGAGCACCCTGGTCCTCCGCGAAGTTCTCCTTCTTGGCCCCCTTCAGACGGTTCCGCTGGGTGTTGAAGGCCCGCGACTTCTCGTCGGGGAACCGGTTGAAGTCCCCCATGATGGCCCAGCCGGCCTTGAAGTCCTGCTGTTTGTGCAGGCCCGAGATGTCCTCGACGATGCCGTCGGCGTTGTTGTTCGACCGTTTCGGCGCTGTGGTGGCGTGGATGGAGTAGTACCACTTCCCGTCGAGCTTCATCCCGAACGCGGGGAAGGCCTTTCCGGTGGCGTCGCCCCGCACCTGAACCGCGTGCAGGTCGTCGTGGGACGCGGCGCGCTTCTTGGTGGCGATGGCGAGACTGCGGCGGTTGCTGCCGGTGCGGATGCGGTAGACGGTGATGTCGCCGTCCCAGTGGAACTCCTCAACCCGCCAGTCCCCTAGGCGAGTTCCGTTCGGGCTGCGGTTGGCGATGTCGAAGGCGGCTGCGGGCTTGTGTTCCAGCAGGTCCCCATCGGCCACTTCCTGGAGAGCCACCAGGTTGAGGGCGTGCTCCTTGATCAGGCCGGGAACCTTCTGAAGGGTGTCGTTCTTGCCGTCCCAGGTGTTCCAGGTGGCCAGCTTGAGGTCGGACGCCTCTGCGACTGCGGGCGTTGCGGGCAGAAGGACGACGGGGAGCAGCCCCGCCAGGAGGGCAAGTCCCACAGTGGGGGCCACGGTACGCGGCCACCGGGGCGCCCTCGGGGGTCGAAAAGGATTCATGTTTCCTTCCCAGGCCAAAATGGATGGCACTAGCGGAAAGGTAGCGAAGAGGGACAGAGGCGGTCGAGTAGCAGCCGAGACATCTGCTTTGAGCCGCCCCGTCGAGCCGGGTTGGGACCCTGATTTCGCTGACGGGCAGCCGGCGGGGTACTTCCTGCCGGCCCGGGACGCCCGCCTGCGGGCGATAGCCTGCCGGGGTGCGCGGCCCCAGCTCGGGTACGGCATCCAGCTCGGCACCGTACGGTTCCTGGGCACCATCGCGGCGGCAGCACGTGATCAGACGAAGGCCGCACCCACGTCCGGCGAACCCCAGGCAAGCTACCCAGTTCGAGACGCCGTTCGACTCAACGCCAGAAGAAAAAGACCAAGCTGAGGAGCAAGCTCAACGACAAGCTCAACGACCGGTGGCGAGCATCCAGATCCCGATGGCCGTGAACAGGGTGCCGCCCGCGAGAAGAGCCGCGACCTCCGCAGTCCGTCTCCCGAGGAGGTCGATTCGCGCGCCCTGCGGGGCCTCGGGAAGGTAGCGCACCGGGACCCCACCGCCCACGGGCAAGCCCTTGACTCCGGATGACCTGGCCTGGAACGTGTGCCGACTACCCTGCGCATCAACGAATTCGACCACCGCGAAGTAGACAGGACCACCTTCCACTCTGAGGCCATCCGTGTGGTGGCGGACCACCAGGCCCCTGACGCGGATCCCCTCGCGCTGGAGGCGGTGCTGGACCATGGCCTCATACGTGCCGAACCCGAGGAGGGTGAGACCTGCCAGGAGCGACATCGCAACCCACACCGCTGCCTACCCCTTCCGTTCCTTGCACGACTCTTCGGGTACTTCCTGTCGCAGGAGTTGACGCTCCATCGGCTGGAGGCGGTTCCTGGTATTTCGGGCGCACTGCGGATCACCGGACGGGGGCTCGCCTGCCGTGTCCGGCCGGACGGAACGCGCAGCTGTGCGGCGCTAACCCCGCCACCGTACCCCGTGCCGCCGCCGCAGCCGGTGGATCTCCCACCAGGCCAATGCCGTCACCGACACCGGGCCACCGAGGAAGGCGCAGACCGCGAGCGGCACCGGGCCCGGCGGCAGGCCGCCCGACCACAGGCCGCGGAAGGCGAGCACCCAGACCAGGACGGTGGTGACCAGCGCGGGCAGTGCCGCATGCAGGGCGGACAGGTTGAAGGCGTGACGGAGTGCCGGACCGGTGGCGAAGCAGAGGAAGAAGACCACCCACCAGAACGGCGCCCAGCACACGAACATCACGGACGCCCAGAGCAGCACCCCGAACAGCCCGTTGGCGCTGCTGGGCAGCAGCCCCATCCCCTTGCTCGCCGCCGTCAACAGCAGCGGCACCAGCGTCCAGGCGCCGAAGTACCACAGGCCCGACCGGCCGGCCGGCCACAGCTTCGTCCGCATGACCCGCCGCGTCCCGGGCCTGGCCACCCAGAAGAGCAGCGCCACTACCACCGCCGCGCTGAGCAGCGCCAACCAGGGCGCGAACACCAGCCCTTCCAAGAACTGCCCCTGCGCCTCCCACACGTCCTGCCAGCCACCGAACACGGCCAGCAGCAGCCCCGAGATGACGAGGGCTCCCCAGGCCCGCACCCGCTGCACCCAGAACACCTCGGGATCCTCGACCAACCCTTCCGGGCGTACGGGGAAGACCCGGCGCGCCGTACGGCGGGCCGTACGGGCCAGTTGGTAGCCGACCAGCAGCGGCACAGTCAGCCACCACAGGCACGGGAGGAGCAGCACCAGCAACACCCAGTGGGACATATGCTCCCGCCGCCCCCGCAACACCTCACTCAGCGGCGGCCATTCGTCCTCACGCAGCCGTCGCCACAACGGCGTGTACGGCCGCGGCGGGTCGCCCGCCGGCGGTGGCCCGGACGCAGGGGGTGGGTCGATGCTCGCGGGCGGTGGCCCGGACTGACGGGGTGGGTCGATGCTCATGGGCTTCCCTTCCACGGTCCCGGGAAGGGACGCGACCCGACCCGTCTACGGTTCCCGACCGCAAACCCCGTGCTGCACGGACTTGACGATCCGCCCGTACTCGACGAACGCCTTCCCCCCAGCGGGTTCCGGCGGTCCTCGTCGCGAATCGCGTCGGCGCCAGGTCGCCGCGAATTCAACGCCAGCCTGCCCGTTCTGCACTTGCCGTACTCACATGGCCTTCGCAGGTCGTGGGTGACCTCGTTCACGAGTTCGTGGCCCGGGCCGAGTTCGCCGGGGACCATGCCGGCTGGTCCTGCTCTCCGGGCGCGGCGCCGCCCCAGCCGGCATGGTCCCCGAGCCGTTCATCGACATCGAGGACGTCGCCGACGCCGCGGCCTCGGTGTTGACCGAACCCAGTCGGCACGCCGGACGGGTCTACGAGCTGACCGGACCGCGTGCGCTTACCTTTGGTGAGGCCGTTGAGCTCATCTCCCGGGAGTCCGGGCGCTCTCTCACCTGCCGACAGATTTCCCCCGACGAATACGCCAGGACAATGGTTGATGAGGGCTTTGGCAAGGACGACGCCCACCACGTCGCCGAGATGTTCGTGCTGATGAAACGTGGCCTGATCGCGGCGACGACGGATGACCTCGCCACCGTGCTCGGGCGGGCGCCCCGGACCTTCGAGGAGTACGTCGTGCTGGCCGCGGCGGCGGGAGCCTGGCGGCGATGAACGTCCCACGGCCCCCGACCTGTTTCCGAACGAGTCGACGCCTTCTGCGCAACCTCGGAACCATTCCCCCCAGCTATCGGAAGGACCGTGATGAGCACCGATGCCAGTTCGCTGACCGCCCAGGACCTGGAGCTTCTCCGACGCCCCCTGTACGGGTTCCTGTCCGTGGCCGGGGGGCCACTCCCGCCGCAGCCTCGGCCGGTGTGGTTCGAGGTCACCGCCGAGGACACGATCCAGCTGTTCACGGGTCCGGACACGCCAAAGGTGCGGCGCCTACGCCGCGACCCCCGCGCCTCCATCGTCGTCGCCGCCCCAGTGGGTGAACGCGAGCACTGGGTGTCGATCTCCGGCCGCACCACGGTGGAGCCCGACGGAGCACACGACCTGGCCGCCCGCCTGGCCGCTCGCTACTGGAACCTCGACGGTCCAGCCCGTACCAACGACCTCGCCGGGATCCTGGCCGCAGACTGGGTTCGTCTCGTCATCCACCCGGAGACCGTCAGCCGCTACATGTACTGACCGCCGCGACAACCCATTCGAGTGCGCCGCCGTCCCGTCGGCAACTACGGGCCATCGTTCGGGCGGCGATGGCGTTCGACGGACGGCGCGGTGAGCTGGCGCATCCCCCGTGAGAGCTACCCGGATCGCCCGGCAGTCGCCGTGCTGCTGCTCGGCTTCGCGTTGCAGGAAGCGGCGGTCGTGCAGCGGCTGCGGAGGAACGGTGGCCTCGGTGCCGCACTGCTGCACCGCTCCCCCACGGGCGTCACCCTTACCCCGCCGGCGCGGCACTCCTGGACGAAGCGCGCAACCTCCTCGCCCAGGCCGACCTGGTACGCCTGCGCGTAGCCGCGGCGCAACGCGGCTGGCCGCCACGTACCGCCGACAGCACCCCGGCATCGAGGTCCGCATCCGCGAAGCCGACCTGACCGACCCGACCTGCGGACTGCGCACCCGACTCGTCGACGTCGCCCTGACCCGCGCACCCTTCGATGACACTGGCACTACGCGCGCTCGCGCAGTGGATGTTCCCTTACGGCCGCGGCCGGTTCGGGCAGCAGCACACGATGCCGCCCCAGGTCCCGGCGTACGCGCGTCCAGGCCTCCCGGACGTGGAGGCGGACCTCTCCCCAGCGGGCCGTCTCGTCCTCCACACCTGCTCCCCTGTGACCCCGGCCAACGCGGCCCCCGCCACAACGCGAGCGCCTCGGCGTAGCAGCGCGCGGCGTCGGCGGGGCGCTGTTCGCGGGCCGCGGCCTTGCGCAGGGCCGCGATGACGATGGCGATCTGGTGTGCGCGGGGTGGCCGGCGGCCGATCGTTCCGCACGGCGTCCTGCCGGCAAGATCACTTCACAGTCGGCTCCCCCGTTCCGTCCTCACGGCGCCAGACATGAGGCGTCCGCCGTCACGGCGGTGTGGGGAGCCCGGTGTCGACGATGTGCTCGGCGAGTTCGCGAGCCGCGGCGGCGGCCGGCCGGCTCTCGGGACGGGCCGCGCCCGTGGCGAGCAGGCCGTCGACAAGGATGAGCAGTTGGTCGGCGGCGAAGCCGGGGCGCGCGTGCCCGAGGGCGGCGAACTCGTCCGTGAACAGCCCGTGGAGGGTGCGCCGGTAGGCCCGCGTGACCTCGTGGCCGGGATGCTCCCGGTCTGTGAGCGCGAGGTCGGCGGCGAGGTAGCGGCAGCCATGGAAGTCCGGGCCCGCGGCGATGCGGCCGAGCCGGTCGACGACCGCGAGGAGCCGGGTCCGCGGGTCGCCGCCCGCGGCATCCATGGTGGCGCGGTACTCCGCCACGTCCTCGGCGGTGCTGCGGCGCAGTACCTCGGCGATCAGGCCGTCCTTGCCGCCGAAGTGCTCGTACAGGGAACGGCGTGCGACGCCGGCCGCCTTGAGCAGGGCGTCCACGCCGACGCCGACACCGTGCGTGTAGGTCAGCTCCTGGGCGGCGAGCAGCAGGCGCTCGCGGGGGCTCGGCTTGGCGGAAGCGGTCATGGCGTGATTGTGCCAGCACTTGACGCGGTAGATCAATCGGTCTATCTATATCTCCAGCGGTCGATAGAACGACCGGTCTATCTCGTTCGAGGAGGCGTCATGTCCGTGCGCAGCACCGCCGAAGTCATCGACCGTTTCAACCGCGCGTTCACCGACCGTGAGGCAGCCCTCCTGGCCGACCTGGTCGCCGAGGACTGCGTCATGGAGAGCGTCCAGCCTGCGCCGCGCGGGGAGCGGGTCGTCGGGGGCAAAGCCTGTACGGAATGGTGGACGGCCCTCGTCGAGGACCTCACCTCGCAGTTCACCCCGCAGGAGGTGATCGTGGCGGGAGAGCGCGCGACGATCGTGTGGACCTACCGCTTCGGGGACGGCCCCGACCAGTGGGTGCAGGGCGTCAACGTCATGCGCGTGACGGACGGCCGGATCGTGGAGGCCCTCGGCTTCAGCAAGACGGCCGGCGAGGTCCCGCTGGCCACCGAGTCCGACGACGCGTGAAGCGGCACTGAACCGCCAGAGCCGACCCCGCTCCGGCTCACCCGCACCTCCCCTGACCCGCGTACCACCCACGTCGTCATGAGAAGGGCATTCCCCAGATGCTGAGTTACCACTTGTCGCACACGGGTGCCGGGCTGTCCGGCCTTGCCGTCCGCGAGCACGATACGCCCGTACCCGGTCCCGGCCAGGCCCTGGTGGCGGTGCGAGCGACGTCCCTGAGCTTCCGCGAACTCATGGTGCTCGACGGGACCTACGTACTGCCGGTCAAGCCCGACGTCGTCCCCGTCTCGGACGGGGCCGGCGAGGTCGTCGCGGTCGGCCCGGGCGCCGACACCGTACGCGTCGGTGACCGCGTGGCCGCCACGCTCTTCCCTTCCTGGCAGGACGGCCCGTTCGCTGTCGAGCACCTCGCGCAGCGCGGCGGCTCGCTGGACGGCCTGCTCACCGAGTTCGCGCTGCTCGACACGGACTCGCTGGTGGCCGTCCCGGCGCACTTGTCGTACGAGGAAGCGGCGACCCTGCCGTGCGTGGCGGTCACGGCGTGGAACGCGCTCACCGGCGACGGAGCGGGCCTCGGGCCCGGCGACACCGTCGTCGTGCAGGGCTCCGGCGGGGTGTCCCTCTTCGCGCTCCAGTTCGCCAAGGCCCTCGGCGCGCGCGCGATCGCCACGACCAGCGGTCCCGCCAAGGCCGCGCGGCTGCGGGACCTCGGCGCCGACGAGGTCGTCGACTACTCGGCCACGCCCGACTGGGCCACCGAGGTCCGCACCTTCACCGGTGGCCGGGGCGCCGACCGCATCATCGACGTCGCGGGAATGCTCCACGAGTCGGTCCACGCCATCGCCCTGGCGGGCACGATCGCGTGCGTCGGTTTCGTCGGCAATGCCGCCGCGCCCCTCGACACCGGTGCCCTGTTCGCCTCCGGTGCCACCGTCCGGACCGTCGTCGTCGGCAGCCGCGCTCAGTTCACCGCGATGAACGCCTTCATAGGGACGCACGGACTCCGGCCCGTGATCGACCGTGTCTTCCCCTTCGACGCGGCCGTGGACGCCTACCGTCACTACGCGACCGGCGGCCCCTTCGGCAAGGTCGTCGTCAGCCACTCCCACGCCTCCCCGCGGGCCCGTATCCGGGGATGACCAACAGTCGAAGACTCGGGGGCCGGGCGTGGCCGCGGGGGCGAGCCCCTGGTCGCCGGCGACGTCAGGATCGTGACCTGGCCCGGCTGGGCGAGATCTGCTGCATGAGGCTGATCAAGTCGGGAGCCACCCATTCCTCGGCGATCTTGTCGCCCTCTATGCGGTACATCTCGATGCTCCGGAAGCTGACCGACCGGCCTGTCGCCGGCAGTCCCTGGAAGGTGCCCTGGTGCGTTCCGCGGAAGTGGACCCGCACCGCCACCTTGTCGTGGACGCCGAACATCTCCTCGACTGTGATCTTCAGATCGGGGAAGGCCTCCAGCATGGTCTGCGCCCCCAGCCTCCAGATCTCCCGACCGTGCAGCGGTTCGGGTGCCCCGGGCACGTTGGCGATGAAGTCCTCCGTCAGTACCTCGACGCACGCGTCGAGATCACCACTCGCCATCATCCCGTACGCCGTGTGCAGCAGGGCCAGGTTCTTCTCGACCTCGGTACCCATATCGGTGTCCTCTCCAGCTCCCGCGGCATCAGCCAGCCCAGGCCATTGACCGCTCCGGTCCGTCTGGCACCCAGTAGAGACGTTGCCGTCGCGTCAAGGTCAAGAAGGCCCCGGACGCCACCTCCGGCCGGACCTGGCGCGGCCCTGCGAGCCAAGTTCGATGGCCCTCTACCGAGCCGGCTGCCCGAATATCGGGGCGAAGCTCGAAGCTCGGATACGGAGTGACGGACGGTCCATTCTGGCCGTATCGTCGGCGATGAGAAGCGGGCTTCAACTCCCCTTCCGCGTAACGTTTGTGGCAGGCCCACCACGGGAGGTGTTAGGTCATGGCGCCTTTCGGGCCGCCCTCCTCGGATCCCTCGGACGAGGAGCTCACGCGCAGGGCGCAGGCCGGTGAGACCGGGGCGCTCGGGCTGCTGATCGCCAGGCATCAGGCGTCGATGCGTGCGGTGGCTCTGAGCCTGCTCGGCTACGGGCCCGACGTGGACGACGCGGTACAGGACGCCTCGCTGACCGCGCTGCGGCGCATCGGCGACGTCCGGGACGGCGAGGCCGTCGGTGCCTGGCTGCGGGCGATCGTCCGCAACGCCTGCCGCATGCGCCTGCGTGCCGGCCACGAGGTGCCTGGCCTGGACGGCCTCGACCAGCTGCGGTTGGGCGACGACGAAGGGTCGCAGCCTGAACGGCACATCGATCGGCACGCGATGCGCGACTGGATCTGGGAGGCGGTGGAGGGCCTGCCGCAGCACCTGCGACTGGTGCTGATGCTGCGCCACTTCAGTGGCATCACCTCCTACCAGGCGATCGCGGATGCCTGCGAGGTGCCGGTCGGCACGGTGCGCAGCAGGCTCAGTCACGCCCGGGCGCACATGGCGCGGGCCCTGACTGAGACCGCCTCGCAGGCGCACGGTGATGCGGCGGCGGTGACGGAGGCGAGCCGGGACGAGGCCGTGGCGACCCTGCGGGCCTGGGACGCCGGAGGCCTGCCCCGGGAGATCTCCGAGCTGTGGCCGGCGGAGTCGGAGATGGTCGGCCGACTGGGCCGGGCGGGCGAGCGGGTGCACCCCGTCCCGGTCATGCGCCATTACCTGGAGGACGGGGTGCGTCAGCACGTACGCCATGTGGTGGCGGGCCGGGACATCGCCATCTGGGAGATGGACGTCACCCACGACGGTGCCCGGCACGTCTGCCCGCCGAACCTCGCCTGGCTCATGTTCCGCCGGAACGGGCGCGTCGAAAGGCTCCGGGTGGTCTTCCCCCGGCCGGCGCAGTAGCAGGCCCCGCGGGGCTGTGGCACCCCCGGCCTGCCAGCCGCCTTGCCAGGGGCTGGTGCCCGGCGGCCTGTTCCTCCTGAGCCACCCGGCCTTCACGGGCACACCCACCTCTCGCTCCTGCTGTCCGGCGGCGACCGACAGCCCGCATCGGACCGGCCCGGGCTCGTCGTACGCACCGACACCTCCATCACCCGCCCGCCGCCCGGGCGGACGCACTCGCCGCATCCACCCCACACCTGATGATGTGACCCAGATCACATCAGCGGGTGTGAACTTCCGGCGCTCCGCTGCATCTTGTGGGTGTCATCCACCTGCCTGTCACGATCGGAAGTACTGATGGTCCCTCCTCTCACCAACCCGCTGGCCGAAGGCGTCCACAGCCTGGAGGTGGACGGGCTCGCCCTGCGCTACCACGTCCACGGAACGGGACCCGTCTGCGTGGTGCACCCCGGCGGACCCGGCATCGCATGGGAGTACCTGCGTGCCCCGGAGCTGGAGCGGAGCCTGACGGTGGTCTACCTGGAGCCGACCGGCACGGGCGGCTCGGACCGGCTCGCCACCCACCCCCACGGCTACACCAGGGACCTCTACAGCCGTCATCTGACCGCCCTGATCGACCACCTCGCCGTCGGCCGCGTTCACCTGCTGGGCCACTCACACGGCGGGTTCGTCGCCCAGTACCACGCGATGCACCGCCCCGATCAGCTCGCCGGCGTGGTCCTGTACGAGAGCGCTCCGGGCAACGGACCCGAGTTCGGCGAGGAAATGATCCGCAAGGCCGGGGAGTTCGCCGCCCGGCAAGCCGGCCGCCCGGACGTCCAGTCGGTCATGGACGCGTTCGCCGCGATACCCGCCATCTCCGACGACGAGGCCATGGTCGCCGCTGCCAAGGGGGTGCTGCCCGCCTACGTCGCGGACTACTGGGCGGACACACCGCGTTGGAGCCGCCTCCAAGAGGCTCTGCAGGCGACCTACATCTCGGGGCTCGGCGGGAACGGCGCCCCAGACCTGTTCGACGACCGCGATGCGCTCCGCGCCCTGACGGTGCCCGCGCTGGTCGTGGTCGGCCGCCACGACGTGGTGTGCGGAGTGCGGTGGGCTCAGGAACTGCACGAACTCCTGCCCGCCTCCCGGTTGCTGCTCCTGGAACACAGCGGTCATTTCGGCCATCTGGAGGAACCGGAGAACTTCGCCCAAGAGATCGCCTCCTTCGTGGCCGCCGGCAGCAACGCAGCGACGATCCCGTCCTGGATCGACAACAAGATCTCCTCCTACCGGCCCTGCTGACCGAGCGCAGTCCACGCGACACAGGTCTCGGGTCGCGCCCCGGTGGGTGCGGCCCGGGTTCGGTGCCTCCCCCCTGCAACGGAGAGGAAGTGTGTTCCATCCCTGGACATCTCTGTTTCGGAGAGGTGCTGCGCGGTCATCGGCACGCGGCACGCATGACGTTGGAACAGCTGGCCGAACTGTCCGGGGTGAGCGCCCGGGCTCTCTCGGACATGGAGCGCGGGCGCAGCAGGGGACCCCAGCACCGGACCGTGTCCGCTCTGGCGGATGCCCTCGCCCTGACGGGGGCTCCTCGCGAGCAGTTCACCGAACTCGCGCGTGACGGCCGGTTACGCAGCCGCTGGACAGACCGAGGCGGCCTGTGCGAGTTGCCCCGGTCGGTCTCGGATTTCACCGGCCGCGCGGCCGAACTGGTCTGGACGAGCGAGCTCGTATACGAGGAGAGTGCACCGGGCGTCGGCGTGGTCGGTGTGGTCGCCGGTCCCGCAGGAGTGGGCAAGACCACGTTCGCGGTCCGGGCCGCTCACGCCCTTCGGCCGAGCCATCCCGACGGGTTGCTCTTCCTCGACCTGCTCGGCATGTCCCGTCATCCGCTGCCCGTCGGCGACGCGCTGCGGCTGCTCCTCGGCGCCCTCGGTGTCCCGGAGCAGTGGATCCCGGGCGACGTCCCGGGGCGCGCCGCCCTGTACCGGTCGGTGCTGCGCGACAAGCGTGTGCTCGTCGTCCTCGACAACGCCGCTACGGAGGAGCAGGTGCGCCCGCTCCTTCCGGGGGGAGGCGCGGGCAGGGTGTTGATCACCAGCCGGCGGCTGCTCTCCGGGCTGGAGGGCGTCCGAAGGCTCATCCTGGGACCACTGGCGTTGCAGGAGTCGGTACAACTTCTGACCCGGATCCTGGGCAAACACATGGCACTCGGCGGGGATCGGGCGCATACCCGGCTGGCCGAACTGTGCGGCGGTCTGCCGCTGGCCCTGCGGATCATCGGGAACAGGCTGGCCGGCCGGCCCGGATGGGACGCCGCCGATCTCGCGGCACGGCTGGAGCGCGAGGACCGCAGGCTGGATCAGTTCCAGGCCGGCGATCTCAAGATCGCCGCTGCCTTCGCCATGTCGTACGAGCAGCTCAGCGACGCCTCCCGGCGGATGTTCCGCCGACTCGCCGCCGTACCCGCACCGGACTTCGACGCCACCCTGGCAGCCCTCGCCGCCGGGGTACCCGTAGAGGATGCCTGGGCCGCCCTCGACGGGCTCGTCGACCTCGGCCTGCTCCACGACACGGCAACGGGCCGATACCGCTTCCACGACCTGGTCCGCCTGTTCGCCCGCGAGCGGCTCCACGAGGAGGAGGCCGCGGCCGAGCGCGAGGCTCTGACCAGGAGGGTCACGTCGTGGCTGCTACGGAGATCCCCACAGCCCGGTCGGCGCTCCGGAGACCGGCACGGCCGGCCGGCCTTCCGTCCCGGCGTCCCGGTCGACGCCCGCCGCCCGGACCCGCAGAGTCCAGCGCCCTTGGCCGGCAGGCGGCACGGACCAGCTCCCACCGCCCACGGCCGACACGGCCGACACGGCCCGAAAAGGCAACGCGACTACTTCTGCATGCGGTTCCGCATGGTCCGCTGCCCTGCCAGGGACTTGACTCCCGTGCACCGGGACAGGCGGCATGGCCTGTCCCTCCAGCTCAGGAGCAACCATGGCACCCATCAGGAACATCGTGCTCGTGCACGGCGGCTTCGTGGACGGATCGGGCTGGCAGGGGGTCTACGACCACCTGACCGCCGACGGCTACCGCGTGTCCGTCGTACAGAACCCCACCCTCTCGCTGGCCGGCGACGTCGCAGCCACCCGCCAGATCCTCGACGGACTCGACGGCCCGGCCGTGCTGGTCGGCCACTCCTACGGCGGCGTCGTCATCACCGAAGCCGGCACCCACCCGAAGGTCACGGCACTCGCCTACATCGCCGCGTTCGCGCCGGACGAGGGCGAGTCCGTCAGCTCCCTGATCGCCGACCCGCCGCCCGGGGCACCGGTACCGCCGATCCTGCCGCCCCAGAACGGCTTCCTGTTCCTCGACCGGGACCGCTTCGCGGCCTCCTTCGCCGCCGACGTGCCCGAGAACGTGGCGGCGTTCATGGCCGACTCCCAGGTCCCCTGGGGCGTCGACGCACTCGAAGGCGCGGTCTCCGAACCGGCCTGGCGGATCAAGCCGTCCTGGTACCTGGTCGCCACGGACGACCGCATGATCCCGCCGCCCGCCCAGCGCGCCATGTCCGAGCGCGCGAAGGCCGTCGTCACCGAAACCCCCGGCAGCCACGCCGTCTACGTCTCCCGCCCCGCCGTCGTGGCGGCCGTCATCACCCAGGCCGCCCAGGCGGTCAACGGCCAGGCCTGACGGCGCCAAGGCTCCGCCACTCCGCCACACCACGCACCACACTCTCTCTCGCCCGGCACGCCGCCGGGCGAGAGGCGATCGCGCCCCGTCCCCTGAGAGGGAGTCACGCCATGGGTCCTGACCCCACGCGCCGCCGCGTGCTCGCCACCGGCGCCGCCGTCGCCGGAACGGCAGCGCTGCTGGGACCGCTGAGCTCCACCGCCTACGCAGCGGAGCACAGCGCTGCCGAAGCCGCGGCCAGAACCAAGCCGACCGTCGTCCTCGTACACGGCGGATTCGCCGACAGCTCCGGCTGGAACGACGTCATCCAGCGCCTCCAGCGTGCCGGTTACCCCACCATCGCCCCCGCCAATCCGCTCCGCGGCCTGACCACCGACGTCCCTTACACCGCCAGCGTCCTGCGCTCGATCGAGGGCCCAATCGTCCTGGTCGGCCACTCCTACGGCGGCGCGGTCATCACCAACGCCGCGGCGGGGATCCCCAACGTAAAGGCCCTGGTCTACATCGCCGCGTTCGTCCCCGACGAGGGCGAGCAGCTCGGCGTACTGATCAACAAGTATCCCGGCAGCATCATCCAGGCCGCGACCCGGGCCGTGCCCTACGCCAACCCCGACGGCACCACCGGCACCGACCTGTACCTCCGGGCCGACGGCTTCCGCGCAGCGTTCGCCGCCGATGTGCCGCCCGCCACCACCCGCCTCATGCAGGCCACCCAACGGCCCTTCAGCGCCTCCGCCTTCACCGACATCACCACCGCCGCGGCCTGGCGCACCATCCCCTCCTGGGGCCTGGTGGCCGGCGAGGACAAGGCCATCCCACCTGCCCTGGAACGCTTCTTCTACCGGCGCGCGGGCGCCCGCGGCATCATCGAGGTCCCGGGCGCCTCCCACGTTCCCATGATCAGCCACGCGGGCGTCACGACCCGCCTCATCCAAACCGCCGCCGAGGCCACCGTCTGACCCGGCCCCCTCCCCTCCGCTCCGGTCCGCAAGAGTGCGGACCGGAGCCCCGGTCACGACGGAACACCAGCGATCACCGCCGCATCCCACCCCGGGCCGTGCGGCCCGACCACGAAAGGCAGGAACGAAGCCGATGAGGATCAGCATCGTGGGCGGCGGCATCGCCGGACTGACCTGTGCATTGAGCCTGCACGCTGCCGGCTTCCGGCCCCGGGTGAGTGAAGCGGCGCGGGCCATCGAGGCCGTTGGTGTAGGGATCAACCTGCTGCCCCACGCCGTACGGGAACTCACCGAACTCGGCCTGGCGGACGAACTGGCCGCGATCGCACTGCCCCCGCACCGGCTCAGCTACCACGACCGGGCGGGCACTCCGGTGTGGGAGGAACCCCTCGGAATCTCCGCCGGCTACCGCTGGCCGCAGTACTCGGTGCACCGCGGCCGGCTGCACCTCGTGCTGCTGGCGGCCGTGCGCGAGCGCCTGGGCCCGGACTCCCTCCACACCGGCCGGCTCTTCCAGCGCTTCGAACAGACGGAGGCCGGCGTCCGGGCGCATTTCGTCGACCGCGCGACCGGTACGCCGATCACGGAGGACGCCGACGTACTGATCGGCTCCGACGGCATCGACTCCGCGGTGCGCGCCCAGCTCTACCCGGACGAGGGCCCCTCCCACTGGAACGGCGTCCACATGTGGCGCGGCGTCGCGAGGCACCCGCACGTCCTCGACGGCCGCACCATCGTGGTGGCGGGCGGCACACCCGGAGCGAAATTCGTCGCCTACCCCATCGCGGACCCGGCGGCCGAGGGCGGTGACGCCTTGCTGAACTGGGTACTGGAGGTACGACACGGGCGGCCGACCGGACCGTCGGCCCGCTCGAACCGCCTCATCACGCCGACGGAAGCCCGCTCCGGCCTGGCGGACTGGAACCTGCCGTGGATCGACCTGAACCGGCTCGCCAAGCACTCCTCGGCGGTGTTCGAGTACCCGATGCTCGACCGCGACCCACTGCCCCGCTGGAGCTTCGGACGCGTCACCCTGCTCGGTGACGCCGCCCACCCCATGTTCCCCATGGGCATGAACGGCGGATCCCAGTCCATAGTCGACGCCCGCGTCCTGGCCTGGTGCCTGAGCCGCGAACACGACCCGGCGACCGCGCTCCTCCGCTACGACAGCATCCGCCGCCCGACCGTCAACGCGATCGTCATCGCCAACCGGGACTCCGGGCCGGAAGAGGTCATCACACGAGCGGAGGAGCATGGCGGGGCCCTACCCTCCGGCTTGGCGGAATCGATCACTGACCGCTACAAGCATCTGTCCCGGGCCACGGTGGCGCAGGTCAATACCCACCCATCGTGGACGGCTTCGGCGGATGCCAACGGCCTGGCAGGCCGGCCGACCGCTTGACAATGAAGTCAAACAGTCGCTTGAGTTCTACTGTGAGGCCAGAGAAGACGGACCTGCGCCGTGAGGCCGGTCAGCGAACGCGGGACGATCTGCTGGCGGCTGCCCTTGAGCTGCTCGCACAGCGGGGACAGGAGGGGGTGACCCTCCGGGAGATCACCCAGAACGCCGGAGCCAACGTCGCCGCGGTCAGTTACCACTTCGGCTCGTTGAAGGCACTGTGCGAGGTGACGATCGAGCACGCGCTGGAGCGATACCTGGACGCGCAGATCCGGGAGCTCGACGCTCTGGACGGCACCGCGACGCTGAGCGAGCTGGCCGAGGCGTTCGCGCGACCGATGATGAGCGCGCTCGCGGCCGGGGGGCGGGATCTAGCCGTGATACGGACCGTGGCGCGGGTCGGGATCGACCCTCCCGAAGGGTGGGAAAGGCTCGCCGAGAAGTTCGAGCAGGCCCGACGGAAGGCGGTGCGGGTCCTGGCAGCAAACCTTCCCGAAGCAGACGAGCGCGAACTCGTCTTCCGGGTCCGCTGCGCGGCCGGGATGCTGAACTGGCTCGCGCTGGCACCCATCGGGGCCGAGCTGGCCGCGGAGCCCGCCGACCGGGTCGAGCGAATGCTCGTCCCCGTGGTGGCCGGCTCCTTCCGAGGAGCCCGATAGGCGCCTGCCGTGGGCGAATACGCCGTCCCGACCCCGTGCAGGAGTAAATTCAATCGCTTGCTTGACAAGCCGACCGAGTCCTGCCCACAATTTCAATCAAAGGTTTGAATGGATTCTCTCGCACGGGAGGGCGCCATGAGCACCGACGCGGAAACCGTGGTCCGGGCGGCGTACCGAGCAGCCGAGGGCAGCGTCCTGGACATACAGGGCTTCGTGGATCTGTTCGCCGAGGACGGCGTCTTCAACAACATCGTCGCCGGCGAAACCTACCGCGGTGAGCACCTGGGCGACCTGGTCGCCTTCATGAGGGCGCTCGCCCCCGACATACACCGCGAACTGCACCGCTTCCACGTCATGGGTGACGTCGTCGCCGTCGAGCTGACGATCCGGGGCACCTTCACCGGCCCCTTCGAGACGCCCGCCGGCACCATCCAGCCCACCGGCGCCACGCTCGACATCCCCACGGCCGACTTCTGGTACGTCGAGAACGGCAAGATCAAGGAGTTCAACTGCTACGTCGGCCTCAGCGTCATGCTCGCCCAGCTCGGCGTGCAGCCCGACTTCACCACCGCCGTCACGGCGTCGGCCGCCGCCCCGAGCTGACCGAACCGCTCCGGGCAGCGCACTCGCAAGGAACCACGAAGAGGCAGGCCCATCATGCCCACCATCGGCATCATCCTCGGCAGCACCCGGCCCAACCGCGTCGGAGACCAGGTGGCCCGCTGGGTCCACGACCACGCTTCACGCCGCACCGACGCTGCCTTCGAACTGCTCGACCTGCGCGACCACCCCCTCCCCCACCTCGACGAACCGATGCCGCCCTCCCTCGGCCAGTACCAACACGAGCACACAAGGCGCTGGGCCGCGACCATCACCGCCTACGACGGGTTCGTCATCGTCACCCCGGAGTACAACCACGGCATCCCCGGCGTCCTGAAGAACGCCTTGGACCACCTCTACGCAGAATGGAACAACAAGGCCCTCGGCCTGGTCTCCTACGGCGCCGCGGGCGGCGTACGGTCCGCCGAGCAACTGCGCCTGGTCGCCGCCGAACTCCAGATGGCCGACGTACGGCAACAGGTCACGCTCTCCCTGCACACCGACTTCGAGAACTTCAGCGTCTTCAAGCCCGGCGACCATCACCTGCATTCGCTGGACGCCATGCTCGACCAGGTCATCGCCTGGACCACGGCTCTCGCCCCGCTACGGATGACTCCGGCCGCCGCGACCTGACCAGTCGGCCGCGAAAGCGGGTGAGCCTCCGCCACCGATCCGGCTCACACGAACGGACTCACCATGACCAGATCACCCGCCGATCTGATACGAGTCAACCTCCTCAACGAACCCGACCCGACGCCGGGCCCTAGCCGGCCAAGTGTTTACTCTCCCCAAGGAGATGAGGCGGCCTCCAACTCCATCCTTGTCACACCGTCGACCTGACGCTCGCGCAGCAGTTCGCCGCCAATGGAGTATCGAGGCGCCGCGGCGTCTGACCGAGCAGCTCGTTCCACGATGGCGTCGACCAACGAACGCACCATGTCGAGACGGGGGTAGGCGGCGTGGATCTCCTCCTGCCATGCAGAGGCCAGCTCCGCATTGCGCCCAAAGTCCATCCCCACACCTTCGCGAGTGAGGTAACTCAGCAGCCCTCGGCGCTCAGCAATGCCAGGAGAGGTATGCAGAGCGATGGCCTCCCACACGCGGTCGATGTCCGCTGCGGGGGTGCCATGTCCCTGCAGCAGAGCTGCCGCCAGGTCGGCACCCTCCACCTCGAATCGGGCTTCACCCTTCGCGAGATTGCCGGTACCCAGATCGTGCAGGACAGTTGCGGCGAACAGCAGGTCACGGTCGTATGCGGCATCTTCCAGACAGCCCTCGCGCTCAGCCAGGAGCTGCGCGAAATAGAAACTCCGCACGCTGTGGTTGAAGACGGAAGTGGTTTCGGAGTCACGCACCGCGGAGACGATGGCCTCGGCCAACGGGCCAGTCGGAAGCTCAAGCGAGAAGTCCATATGTGCAGGCTAGGCGTCGCGATTCCAACCACGGCAGGTGCATGCGTGACACGTGCCGCAAGATTCGTGCCATTCATTCGGCGGACGAGCACTCCAGGCGTAGATCGTGATCTTCACGTCTGTGGCTCGGCGGAACGACAACGGTAGTAGGCGAGTTCGCCGGTAGTGCGGTTGCGGCGGATGAGCAGTTGACGGTGGCCTGGCGCCGTTTCGGCCAGATCGATGACGGCCCAGTCATAGAAACGGTTGTCCCTTCGGCTGAGCAGGCCACCGCGAGGACATAGCCGATCCTGCGGCCCTCCAGCACCGCTCGCAGTGTCGGGTTGCCTCCGTAGACCTCGTCAGCGGTCACCCAGCCGACGTGATGTCCGGCGTCCAGGAGCCGTTCGATCATCGCGGACGCACCCGTTCCCGTACCGCCCCCGACCAGCAACATCACCATCTGTAGCTCGACTGCGAAGCGGCCGGGGGCTTGTCGCTGCCCCCATATGGTATGGCCACCATCACACTCAAGTGGTGTCACATCTGACGCTGCTGCGCTGTCCTCACTACGGAAGCAAGAGAAGGGATCATGAGGATGAATGCCGTCATCGTGTGCGCCTCCGTATCGCACGGCAATACGCGTCGTGTCGCCGACAGCATGGCCCAGGTACTGGGCGCGAAGGTCGTCTCCCCCGAGCAGGCCGACCTGGCGGAGCTGGCCGGGGCCGACCTCGTGGGATTCGGCTCGGGCGTCTTCTACGGCAGGCTCCACCCTCGCCTGACCGACTTCGTCAAGGCACTTCCCACCGGCCGGGGCCGGGCGTTCGTGTTCGCCACCAGCGGGCTCCCCGAGATCCCGCTGATGTCTTTCACCCGCCCTCTGGTCCAGTTCCTCGAAGGCAAGGGCTTCGAGGTGGACGGGAGCTTCTCGTGCCGGGCGTTCGACACCTGGACGCCCTTCAAGCTCATCGGCGGTATCAACAAGCAGCGGCCGAACGCCGGGGACCTGGCTGCCGCGCGGGCGTTCGCCGGGCGGCTGCGGGACGGGCGAGGGCCGGTGTCCTGACACGTGCCACTCCGGGAGGCCTCTACCGCATCCCCGACCAGCAAGATGACTGATCTCGAACTCTCCGTGAAGGCAGGCGTGTGGACGGTGGTTGACAACAACGATCGGCCGGCAATCAAGCCTTGCTCGGCGGGGCCGAGTGGAACGTCTCGCGGTACGCGCGGGGCGGTACGCCGACGTGGGCTTTGAACAGGGTCCGGAAGTTGGCCGGCGTGCCCAGGCCGCAGCGCCGTGCGACCGCTTCCACCGTCAGGTCGCTCGATTCCAGGAGTTCCCGTGCGAGGCCGAGCCGTGCGTCGAGCAGCCAGCGCATGGGCGGTCGGCCGGTGTCGGCGTGAAAGCGGCGGATGAGGGTGCGACGCGACATCCCGGCGTGGCGCGCCAACTGGTCGACGGTGAGCGGCTGGTGCAGGTTGTGCAGGGCCCATTCGTACACCGGCGCCGGTCCGTCATCCGGGTCGGGGGGCACCGGCAGGTCTGTGAACTGGGCCTGACCTCCCGTACGGTGCGGCGCGGCGACCAGCAGACGTGCTCGCTGGTTCGCCAGTCGGGTGCCGTGGTCGCGGCGGATGAGGTGCAGGCACAGGTCGAGGCCGGCGGTGACGCCGCCGGAGGTCAGCATCTGGCCTTCGTCGATGTACAGAGCCTCCGACTGCACCGTCACCTGTGGGTACTGCTTCGCCAGTGTTGCTGCGTACTGCCAGTGCGTGGTGGCCCGTCGGCCGTCGAGCAGGCCGGCGGCGGCAAGGGCAAACGCGCCCGTGCAGATGGACACCATGCGGCTGCCCCGAGCTGCCGCCTCCGCCAGCGCGGAGCTGACCGCGGCGGAGGGTGCGTCGGGCTCCAAGTACCCCGGGACTATCACGGTGTCTGCGGCAGCCAGGGCGTCCAACCCATCGGCGACCGACAGCGCGGGGCCGCCGTGCATCGCGACGAGCCCGGGCTGTTCCGCGCACACCGACACCGTGTAGGGCCCATCCGGCCAGCTCCCGAAGACCTGCAACGGGATCCCGATGTCGAGTGCGAGGACGTTCTCGAGAGCCACCACCACCACGCGGTGCTTTCCGCCTGACATCCCACCTCCCATGCCGATGGCACGATTCTATCGCTGCATGGCATCCATGCCACTGACTCCTTCGCCCAGATCGCGCCTACGGTCGCCTCATGACCGATAGAGACCCCGCCTGCCGCTTCCAGGCACCGTGACGGTGCACAGCAGACGGCAGCTGCGTGCGAACCCACCAGGCGCAGCACGACCTGGCACCGCTACCGACAGGGGCAAACGCCATGAGCATCACACTGGATACGGCCCAAGCCATGATCGAGAAGGCCCGCGCCCAGGCGGTGGCGATGGGCGTCGCGATGAACATCGCGGTCGTCGACGGCGGCGGACACCTGGTCGCGTTCGCCCGCATGGACGGGTCGATCCTCGGCTCGATTGAGATCGCGCTGACCAAAGCGAAGACCTCGGTCCTGTTCAACGGCCCGAGCGAAAACCTGTGGGAGTTCTGCAAGCCCGGTGGCCCGGCTCCCGCGACCGAGTACACCAACGGTGGCCTGATCCCCTACGCGGGCGGCCTCCCCGTCCACGACGACAGCGGCGCTCTGATCGGGGCCATCGGAGTCTCGGGCGGCATGCCCGTCCAGGACGGCGAGGTCGCCCGCATCGCGCTCGGATAAGGAAGCACGATGAAGAAGATCCTGATCACCGGCGCCGGCACCGGCCTGGGACGCGGCACCGTCATCGGCCTGGCCCGGGCCGGGCACCAGGTCATCGCCACCACGGAGATCTGGTCGCAGGTGACCGAACTGCGCAAGCACATCGGGGAACTCGGCCTGCAGGACCGCGTCACGGTCGACAAGCTGGACGTCCTGGACGCCCGCGACATCGCGGCTGTCTCCGGCTGGGACTTCGACACCTTCGTCAGCAATGCCGCGATCGGTGACTGCGGGCCGCTGGCGGAGATTCCCGTCGAGCTGGTCAGGCGTACGTTCGAGACGAACGTCTTCGCGAACCTGGAACTCACCCAGCGGGTGATCCGCACCTGGGTGGACGCCGGCGCCGCGGGCCGCGTCGTCATCGTCAGCTCGATGGGAGGCATGCTCACCGCGTTCGGCCTGGGGCCCTACTGCGCGACCAAGCACGCCCTCGAGGCGATCGCAGCGACCCTACGCGACGAGCTCGCGCCGACCGGCATCACCGTTCAGACCATCAACCCCGGGGCGTACCTGACCGGGTTCAACGACCGCATCGCGGACACGGCCTTCCGCTGGCTGGACGACTCGGTCAACTTCAACCGGACCGAGGATGTGCGGGCCCGATTCGCGGAAATTCTGGCCGACCAGTTCGAGCCCCAAGACATGATCGACAAGATGGTCGAGATCGTCGGCGCCGAGCAGGGAAAGTACCGGAACGTCTGGCCCCCGGCGACCGAGGAGCTCATCAAGGAGGTCCAGGAAGCAGCCTGGACCCGCAAGGTGTGATCCGGCGCCATCACCGGGCGTAGGCGCTGCCGATCGGCAAGCCATCGATCGACATGGTGAACAAGTGGCCGCGCAGCTCTGTCGATTCGCCTTATCCACCACCCGACTGCACGCACTCCGCTTCAGTCGCACAGTCCGAACGAAAGAGCCACACCATGACCACTGACACACCCCTGCCCGTCTTCGAGCAGCTCCACCTCCCCGACACGGGCCTCGCCCGGGACGCCTACACCTACGTTGCGGGGGCAACGCCGGACTTCGTCTTCCATCACAGCGTGCGCAGCTACGTCTTCGCCCGAGCCCACGCCCAGAACCAGGGTTTGACCGCCGGTACCGACTACGACGACGAACTGCTGTTCCTCAGCTGCGTCCTGCACGACATCGGGGTGAGCGAGGAGGGCAACGGCGACCAGCGGTTCGAAGTCGACGGCGCCGACACCGCAGCAGCCTTCCTCCGAGAACGCGGCGTCGAGGAACGGCGCATCGCCATCGCCTGGGACGCCATCGCCCTGCACACCTCGGACGGCATCGCCGGGCGGAAGGGCACCGAGGTGGCGCTGGCGCAGGCCGGCATCGGCACCGACATCCTCGGAATCCGGCGCGAGGACCTCCCGCCCGGCCTCGCCGACGAGGTGCACGCCCTGCTCCCCCGCATGGACCTGGCCTACGCGCTCAGCGACGCAATCGTCACCCAGGCCAAGGCCAAGCCCCACAAGGCGTCCCCGCTGACCTTCCCGGGCGCTCTGCTCCGCCACCATCTGCCCTACGGCGCCCATCCCGACTGGTACGACCTGCTCGCCGCGGCAAGCTGGGGCGACAAGCCCGTCGGCGCCGCGGCCCGGCGCCGCGCCGAGACGCCCGAGCAGGTGGGGTCCCTGTTCGTGGAGTACCTGGAGGCGGGTGACATCGAGGGCCTGGTGTCGCTGTACGAGCCGAACGCCCACTTCGTCCCCACCCCTGGAACCCACCTGGTAGGCACCGCGTCCATCCGCAAGGGCCTGCAACAGCTGATCGACACGGGCGCCCGCCTCAAGCTCGACCTGCGCGACATCCGACAGGTGGACGACGTCGCCCTGGTATCGAATACCGCCACCCTCACCGGTGCCGGCCCCGAGCCGGTCATCTCCACCACCACGGAGATCCTCCGACGCCAGCCGGACGGCGGCTGGGCCCACGTGGTGGACGACCCCTTCTTCACCTAGAGCGGGCACCGCCGTCCGCCTGCTGGGGGTGCGGCCGAGGCTGGACGAACGTCCCCCTGGAACCGCCGCACGACTGCACCTCACCCGGTCGCATGTCGCCGAAAGACCCAGTACGTCACTGCCCTTGGTACAGCCTTGTGGACAGGGCCGCTCACGGCGCCCGAGAGCAAGGCGGAGGTAGGCATGAGCAATCCATTCGAGACGGCACCGGCGTCTCGCGGAAAGACCGAACGGGTGCACGCCACAACGACACATCTGATCGTGCTGCCAGGCGGCGGCTATGCCTCGCACGCCTCGCACGAGGCGGAGCCGATCGTCGAGTGGCTCTCCACGCTGGGCCTGTCGGCGAGCGTCTTCCGCTACCCGCTCCACGTACGCCATCCCGAACCGCTGGTCGCTCTGCAAGCCGAGATCCGCCGCAGACGCGAACAGGGGGCAGTCCGCATCGGGCTGATCGGCTTCTCGGCCGGCGGGCATCTCGCGGGCCTGGCCGCCCTCGCACCCGGCGGCGATCCACACGAGTCCGTCCAGTTCGCCCTCCTCGGCTACGCAATCACATCGATGGAGACCGAAACCTACCGACCCGCACGGCTGATCCTGCTCGGGGAGGACGCCTCACCGCACCTGCGCCGCCAGACAAGCCTCGACGCGCTGGTGACCGAGGCTTCTCCGCCCTTCTTCCTCTGGCACACCGCCGAAGACATCTACGTACCGCCGGAACACACCTACCGGCTCGCCTCGGCCCTGGCCGCACACGAGGTACCGCACACCGTGCACGTCTTCGCCCACGGCCCGCACAGTCTCGGTCTCGCCGAGGGCGCCGACGAAGCCGCCACCTGGACGAAGCTCGCGAGATCCTGGATCGCCGAACAGGTCCGCATGCCACACCCAGGTACGTCCTGACCAGATGTCCCGCGCGCACGCCGACCCCCACGACGAGGTGGTCGCCTGCGTGCGCGGCCCACGCGACCAGGGGGTGCGGCGACGGCGAGGGTGGTGTTGCTGCTCATCGCTGCGTCCGGCGGGTGAGGCGGGCGGCGGCGAGGTCGAGCACATCGTCGATGGCGGTCCGGGGCGGGCTGTCGAGATTGACGGCGTGGCTGCGCAGCATCGAGACCAGATGCCGGCCGACCGACGGGGCTTCGGCGGGGATGCCTCGGTCGAGGGCGGCGGCGAGCATGTTGGCGAGCTCGCGGGTGTGGTGGGCGAGGGCGTCGGCGGTGTGCCGGGCGGCCTCGGCGGGGCGGTGGCGGCGGGTGAGCTGCTGGGTGAGGGTGGCGAACGCTTCCCCGGGCAGGGCGGGGAGGAGCAGCTCGGCGTCGAGCTCGTCGGCGAGGCGGCGCAGCATGGCGGCGGCGGTGGCGCGCGGGAGGTTCGAGCGGACGTCCGCGGGGCCTTGGTTCGGGAGGGTGACGATCAGGCGGTGAGTGTCGAGGGAAGCGAGGGTGACGACGTCGGGTGTGCGGGTCACGGGGCGGGGCTCCTGTCCGGGGTCGAGTACTGCTCACGCGCGCGGGAGGGGCCGCGACCGGCCGCGCGGGCCGGCCGCGGCGCGGACGGCACCTGTGAGCCGTTGTGGGGGCTCGTGGTGCGCGGGGTGGATGCGATGCGGAACGCGGCGACTGCGGCGCCTGCCGGGGTGAACATGAGTTTGGGGTCGTCGACCAGAACGGGGGCTGGCTAGTGGGACTCTCGGGTGGGGCATGCGGCATCGTCGGACAGCCGGAAGGGAACGCCGGTGAGCCTCTCGGACAGCTCCCACAGCAGGCGGGCGGTGTCGGTGTCACGGATGGCGCGCTCCCGGTCGCGCAGGACGGGGTCGCCGCGTAGCTGCA
The DNA here is from genome assembly GCF_040296685.1 of Streptomyces sp. NPDC002054. NCBI lineage: Bacteria > Bacillati > Actinomycetota > Actinomycetes > Kitasatosporales > Streptomycetaceae > Streptomyces > Streptomyces sp. NPDC002054. The sequence goes on from NZ_JBEOXT010000019.1 coordinate 101,604, forward strand.
GTGGTCCGTCGGGCACGACGTACGCTCCGCCCGGCAGGTCCGGGACGGTGGCGGCGTACAGGGAGGTCTTGGCGCCCTCGGGGGTCGGGCGGAAGGCGACGCGGAGCAGCAGCCGGGTCAATGCTCCGTAGAGTCGGCTGCGGTTGCCGTTGGCGCCGCCGGTGAGAACGTTGGTGCGGGTGAGTCCGGGGGCGACGGCCGTGCTGCGCAGCCTCAGGCCGGCGGCGTCGGCGCGGCGTTGCAGTTCGGTGGCGAAGTAGAGGTTGGCGCGCTTGGACTGCAGGTAGGTGAACATCGCGTGATAGCGGCGTTCGGCGTTGAGGTTGTGCAGGTCGAAGCGGGCGAACCGCTGGCCTTCGCTGCTGACGGTGACCACCCGCGGATCGGGCGAGGCGAGCAGATGGGGCAGCATGAGCCCGGTCAGCGCGAAGGTGCCGAGGTGGTTGATGCCGAACTGCGACTCGTAGCCGTCGGCGGTCCGGGCGAACGGCACCATCGCCACGCCGGCGTTGTTGACCAGCAGATCGAGCCGGCCGTGATCCCATCCGTCGGCGAAGGCGCGTATCGAGGCAAGGTCGGCCAGGTCCAGGAGCCGCACCTCGGCTTGGGCTCCGGGCGCGTGGGCCAGCAGCCGGTCCAGGGCCGCCTGCCCCCGTTGGGGACTGCGGCAGGCCAGCACGACATGGGCGCCCCGGCGAGCGAGGGCCTGGGCTGTGACCTGGCCGATGCCGCTGTTGGCTCCGGTCACCACCACCAAGCGGCCGGACTGGTTGGGGATTGAGTCGGGGGTCCACGTACGGGAGGCGTTGGGCATGGCCTTCCTTCTCCTGGGTTGAGGGCGTCCGGCACCCGGCTGGACAGGAGCCATTTAATGCAACTTCAAGTTGCGATAGGCTGGATCCTGACATGCGACGAGCCGCTAACGCAACTAGGAGTTGCAATGGAGTTGAGTCCCTCCGAACCCGCCCGTCCGGTCGGGCGCGGCCTCAAGGCACAGGCGGCGGTGCGCGCCGCCACCCTCGCCGAGTTGCTGGACCGGGGCTATGCCGAGCTGACCGTCGAGGGCGTGGCCCAGCGGGCCGGGGTGCACAAGACGACGCTCTACCGGCGCTGGAAGGACCGTGCGAGTCTGGTCGTTGACGCGCTGGCCGAGCACTTCGCCACCGATATCCCCATTCCGGACACCGGCGCCGTCGAGACCGACCTGCAAGCCCTCGCGCGGGGGCTCGTGCAGAGCATGACCGGCCCGGTGGGCAGGGCGGTGCAGACCGCGATGTTCTCCGACGCCGGCCGGCTGCCGGAGGTCGCCGAGGCGAAGCGGCGGATCTTCGCCGACCGGTTCCGGCGGGCCGAGCCCGTGGTCGCGCGCGCCATCGCGCGGGGCGAGCTCCCGGCCGACACCGATCCGGTCGAGCTGATCAAAACGCTGGCCGCCCCGATCTACTTCCGGTTGCTGGTCAGTGCCGATCCGGTGGAGGAGGGTACCGCCGAGCAGGCCGTACGGATCACGCTCGCCGCCGCCCACGCCGGTGCCCTGGCACGGGGCTCCGTCGTAGCCGTCGAGGCGACCGAAACGGACGCCGGTCAGGCATGAAGGGCAGCGTGCTTGCCCCTGCAATGCGGCGAGACGGGTGGGGGTGACACGGTCGGTACGGTGCTGGGTGCCCTGCCGCCACGGCTTTCCGTCGGCGGCGCGGCACGGTGGGTGAGGGGCACCGGACGTCGAGCGGGTCGGGCTGTCCGGCTTCGGCGATGCGCTCGCGCAAGTCGAACACCATTCGCACGGGTCGAACCCCGGCGTCGCTCCAGCACGGCGCGTCCAGATCCGTCCGCAGCATCTCGTCGACGAATCGCTTGTACGGATCCAGCACGGTCAACGCCAACATGAACGGGGTGATGCCCCGCCGGGCGGCCTCGCGGGCCAGTTCCGGGCACGACCAGCGTGAGAGCGGTACTTCACCCTCGGCAGGCAGGTAGCCGGCAGGCCAGCGCCTTGACCTCGGCGGCCTGCAGCGGTGTGAACGAGGCGGGACGGCCGCAGCGTTGACGGTCTGTGAGCCCGGGCAGGTCCGCCTGGGCGAACCGGCCACGCCAGCGGCGCACGGTGTCCAAATGCAGCCCCGTCTCCCGGGCGGTGCATGCGTTGGAGCATCCACGCACGGCGTGCAGCACCACCTGTCCTGTGCACGCACCCGCCGCCGGTGCTCGGTCTTGTGGCCGTAGGCCATCTCCTTCAACCGCACGCGTTCGGCGGCACCCGCAGCCTGCCCCGCCCGTCACCGCCCCAGCCCCCGTAATGACCGGTGCAAGAGGCCACTTGGGCAGGGAAAACGCAACTTCGACATGGGCCGCAGAGGCAGCTACCTTCACCTGGTCTTCGGCGATCGCCCACGGTCGCGCAGGAGTTCCTTCGGGCTGAGCCACCCGCGACGGGATGAGTTGGTCATGCCCCACGAACCCTCGCCCCCATGCGTAAGCCACCGAACCGGGTCCACACCAGGCACCCCCAACCAGGGAGAGACGCATGCCCCATCTTGCGCTGTACACATTCGGCGTCCTGAAGTCACCTCTCGCCGATCCCGCACCTCTCACGAACGAGTTCTACGACATTGGTGAAGCCGTCTACCGGAAGATCAGTCAGCACCCCGGGTACCTCGCGCGTGCTGAAGCGGCAGACGGTGACCGGGGCATGCTCTTCGGGGCGGACTGGGGTGCATGGGGAGAGTTCGCCGTACCGACCTGGTACAGCAAGGGCCGTACGGTGGAAACCACCGCCCTGGCCACGACACTCTCACTCTGGACCGACCTGCGCCCCGCCTTCGACGCCGTCTACACCGGTCTGCACCGTGAAGCGCTGAACAGGCGTTACGACTGGTTCGAGAGGACCGGACACCCGAATTACGTGTCCTGGTGGGTCTCCGACGGCGTGATACCCACCTGGCAGGACGGGGTTTCCAGGCTGGAGCACCTCCACGACCACGGCTCCGCGCCGCACGCCTTCACCTTCCACCACTCGTTCGCCCCGGAGGGAACTCCGACCAGGATCAAAGGCATCGGGCCGAAGAGCGACCAGGCTCGCTGACAAGGAAGCCTGAACGACTGGGTTCGCTGTCAAACGCCTCGATTGAACGACGGCGAACAGCTGCGTCTGCGCTACGGCGGATCCGCCAATACCTGGGGCTTCGCCCTCTACCTCGCGAGCGACCCGTGAGTACCGGTACTGGACGCTGGTCAGCGGGTGAGGATGTGGCCGTCGTGGGGGCGGTGGTCGCGGGAGCGGCGCAGGTCGGTGGTGACGTAGGTGCGTTGCAGCCAGCGGTCTGCTCCGTCGTAGCGGGGGTGGAAGGCGGTGCGGCCGTGGACGGTGACGCGGTTGTCGATGACGACCAGGTCGCCCGGATTCAGGCGCAGGGTGCGGGCAGTCGCCTCGCAGGCGCGGCCGAATTCGGTCAGCGCCGCGGCGGCCCGCGGGGTGAGCGGGGTGGTGACGAGTTGGGCCATCCGTATGTCGGGATCCTCGACCGCTCCCGACAGCACCGGTCGGGGCTCGACGTCGGGCTCACTCGCGGCAGCGTCGGAGCCGAAGGAAGGTGGTGGTGTGGTGATGAACTCCGGTGCGAACAGGGCCTGGCGATTGGCTGGGGTGAGGAGCGGAAGCGCTTGGCGGATGCCGGCGACGCGCATGCCGGCGATCCGGTCGTGGTCGGCGCGCAGGCACAGGAAGATCACATAGTCGGGTGGGTGGGGGTGGAAGCCGTTCTCGGTGTGGAAGGACAGCGGCACCGATCCGGCGTTGCCGTGGAAGCTCTCCTGCCCGGGCACGGGCACGACGTCCTGCACGAGGGCGCCGGTTTTCTCAGCCCGGTAGGCGAGAGGCTCGCCGAGCCCGCAGGCCACCATGGTGAGCACCGCGGCCGGGACGGTGGCCCGGCGCTGGACCGAGCCGGGTACGGATGGTGTCGCGGGCAGGGCCGCCTGATCGACGGGCAGGCCGCCGATGACCAATGTGCCATGCGGGCCGGAGTGCCTTCGGAAGTGGCGCAGCCCACGGCGCAGCGGGGAGGGAAGGTCCTCCCAGGCGTCCCGGGCCCGGGCCACCCACCCGGGGTTGTCGACCTGGTCGTGCTCGCCCGTGCACAGGGTGCGGGCCAGTTGCTCGCACGCGCCGGCATCGGCCGGGTCAAGTGCCCAGTCGGCGGCGACGGCAGAGCTTTGGGTGGTGCCGGGCGTCGTCTCGGGCATCAGGGTCTCCTGCCGGAGGTGTGGGCGGCGGACACGCGGACTCACGAGTGGCGCAGGCCGGCCACGGCGTCGGCGATGTAGTGGTCCCCGAATCGGATCAGGGAGGCGTACTGGGCCGCGCGGCGATGGCGCATGAGCCGTAGTTCGGCGACGGCGTTGTCGGGGCCTTCGGGCTTCTGAGCGATGGAGCGACGCAGATGCACCATCGAGTACGCGAGGGTGACGTGCCGTTCACCGTCCACGATGTCGGCTTCCAAGAGCGCGTCCCGTGCCTCGGCCAGCTCCGGGGCGCGGGCCGCCAACTCCTCGTAGGAGTCGGGAACCACGGACAGCAGGTCCTTCATCGCCGCCCGGAACAGCTTGTATCCGCGGTGTTGGCGCCCGCTCAACGGGACGTCCACCGACGGCGGCGCCATGGTGTGGCGTATCGCCGCCATGTAGTAGTCGGCCGGGACCGTACTTGCGTGGGTCATGGCCGCCGGGAAGCCCCGCACGTACACCGTCGCATCTGCCAGCCGCGGCAGAGCGGCATCGCCGTCGCCGTGCCGCAGATGGCGGGTGGCGTCGGCCACGGCGACCGCGGCGCAGATGTTGAACAGGACATGGACCTGGTGCCCGATGAGCCACCGAGCACTCCACACACTCTCCATCGACGCCCGCGCAGCAGGCTCGGGGGCGGCCACCAGCGGTACGGAGCCGGGGTCGGCGCCCGGCGCTGCGCCGGTGAGGTCGAGCACCGCCTGCCGCATCCCGGCCGCCTCCAGCGCCAGGTCGGCGCCCGACAGCGGAGCCTCACACAGGTCTTCCAGACCGCGGTGGACGACCAGGACACCGTGCAGGGCAGCCTGCTGATCCGACAGCTCCCCCTCACGGACCCGGAAGAACGACTGACTGGTCGACTCCGCCGGCAGTCCCTCACCGGCCACGGCCGGAGCCAGAGCCGACAGTGCGGCCACCAACTCACCGGCAGCCGCAGCGGCCTGCCGCAGCGCGAGGGTCCGCTCGACAGGTCTGGCATGGGTCGCCAACCCGGCCAGCACGCGCGCGGTCCGCTCCGCCTCAGCATCGACCCGTGGGCCCAACACCGGGACGGAGTGCCCGCCTCGGGGCTCACGGAAAACAGCGACAGCAGGATGACCGGCGACCGGCGGTGAGCCCATGGTTGAAGTACTTCGCCAAGAACACTCCACACGAAACGTGATCTGCAAGATCGTTCCTGTGCGTGCGCTGGAGTTGGCGGGCTTGGACGTACGCCGAGGGGGCCGGTGGCGCTCTTCTGCCGGCGGTGAACACCGGCCCGGCCGGTGCTCGACGATCACTACTGTCCAGTCTTATGACGACGGTTACGACGCTCACGGTCGAGTACCCGGCCGACGGCCTGACGATGATCGGGCATCTCGCGCTCCCCGCCGGTGTCGACCGCCGGCCCGCAGTCCTGATCGGGCCCGAGGGGACAGGGCTCAGCGACGTCGAACGCCGCCGAGCCGATGCCCTGGCTGAGCTGGGATACGTGGCGCTCGCCTTCGACCTCCACGGCGGCGGGCGCTATGTGAGCGATCCCGAGGAGATGCTGGCCCGTTGCATGCCGCTGCTCGCCGACCCCGACCGGATGCGGGGCATCGGCCACGCGGCGCTCGACGTGCTGCGCGCCGAACCGCGGACCGACCCCGACCGGATCGCCGCCGTCGGCTACGGCACCGGGGGCGCCATCGTGCTGGAACTCGGGCGCGACGGCGTCGACCTGCGCGCGATCGGGACAGTCAACGCACTGACCACGGGACGACCGGGCGAGGCGGCGCGCATCCGCTGCCCGGTGTGGGCCGGGGTCGGGTCGGAGGACCCGATCATGCCGCCCGCGCAACGGGACGCGTTCACCGCCGAGATGCAGGCCGCGGGCGTCGACTGGCGCCTCGCGGTCTACGGCGGCGCCCTGCACGCCTTCCACCACCCGACGGTCGACCACACCGTGCTCCCCGGCGTCGGCTACCACCAACGGCATGCGCAGCGAGCCTGGCGCGATGTCGTCGGCCTGCTCGCCGAGTGCCTGCCCGTGGCGGAGTGATCCGCGGAGTGATCTGGTCAGTCCCGCGTGCGCGGCGATTTCAGCTACGGGCCCGAGGGGGCTGTGGCGTTCCCCCTCGGCGTTTCCGCTCGGCATTGCCGCTCGGCGCTGCCGCTCGCCGCGCTCGTCAGGATCGCGCTCACGACCACATCGAAGAGGTGATCAGCGCGCGGCGCGGAGGAGGGTTGATCGCCGAGCCACGCGAGTGATCCGGCCAGCGCGAACAGATCGGTGCCGTCGATGTCGGTTCGCGCCAGGCCCTCGGCCTGAGCGCGGTCAAGGAGTCGTGTGCCGGCCGCGCGCATGGTGACGCATGACGCATGCAGTGCGGACTGCTCGTCCTGAATGGCAGTCATCATCGACGTGACCACGCCGCGGTAGTCCCGGGCGCAGGCGACGAAGTCGCGCAGCCAGGACACCAGCGCATCGTCGGGCAAGCTCGACGTTTCGAGGGCGTCCGCCCTTGCCGCCAGCTCGTCGAAGTTCGTACGGAGCAGGGCTTCGAGCAGCGCCTCGCGCGTCGGGAAGTGACGGAGCAGCGTCGCGAGTCCTACGTCGGCCCTGCGTGCGATGTCGCGCAGCGATGCGTCGACGCCTTGCTCGGTGATGACAGCGCCCGCAACGGCGAGTAGGTGGTCACGGTTCTTCCTGGCGTCGGCCCGCATCTGTCCCTCTTGACCATCCGGACCACTGATCCATATATTCGGATCAGTGGTCCGGATACATGGATCACTGATCCGATCAGCGTAACTCGCAGCGCGGGCAGGAGAAAAATGATGCCGACACGCACGATGAGGGCGGTCAGGGTGCATGAGCACGGCGGCCCTGAGGTTCTGCGTTACGACGAGGTGCCGATTCCCGAGCCGGGGCCGGGTGAGGTGCTCGTTCGCGTGCACGCGGTCGGCGTCAATCCTCCGGACTGGTACTTACGCGAGGGGCTGACCAACCTTCCTCCGGAGACAAGGCCGAAGGTCTGCTTGCCCGTGATTCCGGGGACGGATGTGTCAGGCGTCGTAGCGGCCGTCGCCGCGGATGTGGACGGCCTCTCGGTCGGTGACGAGGTCTTCGGTCTGCTTCGTTTTCCCAGCTTCGACGGCAGCGCGTACGCCGAGTACGTGGCCGCACCCGCATCGGACCTCGCACGCAAGCCGGCCGGCATCGATCACGTGCACGCCGCCGGGGCGCCCATGGCCGGGCTGACGGCATGGCAGTTCCTGATCGAGCTCGGACACGATCACCCGTCGCCCTTCCAGGCGGCGCGGCACCGCCCGACGGCACTCGACGCCGACACGACGGTACTCATCAACGGCGCCGCGGGCGGCGTGGGGCACTTCGCGCTCCAGCTGGCGAAATGGCAGGGTGCACATGTCATCGCGGTGGCATCGGGCGCGCACGAATCGTTCCTGCGCGAGCTCGGCGCCGACCGGTTCATCGACTACACCCAGAGCCGTCCCGAGGAACTCGTGCGCGAGATCGACCTTGTTCTCGACACCGTCGGTGGTCGGGAGAGCAGTCGCCTCCTGCGCACGCTCAAGCGCGGCGGCGCCCTGTTCCCGGTGTTCTTCGGCGCCTTCGACGAGGAAGAGACCGCGAGGCTGGGCGTCACGGTCTCGGGAACTCAGGTTCGCTCGAACGGCGCGCAGCTCGCCGAACTGGGACGCCTCCTCGACGCGGGGACGGTTCGCGTAGCGATCGACAGCACGTTTCCGCTCGCGGACGCCCGGGCGGCACACGCACGCGCCTCCCGAGGCCACATCCAAGGCAAGATCGTGCTCACGGTCGCTCAGGACGGCACTCCGTAGCGGGTGGCGATTGCGGTGGCGCGGTGGCGCAGGGAGTCGCGCAACCAGTGCGGGGCCAGGGCTTCCGCGTTCGTGCCGAGGTGCCACAACGCCCATTCGGCGTGTCTGGGATCCTGGAAGGTCACCTCCAGCTGCAGCCAGCCGTCTGCGTCGGCTTCCTCGGCTTCCTCGGCGAGGACGGCCAGTGCGGTACCCACCAGGTCCTCCCGCCGCGCCGGGTCCATCCGTACCAGCACGGTGACTTGATCGCCGCCGGTCCGGAACCGTGTGCTGCGTTCCTGCCAGGCCCGGTCCAGATCGACCCGGTCCGGTCGCTGTGCCGGTTCGGCGAGTTCCTCGGCGGCCAGGATCCGGGACAGCCGGTAGGTGCGGTCCGCGCCGGACCGCGTGGCCAGCAAGTAGCCCTGGCCGCGTACGGTGACCAGGCCGATCGGGTCCACCGTGCGCCACTTCGGGGTCTGGTCCACGGCCGCGTAGTGGATGCGCAGTTTGTGTCCGGCGAACACCGCGCGCCGGACCTCGGCCACGACGGTGTCGGGCACCTCCTCGGCAGCCGGCCGCCGCGCGAGGAGGTCGGTCTCCGGGTCGATGAGCAATCGCCGAGCCGCGCCGGCCGCGGTGGCCCGCTGGCTTTCGGGAAGCGCGTCCACCACCTTGCGCATGGCCGAAGCGAGCGCCGAGCCGAGGCCGAACGCCTGCGCGCCGCGCCGCGATCCGGCGACCAGCAGGGCGAGTGCCTCGTCGTGGTTCAGCCCGGTGAGCTCGGTCTGGAAACCGGGCAGCAACGCGAAACCGCCGTGCCGGCCGCGTTCGGCGTAGACCGGGACGCCGGCTGCGGACAGCGCCTCGATGTCGCGCAGCACGGTGCGGGTGGACACCTCCAGCTCGCGGGCGAGCGCGGCTGCGGACAGCCGGCCGTGCTGCCGTAGCAGCAGGACCAGCGATACCAACCGATCAGCGCGCATAGGAAAACCCTACGGGAATACACGACACAGGATGTCGTGATTCGTTGCGAGGCTTACCACCAGCACGACAGAGCCCCATCGCACACGAGAGGTGATCCACATGGCACACGCCCTGGTCAATCCTGACGGTCTGCACGACCCGGTCCCGTTTGGCTACAGCCACACCGCCACCGTCGCCGCGGGTACGGAACTGGTGCTGATCGCGGGTCAGTACGGATCGGGCCCGGACGGCGCGGTGGTCTCGGCCGACTTCACCGAGCAGGTGAAGCGGACGTTCCACAACATCGGCATCGCTCTTGCCGCCCATGGGCTCGACCTCAGCCACGTCGTCCAGCTCAGGACGTATGTGGTGAACCACGACGTCAGCAAGCTCGGGCCGATCGCCGGGGCCGTGCAGGAGGGCTGGGGTACGAAGCCGCCCACGAACACCCTCATCGGTGTTGCGAGCCTGGCTGCGCCTGACGTGCTGTTCGAGGTCGAGGCCATCGCCGCCCGGCCCTGACCGTCAGGTCGACCAAGGTTGTTCGCTTTCACTTGCTCCGCAGAGCCCCGAGCGGTTCGGGGTCTTCCTCCAGCGCGGTGGCCGCCGCCTTCCAGCCGGCGCTGTCGCCCTGGAGGGCGCTGCGCAGGAACGCCGTGGTGAGCTGCTGGATCAGGGCCACGCGCGCCGGGTTCTCATCGGTGGTCTCGGCGACCTCGTGGCCGGGGATGCCGCCGAGCGAGTGCTCCGCCCCGAACAGGGTGAGCAGGCTTTTGTCGCCGGGGCTGTGGGTGTAGGGGTCGGTGAACCAGTCCGGTCCGCGGGTGGACAGGTGGGACTGGTCGTGGTCGCCGGCGACGATGAGGGCCGGGGCGGTCATGGTGTCGAAGGACGGCTTCATGAAGGGGAAGTGCTCGGCGGCGAACGGAGTCAGGTCGTCGCCCAGCCCGGTCAGGGCCAGCAGCACCCCCGCCGTGACCCGGGGGTCGGACATGTCCTCGCCGGGCACGCCGTCGGAGCCGAGGACGCGCGCGCCCAGCAGCGCGCTCACCGTCTGGGCTCCCCACGAGTGGCCGGCCACGGCGATACGGTCATGGTCGACCCGCCCGGCGAGACCCGGCACGGCCGCCTCCAGGACACCGAGTCCGTCCAGCACCCGCGTGATGTCCTCGATCCGGTAGCGCCAGATCAGGGGGGTGCGGGGGTCCTCGGCGGGGATGCCCAGCGTCCGGGAGTCCAGGTGGGTCGGCTGGACGACCACGAAGCCGTGCGCGGCCCAGTGATCGGCCAGCGGGGCGTACCCGTTCATCGACCAGCCGAAGCCGTGGGAGAAGACGATGACGGGCAGGTCGCCGCCCGTCGCGGGGGCGGACACACGGACCTGGAGGTCCTCGCCCCGGCCGCCCGGGGCGGGCAGGACGACCGGCTTCACGGATATCAGGGTGTGCGAGTCGGGCATGAAAGGGCCTTCCGATCGGATTCTTCGACTGAACAAAGCGGAACCTCGTTCCACTTACGATACGGAACGCCGTTCCGGTTTGCAACACCGCTCATACACCGGAAGTTCCGCGGTGTCGTCAGCCCGGCCGGCAGCCCCGGCCAGCCGCCGGTCGGCTCAAGGTCCTCCAGGGCGGCGGCGTCCGGCCGCACGTTGGCCGAGGGAAGTTCAGCGTGGCGGTGGAGCCTTGGGGCCCGGGTCCTTGGGCTGGTCCGGGCTGCTCTTCCGACCCTTTGCGGTTGCTTGCTGGTCGTCCTGTTCGACGTCCGCGCTTTCCCGTTCAATCTCTTTGGCGAGGAAATAGTTAAGCGCTGTCCGGATGGCAGCGATGGCGGCCAGCTGGCCAATTTCGGTGAAGGTCGGTGCGACGGCTGTCCGCAGGACATCGGCCGCCAGCTGGAATTCCAGTCCGAGTGCGATGAACCTGCCCAGGTCCAGGCGGATCCGGTTGTATTTTCCGGACCTCTTGCCCCTGTCGAGGAGCGCTGCCAGAAAGCGGCCGAAAGCCCACGCGGCACCCACGAAGATGATCAGTGCGCCGGCGGCTTCCACAAGGCCCGCCAGAAGGCCGATCGCGTTGCCGAGCCATGCCTCCGGCAGCACGTCCTCAGACAGGATCATGTATCCGGTCTACCCGTTCGGGTGTGCCCTGGCACGAAGGTCGGTCAGACATGGCTCTGACGGCCCACAGTTCCCGCCTCGGCGGTCCGAGGCTGGTCGCCCCGGGAACGTTGTAGGCCAGTACGGCGAAATCGCTGGGATGGCCCATCGTTTTTCCAGGCTGCCGGTGTTTGGTCTTCCGACAATGACCGAGTGACATTACGTCGAGCATCTGTGGCGAATGCGGTGCCGCTTCTGGGTCAGCTGCAGCGGTATTCATGGCGCGGGGTGCGCGGCGATGTCGTGGCCGGGTTCGCGGTCGCGGTGACGCTGGTACCGCAGGGGCTCGGGTACGGGCAGGTGGCAGGGCTGCAGCCGGTGGCGGGGCTCTACACCGCGGTAGGGGCGATGGTGGTGTTCGCCCTGGTGACCTCCACCCGGCTGGTGGCGGTCGGCCCGTCGTCGACCTTGGCGATCATGACGTACGCGGCGGTGAGCGGCCGGTCGGGCGGTGACGCAGGCCGGGCGGTGGCGCTGGCGGCGTGTCTGGCGCTGATGACGGGTGTGCTGCTGCTCTTGCCGGGGCGGTTCCGGGGCCTGGCCACGTTCATGTCGGGGCCGGTGGTGCTCGGTTACCTGGCCGGGGCGGGCGTACAGATCATGGCCAGTCAGGTGGGCCATCTGCTGGGTGTGCCGACGCCCAGCGACCGTCCGATGGTCAAGCTGTGGGAGGTGCTCACCCATCTGGAGCAGGTGCAGGTCGTGACCGCCGTGGTGGGTATCTCTTCCCTGGCCCTGCTCATCCTGCTGCGGAAGGTCTTCGCCGCTGTTCCTGCTCTGCACGCCGTGCCGGTCACGCCGGTGGTGTGCGTGGTGGCGATTGCGGTGTCGGCCGGTGCGGATCTGGCCGGGCATGGCGTGGCCATGACGGGTGGGATCTCAGGCGGCTTGCCCGCCCCCATCTGGCCGAACGTGACGTGGGGGGATGTGTGGGCGCTGCTGCCGGTGGCGGCCGGCATGGCCATGATCGCCTCGATCGAGGGGGTGGCGGTCCTGCGTCGGACCACGGGCTCCACCGGGGCGGAGATCTCGTTGGTCCGGGAGTCGGTGGCCTCGGGCGCGGCGAGCGCGGGTGCGGGCTTTCTGGGTGGCTTCCCGCCGATGGCGAGCACCCAGCGCACCCTGTCCGCCCGCGGCTCCGGTGCCCACTCGCAGCTGTTCCAGCTGGTGTGCGCAGGCTTCGTGGTGGTCGGGCTGCTGACCACCGGCCCGGTGATCGGGCTGCTGCCGAAGACAGTGCTGGCTGCGGTGGTCATGGTGTCCGCTTCACACCTCATCGACATCGCGGGCTTCAAACGGCTGTGGCAGGGCTGGCGCATGGAGGCGGTGCTCGCCCTGGCCGCGATGGTCACTGTCCTGGGTCTGGGAGTGCTGCACGGGCTGTTGGTGGCGGTCATTCTCGCCCTGCTGCAGCTGCTGCGGCGCGTGGCCTGGCCCCACGACGCGGTCCTCACCGTCACCGGCGACGGCACACCCCGCGAGGTGGCTCCCGAGGAGAGCGCGGCCACCAAGGTGCTGATCTACCGGGTGGATGCGCCGCTGTTCTTCGCCAACGCCAACCGCATCCATCAAAGGATCCTCGCGCTGGCGGCGGCCCGGCCGCAGTACCCGCACCATGTGGTCCTGGACGCCGAGGCGGTCTTCTACGTGGACTCCACCGCGGCCGAGGTACTGGCCCAGCTGACCGTGGATCTGCGGGCGCGCAGCTGCGAGTTGGTGCTCGCCCGGCCCCGTGAGCAGGTCGTGGCCACGCTGCGCGCGAGTCCCTACCGGGACGGTGCCACCAGGCAACTGCGTGTCTTTTCCACCGTGCGTGAGGCATACGCGGCCCTGCAGACACCATGACCGAGTCCTCGTTGGGTCCGTCGGCGAAAGCATGTCGCCCCACGTGGAATACCGCACTGATATATCGTCGACAAGTTCAATTGACGGCGTGGGCGCATGAATATGGTGAGAAGCCGGAGCGAACAACATGGTCGACGAGCCCCCTGGCGCCAAGCCGGAAGGGAAACGCAAGCTGCCCGAGATTGACCCGACTCTGCGGGCCACCGCCGCCGCATCAGTGGGTGGAACCCTGTTCATCTGGTGGCCCGCCTTTACGTTGGGGGCGTACAACGCCATCTTCTTCGACAACGTGCTGTCCATCTGGGCGGTGGCAACGGCAGTGCTCCTCTCCGGTGCGCTGCTGCGTACGCGAGGTGCACTGCCCTGGGGCGGCTGGATCGCCTTGGCCGTGCCCTCGGCCTGGATTCTCCTGGCGATCATGGCGCCAAGAACCCACGGCTACCCCTACCTTCATTACTTCGAGGCATTGTTCACGCTGGCAGGCGCTCCGATGCTCACATGGCTGCTGTCGCGAATTCTCGTGCCGGACTACGCCGCCCTGCCCATGCGTCAGCGTCTGGGAGCCGTTGGCGTCACGCTCGCTGTTGGAGTGCTGGCCTTTATGCTCGGTAAGTTCAACCACCTATACCTCACGTGCGCCGACTTCGATGTGAGTGGAAACAACTCCCCTGATGGCTGCGCTTCGGGGCCGGCGTACAACAGGTGGTGAGGCGGTCGCGTACCCAGGGAGGCTTGACGATGTCTGACGGCGAGCTGTTGCATCGATCCGGCTGCTGCAGTCCCTCACCAGCGGCTTCCGACACGCACACAGCGGTGGCTCGGTCATGGGCCGGGGACACGGCCCTGGTGACCGCCGACGGCGGGCCGGCCGGCCGGCCGGGAGGGCATGGTACGCCTGACTGCCGCCGGGTTTCTGATGGGTTCCCAGGACCGCTGGACCGTCCCGGGGGATGGTGAGGGACCGGTTCACGAGGTGTCGCTCGCCCCGTACTGGATCGACCTCTGCGCGGTCTCCAACGCCGACTTCGGAGCCTTCACGGCCGCGACGGGGTACGTGACGGAGGCCGAGCGGTACGGCTGGTCGTTCATCTTCGCCGGGCTGCTGCCGCCCGGCTTCCCCGACACCCGGGCCGCCGCCGCGGCCCCGTGGTGGCGCCAGGTCCACGGCGCCTCCTGGCGGCATCCCGAGGGCCCCGGCTCCGACCTCACCGACCGTGCCGACCACCCCGTGGTGCACGTCTTCTGGAACGACGCCTCCGCCTACGCCGCGTGGGCCGGCAAGCGCCTGCCGACCGAGGCGGAGTGGGAGGCTCGTACCTGTGCCACGCCTCCTACTGCCGCCGCTACCGGGTGGCCGCCCATAGCTCCAGCACCCCCGACAGCAGCACCGGCCACCAGGGGTTCCGCTGCGCCGCGGACGCCGGACCCCTTGACGTGCCTTGACGTGCCTTGACGCTCCCCGATCGGGGAGCGTCAAGGGAGTCAGGGGAGTCATGGGCCGGCGTCAGTCCCGGTGGAACATGCCGATGAGCTCCTTCTCCACGTCGGAGAAGGCCTCCCCGCTGACGTCCACGACCACCTCGCGGATGGTGCCGCCGAGGAACTCGAAGGGGGTCTCGTAGTCGGCGGAAACCGGCTGGCCGGCGTCCCGGCCGACCGCGAGCCCCTCCCCGACCAGTGAGAAGGTGCCGGGCTGGGTCTTGATGTCGGCCTGGGCGACCTGGCGGTCGTCGATGTACAGGGTGAGCGTGCCGTGGCTGCTGCCCTGGTCGTCCCGCTTGCCTGCGCGGAACGCGGCGGAGAAGGTGTGGTCCCCGGTGCTGACCGGCCCCGGGGAGCTGACCTTCTGCTCCATACGGCCGAGCCAGTTGTAGACGTAGTGCAGGTGCCCGTCCAGCAGGTACATACTGTGCCCGCCGAAACGCCCGCCGTGGGAGAACAGCACGCCGCGGGCCTCGGGAGTGTCCAGACGTACGTCGGCGGCGATCGTGTACGACCGGCCGCGGATGTTCACCGCCACCGCCTCGGGCACGTCCGCGCAGCCCGGGTAGTAGACGTACCGGTCACGCGGCTTGGAGAGCTGGGGACGGGGGGTCTCCAGGATCTCCACCGGACTGCGGTCGTCCAGCGGCAGACCGTTGAACTTGGCGGCCTCTTCCGACCACAGGCGCTTGAGCTCCTCGAGCTTCTCCGGGTTCTGCGCCGCCAGGTCCTTGTTCTCGGAACGGTCCTCGCGCAGGTTGTACAGCTCCCACTTGTCCTGCTCGAAGTGGCTCCAGTCGGACGGCGCCGGCGGGTGCGCGGTGGCCGCGTGCCAGCCGTCGTGCCAGATCCCGCGCGTGCCGAGCATCGTGTAGAACTGCGTCTGCCGCGGGTCGGGCGCCTTGGCGTTCTCGATCACCTTGCGGAAGCTGGCGCCCTCGATCGGATTCTGCGTCACGCCGCCCACCGTGGCCGGGGGCTGGATGCCGAGCAGGTCGTAGACGGTCGGCACGATGTCGATGGCGTGCACGTACTGGTGCCGGACCTCGCCCTTCTGCTTGATGCCCTTGGGCCAGGCAACGATCATCGGGTCGGCGATGCCGCCCTCGTACGACACCCACCGCTTCCAGTACTTGAACGGCGTGTTGAAGGCCCACGCCCACCCCGTCGGGTAGTGGTTGTAGGTCTTCGGGCTGCCCAGATCGTCGAGGTGGCGCAGGTTCTCGGCGATGTCGTCAGGCACACCGTTGAAGAAGTTGCTCTCATTCATCGACCCGTTCGGGCCGCCCTCGGCGCTGGCGCCATTGTCGGAGACCGCGACGATGATGGTGTTCTCCAGCTGCCCGGACTCCTCCAGGTAGTCCAGCAGGCGGCCGATCTGCGCGTCGGTGTAGGCAACGAAGCCGGCGAAGACCTCCGCCATCCGGGCGAACAGTCGCTTCTCGTCGGCGCTCAGCGATTCCCACGGGCGGACGAAGTCCGTGCCCGGCCACGGCTGTCCCTGAGGCCCGGTGGCCTCCGGCTCGCCGTGCGGGTTGATGGGCGTGAGCTCGGTGCCTTCGGGCAGGATGCCCAGCTTGATCTGCCGCTGGAGGGTCAGCTGCCGGTAGACCTCGTAGCCGTCGTCGAACTTCCCCGCGTACCGGTCGGCCCACTCCTTGAAGATGTGGTGCGGCGCGTGGCCCGCTCCGGGGCAGAAGTAGGTGAACCAGGGCTTGTCCGGGGCGATGACCTTGGCGTCGCGCATGAACTCGATCGTCCGGTCCACCAGGTCCTTCGACAGGTGATAGCCCTGCTCAGGAGTGGAGGGCGGCGCGACGGGGTGGTTGTCGTAGACCAGGTCGGGGTACCACTGGTCGGCCTCGCCGCCGAGGAAACCGTAGAAGCGTTCGAACCCGCGGCCCAGTGGCCAGTGCCGCTTCGAGGAGGCCATGTTCGCCTCGTCCGAGGGGACCAGGTGCCATTTGCCCAGGGCGTACGTGTTCCAGCCGCGCTCGACCAGCACCTCGGCCAGGCTGGCGTTCTCGAACGGGATACGCCCGTTGGAGCCGGGGAAGCCGCTGGTCATCTCGGCGACGCAGGCCATGCCGTTGCTGGTGGCGTTCCTGCCGGTCAGCAGGGACGACCGGGTCGGTGAGCAGAGCGCCGTGGTGTGGAAGTTGGTGAACTTCACCCCCATCTCGGCGATCCGGCGCATCGACGGCACCTCCACCAGCCCGCCGAAGATGTCGAACGTGCCGAAGCCGACGTCGTCCCACACCAGGTACAGCACGTTCGGCGCGCCGTCGGGGGCCTGTGGCTGTTTGTACGGCTCCCAGTCAGGCACCGACTGCCGGATGTCCTCCTGGATCACGCCCTTGTACGGAACGGCCATCCTTCGTGTCTCCTCAGCGCTGTATGGCGACGGTTCGACGGTCTGTGACAGGAGAACCGTGCCCCGCCGAGGAGAACCGTTACCGGAGAAGGCCTCACGTCATTCCATCGGCCGTACCCGCTGTCGCGGACGGACCCGGCTCGGGCCACGATGAACCCTGCGGCGGTGTGCCGATGTGACAGCTCCAGCTCAGCGCCAGCTCCAGCTCCAGCTCCCGGAAGGGCCGGACCACCATGAAGTACCAGCTGCGGCCCGAAGACCTCGGATTCCTCGAGCGGGCCCCCTTCCGGCGGACCTGCAGCTGCGAGCTCCGGGTATCGGCCGATGCGCTCTTCGAGCAGCTCGCCGCCCGGCCGGAGAACTGGCCCCGCTGGTTCGGGCCGGCCGACGACGTCCACTACGAGAGCCCGCCGCCCTACGGTGTCGGAGCCGTGCGCTTCTTCCGCCTGTATCGGTTCGTCCGGGCCCGCGAACAGATCATCACGTGGGAACCCGGAAGGCGCTTCGCCTACCGCGCCCACGAAGCCAACGTCCCCGGCGTCTCGGCCCTGATGGAACAGTGGACCCTCATGCCGACGACAGGCGCTCTGACCAAGGTGAGCTGGACCCTCGCGATCGACAGCAAACCCCCCGTCCAGCTGTTGCTGCGCGCGAGCCAACGCCATATCGACCGGCTCTTCCGCACGGCGACGCAACGGCTGGAAGGGTTGTGCGGCTGATTTTGGCCACTACCATGGGGTTGTCTCATAGTCCTATCGTTGGCTGATGCGCGCACACCCTATTGACCGCCCAGCCGATCTCGACGTGGTACGTGATTCCTATGACCGGGTGGCCGACAGCTACGCCCATATGGTCGTGTCGACGGGAATCGGCGACATCCGCAGCCATCCATGGCTCAAGGCGTCCATCGACGCCTTCGCCGACACAGTGAGCGGGCTTGGGCCCGTCCTCGACGTCGGCTGCGGACCCGGAACGGTGACCGCCTACCTTGCCGAACGCGGACTCGACGTGTCCGGGGTGGATCTCTCTCCTCGGATGATCGAGAACGCACGTCGTCTTCATCCGCACTGCCGCTTCAGTGTCGCCTCTGCCACCGACCTCGACCTTGGTGAAGCATCCCTTGGCGGCGTGCTCGGGTGGTGGTCACTGTTCAACCTCCCCCGTGACGTCCTTCCTCAGGTCCTCGCCCTGTTCGCACGTGCGTTGAAGCCGGGCGGACACTTCATTACCGCCACACACGTCGGCGACGAAGACGCGGTGCGCACTGAGGCCTACGGAGGTGTGCCCGTTCGTTGGACGACACACAAATGGCGGCCGGAACAACTCGTGGACCTGATCGAGCAGGCCGGCCTGCGCCCGGTCGCCGAACTTCGGCTCCCTGCGGATGAGCACAGCGGGCCGGGGGTGGTCGTCATGGCTGAGCGACCTGGCTGAGGTTCAGGCGTCGGAAGGGTGGGGCGGGGGCGGGGCGGGGCCGGGGCGGCGGGGTTTCGCCTGGGCGGGGTCGGGTGGTGGCCGGGGGCTGCCCGTCAGTCCCAGTGTCGTTCCGTCTCGGCCGTCGGCCTCAAGGGCGCTCCTTCGTCGCGTCGCTTCGCGATGTCGCTTCGCTCCACCCTTGACCCCGCCGTCCGCCCCGGAAAGACAAGGACTGTCGGGAAGCCCCCTGGGGGAGGGCCGGCATGGGGGGCGTGTGACGGATGCGGGCTCGCGAGGGTGGTCGGGCGGCGGCTGCCGCCCGACCGGCCGCCCTGTCGGGCGGAGAGCTCCGTTTCCCCGAAGCCGGGGCCCATTTGGCTGGGCGGAGCCGCCGGTCGCAGGAGATCGCTACGCGCTCCGGCCGGTTTGGCGACCCCCGGGCGTCCTCGCGACCCTCGATGCTGGCAGCTTATCGGCGGAAGTGGGCGTGGTGTTCGTGCAGGAAGGCGTCGAGGGTGCGGGGCGGGCGGCCGAGGATGTCGATGACGGTGGTCGTGGGGGTTTCGGGTCGGGTGATGGCGAGTTGCTGGATCTCCGTCACATGGTCGGCGAGCCAGGTGGGCATGTGGGCGTGGTGGATGAGGTGGTCGCGCAGTTCGTCCGGGGTGAGGTTGACGTGGCGGATCTGGTTGCCGGTCAGGGCGGTCAGTCGTGAGGCGAGTTCGGGGTGGGAGACGGCTTCGGGTCCGGTCAGGGTGTAGGTGCCGCCGGCGATGTCGGGCCTGGTGAGGGCGGCTGCGGCGACATCGCCGATGTCGCGGCAGTCGATGTAGTTGCAGGGCGCGTCGCCCGTCGTGGCGAGGATGATGCCCTGGGCGACGGTGGGGGCCAGGCGCAGGAGGTTCTGCATGAACGCGTACGGGCGCAGGATGGTGTGGGTGAGGCCGCTGGCGCGCAGGTGTTCCTCGACGGCGTGATGTCCGCGGGAGATGGCGACCGGGGAATCGGGTTCGGCGGCGGGTGCGGAGATCTTGACGATGTGTTCGATGCCGGCGTGGGCGGCGATGTCGATGACACAGGTTTCGAGCTCGACCTGTGCGGGGCTGTTGGCCATGGCGAGGAAGAGCTGGCCGGCGCCCTTGAAGGCGGTGCGCAGGGAGTGGGGGTCGGTGGCGTCGGCGTACTGAACCTCGACGGGCGGTTGGTGTGCGCCGGTTATGCCGAGGATCGGCCTGTGCGGGGTGCGGGTCAGTGCGCGGACGGGTGTGCCGAGTGTGAGGAGGCTGTGGAGCAGGGCGTTCCCGGTTGCTCCGGTCGCTCCCATGACGACGATCATCGTGTGCTCATTCCTTGGTGGGCCCGGTGCCGGGGGGCTATGCCGGGGATGCTGTGGTGGTGCTGCGCCAGCGCAGGGTGACGATGGTGGTGGCGAGGGCTGCGGAGACGGGCAGGTCGATGCGCAGGCGCTCCAGCCACGGGGTGGCGGGGATCGGGGTGTGGGCGGGTAGCCATTGGGCGGTGAACCATCCCAGCAGGGTCGCCGCGCCGGCGGCGGTGATGACGAGTGCGGCGGTCAGGGCGACGCGTGACGTGGTGGTGGTCCACCGTCGGGGCTGGCCGCTGTGTCGCAGCCAGGTGCCGACCAGGTACGCCACCACGGCGGAGGTGCCGGCGATGGAGGTGCAGGCGGCCATGGCCAGGTCCTGCTGCCCGGTGAGGACTCCGGCGGTGCCGGCCATCAGCGCGGGGGCGGCGTAGGCGGTCAGCACCTCGCGCCAGAGGGTGAACGGCCGGGATAGCCGGGAGGCTGTGCGGTTTCGGCTGGTTCTGTCCTTCGTTGCGGGCATGCTGGCCTCTTTCTCGTTCGCGTGAGGAAAATGATTAGGTGGCTAACTATTGCCTCACAAAAAGGGCCCTACCCGGGGGCGGGGCCAAATCGGCTGAGAGCCGGATCAGTCAGCGGCCAGGGCCGCACTGCCGCGCACGACGCGGGCGAGCAGGTCCAGGAACACCGCGCGTTCCTCGACGGAAAGCCCGCCCACCATCGCCTCGAGCCGCCCGAAATGCTCGGATGCCATGTCGCGCAGGCGTTGCGCCCCGCGCGCGGTCAGGACGGCCACCGTGCCGCGGCCGTCCTCCGTGGACGGGCGGCGGGCGATCAGGCCCTCGCGCTCAAGGCCGTCCAGCAGGCCGGTGACCGTAGCCCTGGAGACATCGAGGTCTTCTGCAAGGCGCGAGGGGGATTTCTCGCCGCCGTGGTCTTCGAGGTCGGCGAGCAGGCGGTAGCGCCCTGTCGACAGACCGAACCTGGCGAAGTGCGCCTCGGCCGCCCGGCCGACCCTTGCGCCCGCGGAGATCAGCCGTACTGCGACCAGCACGGCCTGCGGATCGACCGCCAGGCCGTAGCGCTCGACCTGCCGCCTGGCCTGGTCCAGTGTGGGCACCTCGCCATCGGTTCCGTCTCGCGTCATGCAGATAATATGGCGGCTAATTAGTTTGGCTGTCAAGGCATCCTGACCTCCAGCTGCTTTCAGCGAAGGTCGAGCAGCATCACATCATGGAGGTCCGCGCCTGTCCCCCATGGCCGCGCCTCGCCGATCTTGCGGTATCCCCACGCCCGGTAGGCAGCCGACGCTGCCTTGTTGCCCGGGTGGACGTTCAACATCACCCGCTCGGCCTCCACGCTGTCGAGCAGCGTCTCGTGCAGACGCCGCGCGATGCCCTGCCTGCGCCACGGTCCGCGCACGGCAAGTTCCATCAGCTTGAAGGTGCGGTGTCCGTCCTCCCGTCGCATGTCGTCGGGCACCGGCTCGGTCAGTTCGTCCCACCAGGTCGTGTCAGGGTCGAGCGGGTGGCCGTACGCCATGCCGGCCGGCTCGCCGTCCTCGGTACGGGCCAAGGCAGCGCGGAAGGCATGCTTGCGGGCCTGGGAGGGGAAACGGCGGAAGGCGGCGGCAACGTCGTCCTCGGCCTCGTTGTAGGGAGGCTCGGCGAACGCTTCGGCATAGATCAGCCTGAACGCGTCCTCGGCCTGCGCTGCGGCTGTTCCGTCCATGCGCTCTATCACGATGGTCCCCTGCTGCGTCATGTGCTGCCCTTTCGGACGGTCTCGCGGTTACGGCGTGTGGTCGGGCCATGGGTAGACGATCTGCTCGGCGTACTCCGCCGAGGCTGCCCAGACCTCGGCGGCAACACGGGGATCGACCGCGGTCAGACGTTCCTCAAGAGGAGGTCCGGCTCTGTGGTCATGGGCCGATGATCGCGGAGCCGGTCTACGGCTGTCACACGAATTCCCGGGGCGTCAGAATGGTGCGATGGACCATCACTTCGTCGGCATCCCAGAGTTGACCGGCGTTCCCCGTGTTGCAGTCGTCATCGACGTCATGCGCGCCTTCACCGTGGCTGCCTGGGCCTTCTCGCGTGGCGTCGAGAGGATCGTCCTGGCCTCGACGGAGAGTGAGGCACTTGCCTTGAAGGAGAGCCGCCCGGGTTGGCTGGCTTTGAAGGACGGAGCTCCGGCAGCGGGCTTCGACGCGGTGAACTCACCCGGCTTGCTCAGGTCACGCGATTTCGCCGGGCGCACGCTGGTGCAGAAGACGACGGCAGGAACCGTGGGCGCGCTGGCCGTTGCGGACGCGCCGCTGGTCTTGTGCGCGAGCTTCGTCGTGGCCGGCCCGACCGCGCGGTTCCTGCAGACCAAGGATTCCGGTCCGGTGACCTTTGTGGTCACCGGCGAGGGAGGCCAGGCCGACGAGGACTTGGCCTGCGCTGAATACATTGGTCAATGTATAGGCGGAGGCGATGTCGAGGCGGCCCCGTACCTCCACCGGGCGAGGACTTCTCGTGCCGCGGCAGACCTCGCCGGTGGGTTGCGGAGCGGATTCCACCCGGACGATGTCGATCTCTGCTTGGAAATCGACAGGTTCCCCTTTGCGATGGTGGCTCGCCAGGAAGAGTCTCTGACGGTGCTCCGTCCCGTTGCGGTTCCTGACATCCCGTCCAGTACCCGCTGAGCTGGTGGAACTTTGGCCTTTCGGGCGGCAGAGCTCACCCGATCCCGCTCAGGCGGGCTCTGCCGCCAGTCTCAGTCGAGGCAGAACTCGTTGCCCTCGATGTCCTGCATCACCAGGCACGACTCGTTGACGCCGTCGGCAAGCAGCAGTCGCACGCGGACCGCGCCGAGCGCGGCCAGTCGCGCGCACTCGGCCTCGAGTGCGGCCACGCGCTCTTCACCCACGAGTCCGGTGCCGACCCGCACGTCCAGGTGCAGGCGATTCTTGACGACCTTGCCTTCGGGAACGCGCTGGAAGAACAGTCGCGGGCCGAGACCCGAGGGATCGACGCAGGCGAACGCCGAACCCTGACGCTCAGGCGGCAGTGCGCGATCGAAATCGTCCCACGTGGCAAACCCCTCCGGCGGCGGCGGTACGACGTACCCCAACACCTCGCACCAGAAACGAGCGACGCGCTCAGGTTCTGCGCAGTCGAAGGTGATTTGGAACTGCTTGATCGACGTCATCGGCCCATCGTAGAGGCGGTCTTTCGCCCGCAGCGGCTGGGAGCCGGGCAACCACCAGGGCAACTGCCCGGACGGCATTGTCAGAGGGGCCCCCTAGCATGAATCACTCCTGATCATCCCCGGGCCGGGCAGCCGGTGACGCTGCGTCGGCCCCCGCGCGAGGAGCCGCACCATGCCGTCCCGCACCACCACCGCTCCCCCGCCGTACGTCGTCCCCTGCGGGGAGCCGACCGGCTCCGGAACGCGGTACGCCCTCGTCGGGGCCGACGGGCGGCTGGTGCGGGCGCCGGAGCTGAGCGCGGTCGGGGTGTTCCGCCCGGACGGCCGGGGCGGGTTCGTCGCGCCCGCCGCCGACCTGGAGGGCCGGTGCGGCTACCTCGACCACCGCGGTGAGTGGCTGGCCGAGCCGGCGCTGCCGTACACCGAGGCGTTCGAGGACGATGGACTCTCGCGGTTCCAGGCGGCGGACGGCCGCTGGGGCTACGCCGGGACGGACGGCATACCTGTCATCCCGGCGACCCTGACGGAGGCCCACGTATTCCGCCATGGCCTGGCCGCCGCCCGCACCGAGGACGGGATGGGCTTCATCGACGCCACGGGCCGCTTCGTGATCCGCCCGCAGTACGCCGCGGCGGGGGCGTTCGCGGCGAACGGGCTCGCCGGCGTGCGGGTGGCCGACGGCGGGCTCTGCGGCTACATCGACCGGGCGGGCCGTACGGTCATCGAGCCGCGGTTCGACGGTGCGAAGTCGTTCGGCCCCGGTGGCGCGGCGCCCGTCCGGGTGGGCGAGCTGTGGGGCCTGATCGACGAGAGGGGCGAGTGGGTCGTCGAGCCGTCCTTCCGGATGCTCAACCCCTTCGACGCGAACGGCCTCGCGTACGTCATCGGCGGCACCGTCGGCGACCTCTTCCGGGGCTTCGTGAACGCCCGCGGCGAGGTGGTGATCAAGGCGGCGACGAACCGGTTGTCCGAGGACTTCCGGTGTGGGCTGGTCCGTTTCGACAACGGCTATGCGCACGGTTACCTCAACGCCACCGGGGAGGAGGTCATCGAGCAGGAGTACGAGTGGGCGGAGGACTTCGACCATGCCGGGGCCGCGGTGGCCCACTACCTCGAACCCCTGGACGAGGACGACCCCGAGGAGGCCCGTGCCGCCGCGGCCGACCGCCCTTCCGGGCGGGCGTGGGGCGTCCTACGCTCCGACGGACGGTTCATACCCGTCCACCACCTGGAACCCCTCACCGACGCCGAGGGCTGGGTCCACGGGTTCGGCTTCGGGACCGGACTCGCCGCGTTTGTCACCCGTGACGGCGGTGTGGCCCATGTGGACCGCGACGGCCTGGACGTCTGCCGGGTCGAGGCCACCGCGGACGGTGCCGCCCTGCGGCTGGTGGACCGCGCCGGGACGACCCTGTGGGAGACCACCGCGGCCGAGGGCACCTTCGCGCGCGTCGAGCCCACCCACTGCCAGGAGACGCACTCCTACCTGGTCTACCCCGGTGCCCCGGAGCGGGACCTCGCCGACCTCGCGGCCGAGCTGCTCGCCGCCGAGCCCCGCCGCTTCGAGCCCTGCGGGCTGATCTGCGACTCCAGGGAGGACCCGTACGAGCCCGCCGAGCCGGACGAGTACGACGACCCGGACGAGGACCGCACCTCGTTCGGCGCCATGAGCGTGGTCGCGGAGACCTTCCTCTACGCCGAGCACCAGCACGACTTCTCCTTCCTCCAGGACTGGGCGATCGAACGGTTCGACGAGATCGAGGCCGACGCGATCGGCCGGCTCACCGCCCGCTTCGGCAAGCCGCTCCCGGGAGTCGAGGTGTGCCTGCGCTCCGGCGACGGCGAGTCGTCCACGGTGTGGCAGGTCGGCGAGCGGCGGCTCGTGCTGCAGTCCTACTTCCTGGTCGGCGACGGGGACGTGGAGATCCAGCTCTGGCTCGCCGCCGTCGCGCCGTCCGACGAGGACGCGCAGTCGTAGCCACCGGATGCCGCGGCGTTGCGCGGTCAGCCGCGCACGTGCAGCCCGAAGCCCGTGCGGCCCGCGGGCTCCAGTCCCTCCTTCAGGTGCAGCGAGGGGATCTCGTAGTCGCCGAAGTTCTGCCGCCGGAACGCGATCGGCTCGGTGGTCTCCAGGGTGAGCAGGCGCTGCTCCCAGGCCTTGGCGGCGTCCGCGTAGTCCCCGCCGGTCATCCGGTCGGTGCCGTAGAGCACGAAAGGCGGCAGCACCTCGATGCCCGGGTAGAAGAGGATGCCGTGGTGGATCGGGAACAGGAGGTCGTCGATGGGGCCGTCGATTCCGCGTGCGGAGTAGTGCGACTCCCGGCCGCCGGCGGTCACCGACAGCAGGGCCCTCCGGCCCGCGAGGGTGCCTTCGCCGAAGCGCTCGCCGTACTTTGTGTCGCTGTGCTCGCCGACGCCGTACGCGAAGCGGAAGGTGAACACCCGGTCCACCCAGCCCTTGAGGATCGCGGGCATCGTGTACCACCACAGCGGGAACTGGAAGATGATCGTGTCGGCCCAGAGCAGCTTCTCCTGCTCGGCGAGGACGTCCGGGGTGAGCGTCCCCGCGTTGAAGGCCCGGCCCGAGTCCAGGGTCACCTTCAGTGGGCTTGAGGCTTCCGGGCCGTAGTCCGCGGCGTCCACGACCGCCTTCCAGTTCATCGCGTACAGATCGCTCACCCGTACCTCGTGCCCGGCGGTCTCCAAGGTGGACACCGCGAGGTCCTTCAGCGAGCTGTTGAGCGACTTCGGCTCCGGGTGGGCGTAGACGATCAGCGTCTTCACGGGAACTACTCCTTCGGATCAGGCGATGCGTTCGATCCTGGGCGCCGCGGCGCCCGGCGTTCAGGGGCGCCGCTTCCGTCGGACGGGACTTCCTGGTATCCACAGGGCCACCATCATGGGCAACGCCGAGGCCATACTGGGGACATGGACGATCTTGCGGGCTTCCTGCGGACTCGGCGTTCCCGGGTCGACCCGGCGGCCGTCGGCGTGCCCACCGACAGCCGCCGCCGGGTCGATGGGCTGCGCCGCGAAGAGGTCGCGCACCTGTCCGGAGTCAGCGTCGACTACTACGTACGTCTGGAGCAGGGCCGCGCGACCCAGCCCTCCGAGCAGGTCCTCGACGCGCTCGCCCGCGTCCTCGGCCTCGACGAGACCGAGCGCGGGCACCTCTACCGGCTCGCCCGGCAGCGCCGCCGCCGCGCGAAGGCGCCGGGCGGGCGGGTCCGGCCGGAGGTGCTGCGGGTCCTCGACCTGGTCGCCGGTGCACCCGCGCTGATCATGGACCATCGCCTGGACGTGCTCGCCGGGAACCGCCTCGCCGGGCTCCTCTACGGCCGGCCGATGCCGGGCCAGAACACGGCCCGGCACCTCTTCCTGGAGGCCGAGTGCGGCTTCTACGCGGACTGGGAGAAGTGCACCCTCGACGTGGTCGGGCACTTGCGCCTGGCCGCCGGCAAATACCCCGAGGACCCCCGCCTGGCCTCGCTCATCGGCGAGCTGGCGATGGGCAGCGAGCGCTTCCGCCGCCTCTGGGCGCGCGCGGACGTGCGCGCCCGTACACATGGTCGCAAGGCGTACCGGCACCCGCTGGTCGGGCTGCTGGAACTGCACCAGGAGAACTTCGCACTGCCGGACGAATCAGGCATGGAGCTGCTGGTGCTGTCCGCGGCCCCCGGCAGCCCCGCCGAGGACGGGCTGCGCCTGCTCGCGGGCCTGGGCGCGGACAGCGGCGACGCGCATCCCACGGTGAACGCTCAGGTCCGCGAGTAACTCAACTGCCAAATGTCATATGGCGGGACAGGGCGGGTTGAAGTCGACCGCCGGGAAGTACTGTGCCCATTGGGCTCTGGTGATCCGGGGGTACGCGCTGTCGCAGATGCGGGCGGCGACCCGGTCCAGGCCGGTGTCCCACAGCCGGATCGTGAAGTCGTTGCCGCCGGTGGCCAGGGTAGTGCCGTCCGGGCTGAATGCCACGGCCGGTACGGGGTTCGAGTGGCCGGTGAGGACAGTGGGAGTGGCCGCACCGTTCACGTCGTCCCACAGCAGGGCCTTGCTGTCCGCGGCGCCGGCTGCCAGTCGGCGGCCGGCCGCGTCAAAGGTCAGCGTGTAGAGCCAGGAGCCGGACGCCGGTAGCTGCGTCACCTTCGCCGGGCGGCCGGCGCGGCTGACGCGTCCGACGCGGCCGATGTCGTTGACATCAATCAGCCAGACCGTCCTGTCCGTTCGGTGCAAGGCGGCCAGTCTCCGGTTGTCGGGGCTGAACACGCCGCCGGTCAGAGGGTCGGACCGGAACGGGGACGGCAGTTCCCGGGGGCTGCGCGGTTCGCTGATGTTCCAGAACCGCAGCGAACCGGACTCGCCGGTGCTCGTCACCAGCGTGCGGCCGTCCGGCCGGAACGAGGCCATCGTGACGTGCGGCGGCCCCGCCTCGGCGATCCGGCTCAGTGGCCGGGGATGGCCGGGATCGGTCAGGTCCCACAGTCCGGCCGTATGTTGTGCCCAGACAGCCAACAGGCGGCCTCCCGGACCGAAAGCGGCGCCGCCGACTTCACCGCCGCCGGGGGTGAGGACCGATACCGGCCGCGGTCGGCGTGGATCGGTCACATCCCAGACGCGTACGGTGCCGTCCTCGCTGGCGGTGACGAGGGTGCGCCCGTCCGGGCTGAACGCCACGCACCGGACGAACTTGGTGTGCCCGCGCAGAACCGACAGCGGCCACACGGCCCGGCCTCCGCCGGTGACCTGCCACAGCCGTGCGGTGCCGTCCCAGCTGGCGCTGGCGAGCAGTCGGCCGTCCGGGCCGAACGCCAGGGACGTGACCACGTCGTCGTGGGTCGCGAGCGACAGGTCCCTCAGGTCCAGGAGCCGGTCGGAGTTGGCGAGCGTACGGCCGTCCGGGCTGAATGCGGCTTGGTAGAACCCGCCCTGAACCGTGCTGATCCGCTTCGGGTTTGCCGGGGCGGCGACATCCCAGAACTGGGTGGACCCGCCTACCGAGACGAGCGTGCTGCCGTCCGGGCTGAATGCCACCGACCAGACGATCGCGGGATGGCCGGGCAGGACGGCCGGTGGCTTCGTTCGCGGGCTGTTGTCGATGTTGCCGATGTTGCCGATGTCCCAGACCCGTGCGGTGCGATCCCAGCTCCCGGTCGCCAGGGTCCGGCCGTCAGGGCTGAAGGCGGCCGAGGTCGCCGTGTCGGTGTGTCCGCGCAGGACGTCGAGGAGGAGGGGATGCGCGGGGTCGGTGACATTCCACAGTCTGGCGGTGGTGTCGCCGGTGGTCGCCAGCGTGCGGCCGTCCGGGCTGAACGTCACCGAGGTGACCGTGCCGGTGTGGCCTGGCAAGGCGGCCAGCAGCCGCGGGCGGCGGGGATCCTTTACGTTCCACAGTCGCGCCGCGCCGTCGGTGTGGCCGGTGGCGAGGACGCCGCCGGGCCGGTACGCCACCCACGTCGGCGCGGCCGGCTGATCCGGCAGCGTGCTCAGCTCGGCGGGCTGCGCACGCCGGTTCGCCACGTCCCACAGCCGCACCGAGCGTTCACTCGCCGTGGCCAGGACCCGGCCGCCCTCACCGAACGCCACCGACATCAGCCGCTCCGGCTGGTGCAGAACGGCCAGTTGTACGGGGTGGTGGGCGTCCCCGATGTCCCACAGCCGGACCGTGCGGTCCCAGCTCGCGGTGGCCAGGACCATGCCCTTCGGGGCGCCGGAGATCGATACGGAGCTCGATACGGAGATCGAGACCACGTCGGAGGTGTGCCCGGTGAGCCGGCTCGTGTACGGCGTTGCGAACGCGCTCATGAGCTGGTCGCGGACGTCGCCGGGGGCCGCCAGCCGGTAAGCGGCCAGGTTCAGCTGCGCGGCGAGCGAGGGGTTCTGCTGCCGCACCTCGGCCGCGTCCGCGGCGGCCTTCCGCGCAAGGGCCACGTTGCGCTGCCGGATGGCCGAGTCGCGCGAGTCGACGGCCAGCCCGCCCGCGGTCGCCGCGATGACCACCAGCACGGTGAGCAGCGTGACCAGCTGCCGCAGGCGGACCGTCCGCCGCCTGACCGCCGCCATCTCGCCGGCCTGCGCTTCCCGGCTCGCGTCGAGGAAGCGCCGTTCCCTGGAGGTCAGCCGGCTGCCGTCGGCGGCGGACAGGTCCAGCGCCGCGGCCAGTTCCAGCGCCGCAGCCAGGCGGGCACCCCGGTACAGGGCGTGCGGGTCGCGGTCCTGCGCCTCCCAGTCGGCGGTCGCGTCGGTGAGCTGCCGGTGCAGGAGCAGCCGGTCCCGGTCCTCGGTCAGCCAGCCGCGCAGCCTCGGCCAGCACCGGATGATCGCCTCGTGGGTGATCTCGACGTACCCCTGGTCCAGTGTCACCAGCCGTTGCCGGGCGAGGGATTCGAGCACGAAGGCGGTGTCGGGGTTCGGGTCCAGCTCGTCCCTGGTGATCCGGCGCCTGGTGTCCTCCGTACCGTCCCCCAGCGCGGTCAGCCGGAGGAACAGCGATCTGGCGAGCTCTTGTTGCAGCGGCGACAGCGCCCGGTAGGCGGCCTCGGCGGTCTGCGCGAGCGCGTGCTGGATGCCGCCGGCCGCCAGATACCCGTCCAGGGTCAGGCGGCTGCCGCTGCGGCGGCGCCAGGTCTCGGCCATCGCGTGCGAGACCAGTGGCAACGCACCCGGCTGACCGGTCGCGTCCGCGACCACGGCCGCCAGCAGCGGGCCGGTCACCGTGCAGTCGGCGAGCATGGCCGGCCGGGTGATGGCCTCGCGGAGCTCCTGGCTGCTCATCGGACCGACCGCGATCTGCGCCTCGCGCATCGCCTCGACCAGCCGGGGGTCCTTGACGCAGTGGCCGTAGAAATCGGCGCGCACGCCGAGTACCACCCGGGTCCGGCTGGTCGCCACCGTGGTGGCGGCGACCAGCATGGCGATGAACGCGTCTCGTTCGTCCCGGTCCCTGCAGAGGGTGAAGACCTCCTCGAACTGGTCGACCACGATCAGCGCGTCGATGTCCGGCGTACGGTCGCTCACGGCCACAGCCACAGCCTGCCGGATCCGCAGGTGCAGCGCCGCGGGATCGTCCAGGAGCTCGGCCATCAGCGCGCCGGGAGCCTCTCCCGTCACGGCGGCCAGCTGGATCGCGCACTCCTCCACGGGATGCGGGCCCGGCGTGAACAGCATCACCGGCTGCCCCGATGCCCGCGCGCGGGCGACGAGCCCCGCCCGCAGCAACGAGGATTTCCCCGATCCGGACGGCCCGAAGACCGCCAGGAACCGGCGGTCACGCACCTTCGCGAGCACCTCGCCGGTCAGCCACTCGCGCCCGAAGAAGCGGTCGGCGTCTTCCGGTTGGAACGCCGAAAGCCCCGCGTACGGTGCGCTCTGCCGACCGGTTTCCCCGGGCTCATCGGCACGTACGCTCGCGGCAATCTCGGCGGCGACCGCATGCCATCGGGCTTCCCAGTCGCGCCGGTCACCTTGACACGCCTCGACATAGGCGAGCGTGACACCAAGGCTCGGAAACGTGTGCCCGCCCGCGGCATCCGACAGGGTCGTGGACGAATAGTGGGCCCTTTTGGCCAGTTCCCGATAAGGCGGCCGTCCCGCCGCCTCGCGCAGCTTCCGAAGGTCGGCCGCGAACCGTGTCAGCGGACCGGTGTCCAGGTCGAGCGGGCGTTCGGGGCGTGGCATGGCCTCCCTCTCTGCACCTTCCTGCGGCTTTCCGCAGCTGTGACAGGTGGTGATTGTCCAGCTTTTGATGTCCGGAACCCCCGTTCCGGCGCCGGACATCAACCGGCGGCTAGACATGGGCCAGCGCAACCGCGCAAGGGCAACACACGAAGGAGAATCATGAGGTCTGTGCGACGACTGATGCTGCTGGCGGCGGCCACCGGACTGCTGGCCGGCGCCGCCTTGACGGGCGCGCCCGCGTTTGCCGCGGCACCGCTGCTCAAGTCCAACCTGAACGGAAGGTGTGCCGACATCTTCATGTTCCACCAGGAGAACGGCGCCTCCACCGTGACGTGGGACTGCACCGGCAACACCAACCAGCAGTGGCGCTGGGACGGTGAGCAGATCCGTTCCGCCATGAACGGAAAGTGCCTGGAGATCTACGGTCCCCATCTGGGTGACCAGGGCTCGGTGGCCATGTGGGACTGCAACGGCGGTCTCCACCAGAAATGGTTCCGGAACGGCACCGAGATCCGTAACCGGGTGAACGGAAAGTGCCTCGACATCCTGGCCGGCCGACCCGAGAACGGCCAGCTCCTGGTGAGCTGGAGCTGCAACGGCGCGCGAAGCCAGAGCTGGGACTTCTGACCACCGGCCCTGCCCGTCCCGGCACATCACGTGCCGGGCCGGGCGGGCGCCGCAGTCACCGGGTCGCGTAGATGAGATTCCCCTACTGTGCGGGAGTGGCTGACGGCGGCGGGGTCCAGCTGCGGATCCCCGTGTTCCGCTGGTCAGTCGTCTCGCTGCGCCACGTACAGCGGAGTGCCGACGACGACGTCCACCCTGTCCCCTGTCCCCCGGGGATCGGTGGCAGTACCGCGCAGCAGCCGCCGTGCCAGGAATTCGCAAGGGAGGGCTGCTTCGAATCCTGGTGGGGGCCGACCGAGAAGATGGCGGGCGAACACCATGACGTCGTACATCACGGCCGCACTCTCTTCCGCCTCGTAGTCAGGCGCGTACCCCTGCACGTTCAGGGGTTCCTCCGGTGCCTCTTGCCGCAAAAGGCGGAACAGGGCCGGCAGAGTGGAGTAGCCGCCGATCGCTTCTTGCGGTCGACCGCCGATGCGGTGGTGGCTCGAACCGATGAGGGCCACCAGGGTTCTGTCGGCTTGCCCCATCATGAAGAGCGGGCCCCCGACCTGGCCGTCCACTTCCTGGTAAGTCGCGGTCCGTAGGTTGAGTTCGCCCCTGAACCAGGAGCCTGGCTCAGTCATCCACGTGATCTCGTAGTTCCGATCGAGGTACTCCTCGACGAGTTCCAGACGACTGTAGAGAGTGGCTTCGGTCTGGGCCTTCTGCAGGGAAACGCCGAGGATCTTCAGGTCGATATCTACCTCGGCAGCGAGCTTGGACAACAGCTTGGGAGGGATCTGATCGAAGAGCATCTGCACCTTGGCCTCGGACACGTACTCGTAGTACCGCAGCACATCGGCACCTCCTCCCTTGACCAGGCCAGTTGGACGGCACGATACGAGGTTCTGGGCGCTTGAGACCTCTCCGACACAGCCTGAATCGTGGGCCGACCGCTGCAGACCGACCCGGTCCTCTACGGAAGCGCGCACGCATACGACTACGCGAACCGGAACCCGATCGCCAACACGGACCTGACGCCGCCGTGTGGCTGGCGTCATGGCTCGGGGGCGGCTTGGGGATGGTGCTGCGCCCGGCGCCGCGAGGGCGCCGGGCACGGTCATGCCGGCCCAGGTACGGCCAGGCCGTGGTCGAGCGCGACAGGGCACCGGCCGTCGGCACGGTCACCGAACCCAACGACCCGTCCGGCTTGAACTTGAAATGGACCGGCGTCCCGGTCGGGCCGTCAACCTCAATGGGCTCAAGTCCGGTGACGGAATGCCGTGTTCGTAGCGCTGAGCCCAGGCCCCGTTGAGACGCCGATTGGTATGGCCGAGCCACGCGCTGAGCACCGCAACCACGGACATGCCGCGCCGGGATGGCCGTCAGGCAGCACCTCTGCCTGCGGGAAGTCGAAGAACCGGAGATCCTTCGTAGCCATGACCGGCTTCTTCACGTACTGGCCGTGCTCGTCCACGCAGGCGTCAGTGCCCCGTCCGTCATCCCGGACAGACAAGGAACCGTCGGGACGGATAACAACGCACCCCTGGCCGCCCTCGTAGCCGCCACCGGCCGCACCGTCGGCGAGCTCGCGCGCCTGGACCTCGCCGACCTCCAGCTCGACCACCGCCCCGCCCGGCGAATCCTCCTCGAAGACCGGCCCGTAGAGCTCGACGCCGACACCGTCGCCATCGTCCACCGATGGCTTCGGCAGCGCGCCGGCATCACCGCCGCTCTCGAAGCCAGCGCCCCGGCTACCTGTGGGTGCCCACCAAGTCCGGCCGACCCGGGATAGCCACGACACTCCCCCACCCGGTGCCCGCCGAGCCACCGCCCGCACCCTCCACCCCGCCCACCGCAGCACCGCCCTCAGCATCCTCCCCCCCCTGCGCCCCAGAGCACTGCGCACGACCGGGCAGCCACCGCAGGTGTCCGGGGGTTCGAGGCCGGGATAGCCCGCGCCCACGGCTTCGGCGCCCGCTCCCTGGAGGACTTCAAGAGCACCTCGCAGACCTGGCTGAAGATCGACTCAGCCACCGGCAAGTACACGCTGGACCTTGCCGCCAACGAATGGATGGCGGATGGCCACACCCTGGACAAGCACGTCGGCAAGACAGACGAGCAGCTGGCGCAGCGCCTGCGCGACCAGCAGTCGAACGGCAACCCGACCCAGGCTTGGCCGTACGGCAAGACGAAGCCGAGTGCCTCCTCGGCCTTCGCGAACTACCAGCGGGCGCAAGAACTCACCCAGTACAACCTCGATCAGAACGCCGCGGCGATCGAGGCTTGGTTCAAGGGTCCGCCGCCACCGGCCGAGGGCACAGTGGAGACCTTCCAAGTCGACGGCGCCCAATGGCGAGGTCAGCGGCCGCAGTGTGAGCAGGCAGCCCACCGACCCGTACGATCCGCTGTCCGGCTACAAGCAGGGCGGCACGGACGCCATGGCGGAGGATGTGACGGGCATCGACACGAGAATCAAGTACGACAGCAGCCGCAATCCTCCGTTCACCGTCATCACGTCCATGCCCAGCAAGTGAGAAAGGCCCTCTGAAGTTGTCCATCGACCAGGAGTCCTGGGAAGCGGCGGTACGGCACCTGTACGAGGACGGGTTCGCGTTCAACGCCACCGGTCCGCGCAAGCACGAAGACTGGCGGGCGGACGTGCTCGCCGTCATGGAACGCGCGGTCCCCGACCCACGAGGCTGGGTCGGGCTCGACGACACTGCGGACTACTTCTATCGGACGGAACAGCCTGCCTTTCCCTTCCGCCCGCCCTTCGAGGCCGATCCCTTCCGCCCGCTCACCCTGGCCGACATCGGGGAACGGCTGTGGGAGATCGACCGTGCAAGCGCCGAGAACCTCCTGCTCGCACTCACTGACGACGGCTGCACCCTGCGGAACCTCGAAAGGTTCACCGAGAGCTTCGACGAGCTGCACGACATGGCCCGCACCATCCTCACCCGCTACGGGGACAGCTTCACCTGCTACACCAACGTCACCGCCGGCCGGCGCAACGGCACGCTGGACTTCACGGCTTCCCACCACGGCTGGCTACCCATGACCTTTTACGGGGAGGACTGCGGCCTGGTCGTCGTCTCCGACACCGAGGTCGGACTCTTCTGGGCGTTCGGCGATTACTGAGCCCTGAGCCCGGGCCGGTCGACGACGACCAAGCGCCCTGTCCGTCTGGGCGTCCGCGTTGCGCAGGGTCTCGGTGACCGCTTCGGCCTTCTCGTGCTCGTCGCGCTCCGGCGCCCGTCCGGCTCGGCCAGCGGGGCGTCCGGTGCCGGGGCGGGAGCACCGTTGACCGCCTCCGTGATGAGGCCCTGGAGGGTGACCAGGTGGGGGGCGTACGTCGTCGAAGAGCTCGGCGGACGCGCCCCTACCGGCGACAAGCCGCATCCCGGACATGCAGATCACGGCCTACAGCTGGATTACTGGACCAACGACGGCGCCCCGTCCTGGCCGAGAGGCGGGTTCAGCCGCGGAGGAGTTCTGCGACGTGGGCGTAGGAATCGTCCGCGTAACCGGCCGCCATGCCCCGGCACGCGATCTCATGGGCGGCGGAGATCACCGTACTGTCGACGCCCCGGCTGCGCGAGGCCTCGAGGACATGGGACATGATCGCCGCCGCTGAGCGGAGGTTGGAGCCCCCGGCGGGGTAGCTGCCGGTGTCGACCTGCTCGGCGAACGCGTCGATCACGTCGGGCAGGAGCGCGGCGACGCCCTTGGCGTAGGGGGCCAGCTCGGATGCGGTCACGCCCTCGGACCCGGCGAGGGCGAAGGAGTGGACGACGCCGGTCAGCGCCGTCCAGAAGATGTCGAGCAGCGCGACGTCGTGCGCCCCCGCCCGGCCCGGGTCCGTGCCCAGGTACACACAGGTGCCGCCGATGGCCCTGAGGGTGTCCCGGTGGCGTTCGTACAGATCGGCCGGGCCGCTGTGGAGGACCAGGGTGGACGGGCCGCCGACGAGGTACGTCGGAACCATGATCGCGCCGTCGAGATAGCCGATGCCGTGCGCGTCGGCCCACTCGGCGGTGGCGCGGGCGTCGTCGGGGGTTCCGGCGGTGAGGTTGACCAGGGTGCGGCCCTTGAGTACGGCGGCGTGCGGGGCGATGACGGCACGGACGGCTTCGTGGTCCAGTACGCAGATCACCACGAGGTCGCTCGCCGCGATCGCCTCCGCGGCGGTCCCGGCCTCGACGGCGCCGTTCTCCACCAGGCCGTCCGCCCGGCCCGGAGTACGGTTCCAGACGGTTGCGGAATGGCCCGCGGCCAGGAACGCGGAGACCAGGGCCCGGCCCATCGGGCCCAGGCCGAGAACGGTGACGGGGGAAGCAGACATGGGGAACTCCGAGGTCGTGACGGTGACCGATCCGCACACATGCGGGATGGGTGTGGCCGTCGGGGTGTTCGAGGGCAAGTGGAAGTCGTTCGTCATGTGGGCGCTCTCCGAGCGTCCGCGCCGCTTCGGGGAGACCAGGCGGCTGGTCACCGGCATCAGCGAGAAGGTGCTGACCCAGCAGCTCCGGGAGCTCCAGGCCGACGGGATCGTGCACCGGGAGGACTACGACGAGATGCCGCCCCGGGTCGAGTACTCGCTGACCGAACGGGGCCGTCGGCTCTACGAACTGCTGGAACTGCTCTCCGCCTGGGGTCGGGACCACCTGGCCGTAAGGACAGGGGCGGTATCGGACGACGGGCTTGGCGCGCCTCAACAAGACTTCCCGGTCGCCGGCCCTTGATCAAGTACGCACCTTCAGGTACGTGCCCACATCGCCCTCCCGGCTTGGCGCTCACGGCCCCGGGGCGGTACGCCGACGGCTGGCGACGGGGCCACCGGCCGCTCGCGGGTGCGAGATCCGGTGGGACAGCGGGCAGCAACAGGCCCCTACCGCCGGAAGGTCCAAGCCTTCCTTCAACGGCGAACACAACGCGGCCAGCGTCCCGATGACCGGCAGCGCGGCGAACCAGCAGCGCAACCGCTTCGTCACACACGTTGCGACTGCCTTGGTCCGAGCCGGAGGCGCTGGAACACCTTGCCGCCCTGAGCGTCCTTGCTCACAAGCGGCGGTACACCTCGCAACGGGCGCATACTCCATCGCCAACTCGCCAACTGAACTGACTCGTACCGGGCGAACCGGCCCATGGCCAGCGGCCAGTTGTCGCTACTGGCCGTTCCGATCCTCCCCAAGGGCCACCACGTGGTGTACGTCCCTGACACCGTCGGACCGGATACAGATAAGGTCTCCCGCTACGATCGGTTCGCGGCCGAGCCGACGCCCGGCGAGCTGGAGCAATTCTTCCGCCTTGACGCGGCCGGCCTGGAGGCGGCCCGCTCGAAGCGGTCGCCAGCGAACCGGCTCGCCTTCGCGGTGCTGTGGGGCTCGGTGCGGATGCTCGGGGTCTTCCCGACCGAGGACCTGGCGGTCGTGCCGGCCGTGGTGGTGCGGTTCGCGGCCGAGCAGCTCGGCGTCGAGGCGGCCCAGTGTGCCGGGAGCGCCCGCTCCATCTGTGTCCCACCGCACCTCCTCATCGCCGCCCTCCCCCGCCCCTCACCCCCGGGCGCCCGCCCGTCGGTGCCAGCACTGCGCAGGCCCGTACGACCTCCGCCCGGTGCCCCGACTCCGTGCCTCCGAGCGCGGCCAGCACCCGGCGCGTGTGCTCCGCCTCCCGGCGCGCGGCCGTACGGAACCCGAACCACCGCCGCGTCACCTCCGCCACCAGGGCCCCCGCCACGACAAGCCCCACCAGCCACCACGCCGCGCCGCCGCCCAAGGAGGCCACCACTCCCAGTACCGCCATGTCCCTGCTCCTCGTCTCCAGGTCGTCCATCGGATGCGGCCAACTCTTCGCCGGGCGCCGGATTTCCCTCTAGCCTGCGGAAAACAGCCGATTCCGGAACTGAAGGATCTGGCCGCCTGGTTCGTGGAGGAGCTCGCGAGA
Source organism: Streptomyces sp. NPDC002054 (assembly GCF_040296685.1). Lineage (NCBI taxonomy): Bacteria > Bacillati > Actinomycetota > Actinomycetes > Kitasatosporales > Streptomycetaceae > Streptomyces > Streptomyces sp. NPDC002054. Next base: position 138,681 of record NZ_JBEOXT010000019.1, read on the forward strand.
GCCGGCCATCCCTCGGTCAACGCCTTCCTCACCCGGCTCCGCAACCACCACGGCCCCGGCCCCCGTACCGGCCCGCTGCCGGACAAGAACACGGCATACGACATCTTCAAGGGCTTCGCTCTGCACGACCCGGACACCACCCGGAGCCTCGCGCAGGCCCTCGGCAGCTCCCCCGAGGCCGTCACCCCCAAATGGCTCGCTGCGAGCCGGGCCCTGGAACGCAAGGAGCTCGCCCAGCGGCGCCGGCCCGCCGCCGGCGCCCCGACCTGGGAGACCCTCCCCCAGCCGAGTGTGCTCCTGGAGGACCTGCTCCGCAGCCAGGCATCCGCGGCGGAGCAGTTCCCGTACGACCTGCTCGGCGTACGCAAGCCTCCGCTGTCGGAGATCTACGTGGAACAGGACTTCCAACCCCTCTCCCCCGCCGCAGCCTCTCCCGCTGCCGCACGGCCCCGGCACGAGCCGGCCCAGCCGTCCCTCTCGGCCCCCCACTCCAACCCCACGCCGACGCCGACCCCACGCCCACCCTGGCCTCGGTCCTGGCAGGCCATGACCACCTCTTCATCACTGGCGGCCCCGGCGCCGGCAAGACCACGCTGGGCCGCCACCTGGTGCGCCAGATCGCCCGGTACTGGCTCCGCGAGGAGGACGCCGAAACCCCCTGGTGCCCGGCGGCCGTGGCTGCGATCCGCGTCACCGCCTCGGACCTGCTGACGCCGTACCCCTGGAGCCGGCAGCTCAGCGACGCGGTGGGGCGTGCGGGGACGCTCCTCAGCCACGTCGACCACTCCCACTTCGAGGTGCCCCCGCACGGCATGCGCTGGCTGGTCGTCGTCGACGGACTGGACGAGGTGTCCTCCCCGAGCGTCCGTGAGCGCCTTCTGGAGAAGCTCGCCGGGCAGGTCCGGTCGCACGGCCCGTGCCGGCTGCTCATTACCTCCCAGCCCCTGCCCCAGGAGGAGCTGAGTCCCTTCAGCGGTCTGCCGGGTGTCGGTTTCTACACCCTCAGGGGCTTCGACGGCGAGCAGCAGCACGCCTTCGCGGCCCGCTGGTTCGCGGCGCAGGGCGATCCCGACGCCGGCCCGCACGCCAAGGAGTTCCTCGCCGACGTCGCGGACGCCTCCCTTGAGGAGGTGCTCCAGGTGCCGCTCCTGGCGACCATCGCCGCGGCCTTCCGCACCCGCAACCCGGACCGGCCGCTCCCCCGTGGCCGGGTCGAGCTGTACGAAATGTTCCTGGCGGACCTGAAGAACGCCCGCGAGGGCAACGCCGAGGTCCTCAGCCGGTTCCTGCAACGTTGGACCGTACGCGGCTACGGGAAGGTGGCCGCGTGGCTCGTGCAGCACCAGGATCGTCTGCTGACCCATCTGGCCCGGGAACGAACGACCGGTAAGCCGCCGTCCTCGCTGCTCGACACGGCCCTGGAGTGGCTGGCACGTCACCTGCCGGCCGGTCTGGATTGGCCGGAAGGGGCCCGGGGAGAACTGGGTCAGTTCCTCGCCCAGTCCGGTGTGGTCGCCTTTGACGGCCGGGAGCTGTCCTTCCTCCACCAGTCCTTCGCCGAGTTCATCGCAGCCCGCGACGAAGCCGCCTCGATCCCTTCCGACTTCCCCGACTTCGACCGGTGGTCGAGGAGGATCGCCAACGCCGCGAACGGCAACCGGCTCCTGTTCACCCTCGCTCTGTGGGCCAGGCGTCCGGGGAACGACGTCGCAGTGGTCGTCCGCAAGCTGCTTTCGGGACGGACCGACCACCGCATCATGGCCCTGCGCCTCGTGACGTCCGGGGTGCCGCTCGGAGAGGCACTGGAGACGACCGTCATCGAGCGGCTCCTCGACTTCTCCCACGACCACGCCCAAGGACGCTTTCCCGACTCCGACCACGCCGTCCTCGCCGAGCTCGCCGAGCTCGCCGAGCTCGCCGAGCTCTCCCAGTTGCGGGGGCACCGCCGACTCGCGGAGCGGCTCCGTACGATCGCCACGACCGAGGGCATCAGCCTGTCCCTGCGGGCCAAGGCATCCCGGGCATATGCCCGCGTCGCACACCTGCCGGAAGGCGTGAGGTTGCTCAAGTCCCTCGCGGAGTCGGCAGGTGACAGTGACGACACGCTCGAGTGCTGCCGCCACCTCGAGGCGCTGGCCCCGCAGGAGACGCCGTACGTCGTGGCCAGGCTGGGCGCCCTCGTCACCGCCCCGAACGTATCCACCTGGGCACGACTGAGGGCAGCGTCCATCCTCCCCTGACCGGCTCCGACGGGCCCGGCGGCGATCGCATCCCCGCGGGTGCGGGGAGCAGAGCGAGTCGCCGCCGTCGCCCTCAAGGACAAAGGTGTCCCCGTCCCCGAGATCGCGAAGAAGCTGACCATCAAGACCGGGAAGAACGCGGGCAGGCACCCCTCGGTGGCCTCGCTCTACCGGGCACTCGCCGAAGGCGAGGAAGCCGCGGCGGACAACCACCTGCCGCCGCGGCCCAAGCCTGTCCGCATCCGCCGCGGCTGGCGACGGGGGCATCGGCAGCGAGGTGGCCGTGTGCGACGTCGAGCCTCTTTCCGCCCCGTCGAGCGGCGGCGTACTCCGTCGGCCTCAGCGCGTGATCCGGTCGATCACCAAGCGCTCGAAGAGGTCGTCGTGCAGCTGGTACTGCTCGACCGACCGGTGCGCGGCCGCCGTGTCCCCGTTCCAGTCAGTGATGACGTCCTTGTTGAAGTCGATCAGGCGGTGTACGTCGTCCGGAGTCAACTCGGGATGGAACTGGCATCCGAAGACCCGCTCGCCGAAGCTCAGTGCTTGAACGGAGGTGTGCTCGTTGCGGTACTCGATGCGCACCCCGTCGACCTCCTCGATCTGCGGGCTGATTGCCTGATAGTGGAACGACGGCACGACACCGATGTCGTGGTCGCCGCCCCTGCTGCGGTGGCTGTCGCCGGCTCGGCTTACCGGGGTCAGGCCGACCTCTATGCCCGAGGTGTCGATGATCGAATTCGGACGCAGTGCCTCGGCGATCAACTGCGAGCCAAGGCACACGCCGATCACCGCGGGGCCCGGGCTTGCGGGCTCGGCACCCCCGTCGCGCTTGTCCGTGTCCGCGATGAGCTCCCGCACCAGCGCGATGGTCGCGCGCATCCACGCGGCGTCCGAGTGCACAGAGGTCTGGCCTCCGGTGAACACATACGCCAGGGTCGGTCGGGGCAAGCGCGCGGCCGGATCGGCCGCCTCGGCCGGCAGGTTCAGGCGGCCACAGCTCAGGCCGGCCCGGGTCAGTCGTTGCTCGATCCGGTCGGCGTAGTCGAGACCGTCGTAGATCAGCCCGTCCGCGACACAGATCAGCACATCCACCGGCATGGTCTCCCCCTTTACCCGAAGAACGTCGACCACAGGCTGGCCGCCGCGTCCGCGCACTGGACGAAACTCAGGATAGCCACGATCGTCACGGCCAGGTTGACTCGCTTCACCCGGCGCATCTGCTCGTGCTCCAGCTTTCGTTCCACCGCGTGCCGCGCCATTTCGAGCAGGGTGTCAGTACGCTCGCGCACCTTTTCGGTCTCCCACGCCTTCAGTACGCTGTCACGCAACTTGAGGACGTGGAAGTCGTAGCTGAACGTGGGCCGCACTAACGCCTGGTAGTCGGCACGCAGCCGTCGTTCCAGCCCGATGAGCAATTCGGGGTCTTCGTCCAGGGCCGACTCGCGGATGATCCGTTCCGCGGCGTTGGCGGAGTGTTCCAGCCGGGCGTAGTGCACGTTCAGCTGACCTAGCAGGTGCTCAAGTTGGCCGAGCGTGTCATGAGGGTTTCGGGAGGCCAACAGGAAGAAGGCGTACCCGGGGTAGAAGAACTCTTCCAGCCACGTTGATTCGGAGGGGATCGGCTCGGCGGAGCGGGGGTAGATCAGGTGCCGTAGGGAATTGGAGAGCGCCGCCCGGCCTGGAGCCGGGTGGGTGGTGCTACCCGCGTAGGTGAGGTTGAAATAGGGCAGGACCGTGGGGCACGGCGGCCCCTGTCGGCATCGGTCGGACATCGCGGCAAGGGCTGGCAGCAGCTCGTCCCTGATGCGCGCGGTGACATCGTCGCGGCCCTTCGGCCCGAAGACGTCGATGAGCCGCTCCCGTTGCACCTCGGACCACCCGTCGGCGATGCGCATGTGCACGGCCACCGAGCCGTAGCCGTCCGGGAACAGAATGCCGGTGACGCTCAGTTCCACCGGGAGCAGCGTCGCCTCCTGCACGATCGTCGTCAGCCGCGCGTGGAACGCATCGGAGCCGGCGAGGTGCGTGAGCAGGACGACGGGGGGATTGCCGAAGGTGAGCGAGCCACGCAGGAATTGGTCCAGGGACCGTTGCACCACCGTGAGGCGCCTCTCCGGCTCGAGCGCGCCGTCCGCCGGAACGGCGAAGCTGGGAGGGTCCGCGAGCGACACGGACCCCGGATAGAAGGGCCCGGTCAGCAGCAGCAGGGTGTCGCCGCAGAAGTCGACGTCACCTGACTCCGCAGGCGGCGGCCCGACAGCCGCACGGGCATGCGGCAGCCCCACTCCGTCTGGTGCCCCGCCGTTCTCCTGAACAAGTTCGTACCTGTCCATGCGACCGCCCCCCGGCGATTCAGACATCGCGGCCTTGCAGGCTACTGCCTCTTCGAGATCCATTGCAGGCATCTGATGCGGCGCGTTGCCCCGCCGCCCGCATCCCGCCTCGCCCATCAGGGTCCGTCGATCCCGAAGACCTCGAGCAACAGGCCGCAACACCCTCACCCGGCCCGACGCCGCAGGTAAGACCCAGACGCTGACGTGGACCGCCGAAGGCCGGCTCGCCTCGGCCACCACCCCGGCCGGCACCTCCACGTACCTCTACGACGCGGACGGAAACCGCCTCCTCCGCAAGGACCCGGGCAGGACCACCCTCTACCTCGGCTCGACCGAACTCACCCTGAACACGGCCACCAACACGGTCACCGGAACCCGCTATTACTCCACCCCGGGCGGCACCACCATCGTCCGCACCTCGGACGGCAAGCTCTCCTACGTCGCGGCCGACCACCACAACACCGGCACCACGGCCGTCGACGCGAGCACCCTCCAGGTCCAGCGCTGCGCGACCAAGCCGTTCGGCGAGGACCGCGGGGCCAAGCCGACGGCCTGGCCCGGCGAACGCGGCTTCGTCGGCGGCTCCCAGGACAAGAGCACCGGCCTCACCCACCTCGGCGCCCGCGAATACGACCCCCACACCGGCACCTTCCTGTCCGTGGACCCCGTCCTCATCCCGGACTCGCCCGGTTCCCTCAACGGCTACGGCTACGCCAACAACAGCCCGGTCACCACGTCCGACCCCACGGGGCTGTGCGCCGAACTCGACTGCCCCACGCGCGCCTGCGCCACCTGCCGCAACTCGACTCCGGGCCATGCACCGCGCCCGGGCGACGAGGTCCCCGGAAGCGGTTCCGCCAACCCGAACGCACGCTCGGGCGTCGGCGCCAACCACGGCAGCAGCTACAGCAAGGGCTCCAGTTCTCCCTTGGGAAGGGACTTCAACTGCTCCTTGAACAACTGCGGCCTCACACCCCCGGGACCGCCGGTACCCTTGCCGCCGTCCCGGGCAGCAGCTCCCCCGCCACCGGCGCCGCCGGCTCCGGCTCCCCCGTTGAACTGCAAGCCGGATGACAACCGGGTGGCTTGCATGGCGGACATCAGGATCGACGACATCCTGACCGATCCGTTTCACAAGATGAACGTGCTGAACGGAGCTAACGTGCTCGCTCGTGACTACGCGCGAAAGCTCTCAGACGGTTGCGCGAAGCGGGCGGCCCAGTACGTATGCTTTGGACACTCGCCAGCTGGGGATCAAATGATAACGGTGGGAGACGTTCATTTTTACCCAGGAGACAAGGAGAGTTTCTCGAAGCGATTGAATAGCGAGGCGGGCAAGCGAGCCTACATTGCCAGCCAGGCCGATCCTGCCACCGCCGAAAAATTCGGCCCCGATATCGAACGACATGAAGCTGTCCATTCACGCCAGTGGGCCAAGTACCCGCGTGCAGAACTTTACGCGGCCGATTACGCGATGGAATCCACAAAATCCTGAATGAGGACCGGCAATACGACAAAGAAGAACCGATTCGAGACCCAAGCGAACCTGTGGTGGGGTGGATATGTGGAATGGCAGGAAGCTGGCCTTCCTTCCGGCAGGAGTGGCGCTTCTATTGAGTGGAATGGCGGCATGCTCACCAGTCCCCAAACCTCTGCTCGCTGCGGAAAGGACCGAGACGGGGCAGGTTCGAGTTTTGATCGCGCCCTGCCCTGACTACGATGTTCTCGGGCTTTCCGTCTTCCTGAACGACAACATCGGTGAGCCCGAAATCTGGACGGCGAGAAGCAAGCTGAGATCAGGTTCACCCGGACAGGTGGAACTCTTCACGCCGCCTGAAGGGTGGCTGGTGTCGCAATCTTCATTGGCTGACACGAGTCGTCCTGGAAGATATGTCATCGACGTCGACGGGGCGGTGAACAAGTGGTCCCTGGACGGCGAGGTTGCTTTTACTGCCGAAGAGTTTCAGAGACTCGAAAATGGGAAAGTGATCACCGGAACGCGGGACGGGGAAGTGATGGACCGTACCGAGTTCATGAAGCCGGATTCTGATCGGTGCGAACCATAGAATGGCAGGAACGTCTCAAGTAAAGTGGCGTCCACTCAGAGCCCGATGCCTTGAGTGGCGGCGTCGTCCCAATTCTCGCCCTCGTCGATGTACTCTCAGAAGACGTGCGATTTCGGGGACCAGCCGCCCTGGGTACGGAGCTTCTCCACGCGCTTACCCCGCTTGCGGCCGGTGGTCACCAGCCCCCGACGGCCGGAGTGGCCGGTGCGGCGGCCCTCGAGCCGGGCCTGCTCAGCACTGCGAGTGGTGACCCGGCCGCAGCCGTCTTGGGAAAGCCGGGCGCTACCGACGTTCCCCCACTGGTCTACGGCGAGAAAGGCTGGGCCGCCCGGACCGGCGCCGGCAGCGTGTTTGGCCTTTGGCCAGGCGAGCCAGCAGCGGACCGGACAGGTGTCGGGGTCCGAGCCGTAGGCCACGACGACATCACGGGCCGGTCGGCCCTTCACGCTGGGGACGTGCACCTCCAGGCCCTCGGCGACGAGCCGGATTCCGGGGTCGTCGAAGGCGGATACCTCCTCGTTGCGGCCGGCGATGGCGAACCGAAGGGTGTTGAGTGCCCGGTCACGCAGCCGGGCCAGCTCAGGGACCTCACGGTGCGTGGCCGGCGGGCGCTCGGCTTCGGCGGGACCGTACGGTCGACGGTGTTCATCTGCTTCAACTCGGCCGGGTTCAGCGGTGCGGCCTTGCCACGGCCTCGAGCAGCCCTCACCAGGTCGTTCCGGTACTGCTTGACCAACTGCCGGGCGGCGAGCGTGGCCTCCTTCGGTACGACGGTGCCCAGACCGCGCGCGGTGACGGTGACCCCGGTGATCCTGCGGTCGACGGAGTTGGGCGGCCCGCTTCACCTCGTCCAGCCACACCGCGAAGCTGACCATCGTCCCCTTGGTGACAGCGGTCAGCGGCAGCGACGTCCCGGTGCGCTCAGCGAGCCAGATGTGGAACTCCCTCCACAGCGGCCAGTCGTTGGCGTACGACGCCTTGGTCTTGTGCGGGCGCGATGCGGCGATGTGCTGCTCGGCGCCCTGCTCGAGTGCGGCAAGCAAAGCGGACGCCGCACCGCCCGCCTCCACCAGCCCGGTACAGGCCCCCTGCCCGCGAACCTCGACGAACAGCGCGTCGACGACTTCGGCTCCGGCGTCAGAGCGCGTCGGCTCCACTGTTGTGTTCCCTCCTGCTGTCGCGTCTCATTGAGACTGCTCCGGCGTTAGGCCCCTGACCAGGTCGGAGCAGTTTCGTTGAGACTGGCGGGACCGGGTGTGTGTCATCCGATCTGCTTTATCCTGCAGCTTTACTCGGGGGATCTCACGGAATCTGCTCGATGTGGTGCATCTTCGATGGCGCTCCGCCGCGTGGTGTAGGCCGTGCAGATCTGTGCAGGGGGTTGGCGCTGGCGAGCACGGTAGGGCGCGACATAACCGATCGACACCCTGATCCTGATGACGTTAGCTGGGCAGCATGCCGGAACTGCGTACCGATCGTCTCCTGCTCCGCCGGTGGCGGGAGTCCGACCTCGAACCATGGGCGGCGATGAACGCCGATCCCGAAGTTCGGGAACACCTGGGGGAACTGCTGACGCGGGAGCAAAGCGATGCCACGGTGGCACTCATGCAGGCCGAGTTCGACGAGCGAGGTTTTGGGTGGTGGGCGCTCGAAGCACGGGAGACCGGTGAGTTCATCGGCCGCGCCGGCTTGGACGAGGTGGGCGAGGACATGCCGTTCGCGGGGGTGGACGTCGGGTGGCGGTTGATACGTTCGGCGTGGGGTCACGGTTTCGCCACCGAGGCCGCCCTTGCCTGCCTGGCCTTCGGCTTCGAGGCCCTCGGGCTGCCGGAGGTCGTAGCGTCGACGACCGTCAACAACCTTCGTTCCCAAGCGGTGATGCGGCGGATCGGCATGACCCGGGACCCGGCCGACGACTTCGAGGATCCGAGCGTGCCCGTGGGGCCGCTTCGCCAGTGTGTGCTGTACCGGACTCCCGCAGAGATGCCCACGGGCTATACCGCGCGGCGGGACACGACCGCATCTTCACCGAAGACCTCCGGGGTTGGCCGCCCCTCGGACGGAACCGCGAACTCCACCCCGTAACCGGCTCCCGGCTTGCCCGAACGATCCACCCTCAGCGCTGCTGTGCCCATCGCGCCCTCCCGCCACGTCGCAGACGTACGACGTTAGGCACCACGAAAGCACCAGCAGGACAGGCTCAGTGAGATAGCCACCCGAACGAGGCATCTTCCCTGAGACGCGGAAACGCCCTCAGCTCACGGTAGTCAGTCGCAGAGCGTGTTCAGTGAGACGCAGGCCCGGATCGGATCAGCTTTGGTGAGATTGGAGCGGGTCGCCTGAGACGGGACAACACCTGCGCACCCGGTTCGGGGCGATGGCTCGTCACATCTGATGTATCACCTCGGATATGGCATCTTATCCGAGGCTATCGGTGTCACAGACGGTTGGGCGAGATTCTTTGCCGGATGCAGGTCCTCCCGCGGCCTGAAGCACCACCACGAGCGACAGCAGCGCGAGCGCGGGGCCGCAGGCACCCCGCAACAACACAGCAGGCACGTGTTCACCACTGCGCTCGACGGCGACACCGGGGTGGATCGAGATGACGGCGACGAACCGTCTCCACTCGCCCACCCGTCCGCTGACGTTGCCGCTGAGGCTGAAAGGGTGGAGTGACAGCTCGCGTTGACATTGCTACGTCATCGTCATGAGGTACGCGGATGGCGGCGTCTGACCGCTGCGGGGCGGGCGAAGCGTGAGGCGGTGCGCTTCGAGGCGGCGGAGATGTTCGAACAGGTGGTGCGGCCACCGGAGGTGGCCCGCAGGTTGCGGGCGTCGCGGAAGTCGGCGTAGGCCTGGAGGGACGCCGACCGAGCGGCCTTGGTGTCCAAGGAAGCCGGGAACTCTCCGTGTCAGCTCACCGATGGTCAGGCCGAGCGGCTCCAGTCCGAGCTGGAGGCCGACCCCGCCACGCATGGCTGCGAGGACCAGCGGTGGACCCTGGCACGGGTTGCGGGGCTAATCCACCGTTTGTTCGGCTACCGGTACACCCCGCTCGGGGTGTCGTATCTGCTGCACGGGCTGGTCGCCGCAGGCGCCCGCGCACCGGGCGATGAGCGCGATGACGCGGTTGTGGAGCGGTGGCGGACGGAGCAGTGGTCATGGTTAAGAGGACGGCCCAGCTCCTAGGCGCGTGGATAGTCTTCAAGGACGAGGCCGGGCAGGACCTCCGTCCGGCCAAGGGCCGAACCTGGTCACCGCGCGGGCGGACGCCGGTGATCAAGGTGACCGAAAAGGGCTCGGGCCGGGCCCTGATGGCCAGGATGGTCTTCGTCAGACCGGGCCGCGAGACCCGTCTGATCTACCGGACGCAGACATACTGGGGCCGCACGGGCAAGAAGAAGCGCTTCCGGGCCCGCGAGTTCGCCGAACTGATCACCGCTGCACGCCGCCGGCTGGGCGGCGCCCCACTCATCCTGGTATGTCACAACGCCAGCACCCACCACGCCAAGGCTTTGCGGAAGTTCTGCGACAGCAGCAACGACTGGCTCACCATCGTCAAGCTCCCGCCCTACGCACCCCACCTCAACCCACTCGAAGGCGTCTGGGCCCACCTGAAGAAGTCCCTGGCCAACCTCGCACCCCGCTCAATCGAAGACGTCGCACCCCTCGTGACGAACCGCTTACACAGCCTCCAACGCCGGCCCCAGGTGCTCGACGGCTTCTTCACCGAGACCGCACTGGGGCTGGAGCCCCTATGACCCGTCACCCCACCCTTTCAACCTCAGCGTCACCGTTGCCGTCAAACGACTCGAGGCCCTGCCGATATTCGGCAGGGCCCCGAGATTTCTAGACTGCCCTCAAATGCGTTCCTTACAGCCCGAGAGCCTTCACAGAGAAGACAGGACACCGCGAGCGTTCGAACATATCAACCCATGCCCGCATAGACCATTCTACGACTGGGCCCCTAGATTTCATGCCCACGTCGCTCAAGTCGTTGCAGTGCTACACAGCCCGAACTTCCACGAAATTCATGCAACTCGAATTCTTGGGCCCCAGTCAAACAGACCCAGGCATCCAACCTGCGAGATACGTAGCGCACGACAATCAGATCGCATGATTCACAGGATGCCACTCAAGAATCCTGACGACCCTCAGTAGATTTCACTCCAAAGCAAGCGACGATAGCCGTGAGACCCGGATTCAGAAAGATCTGGAAGTAGTATCCGCCTCGATGTCGATCATCGATGAATCCGATTGCGAGCTCGACACCTTCATAGCTGCAGAGTTCGACGAGTGCTTCATTAAATCCGATCGAAGGTTGGCCGGAGCGCCGCGTGCTGCGCTCCCTCCTCTTGTAGATGGAGAGGAGGCGTTGAGCAGGCACAGCCTCAGGCCAGACCTCGTACCCGGCGCCGGCAGCGAGGGCGGATCGTGAAAGAAGACGCACTGCATCACCCCCCGCCAGGAGTTGTTTGAGGCGACTTCTTTCCACGAAACCCTCCGATGGATCCGCAAACTCATCTCTAGACGGGCTAATCGGCAGCACACCATCCGTTAGCCGCCAGGTCTGAACCATGGGCCGCGATCGATACTTATTTCTGCGCCTTCAACCACCCCGCGCAGTGCGTGTTCCGACTCCTCGTATACCTCGTGCTCGGTTCCATGAATTTGGACGTTTCTTCCGGCTGGCACACTGGCATGTGGGATCCGCATTACGATCCCACCTGGACCGAGCTCCTCGGCTGCATCAAGAGCGACTTCCTCATAGTCGTGAGTCCATGAAGTGTATTCGCTGTTAGTGTTGCCGCCCGCGTGACGTCCCGGGTCAGAGTGCCCGCCAAGCGGGACAGCGCGCCCCTCCATAGCATCGTCATATTTATAATGCCCGTTCGGGACTCCGCGGTAAAGGTATTCACCCTCGATCTCACAGTTGTGAACGAGGACCGGCGTGGCGCCTGCGAGCACATAGTACGTGTGGAAGTCGTTGACGGTGAGGTTGTGCGTGGTGACGGCGTACGGGTAGTTGCGGACGGACTGGACGGTGAAGGTGGTGCCGTTGGGCTGGCGGAGCCTTTCGCCGAGGGTGAGTTCGCCGGCGTCTACCCACTGCTTGCGGGTTTCGCTCCAGTAGGGGTGGTGGTAGGTGGAGGTGATCTGGCTCGGGGGACCTCGGGGGCTGGCGTCGTTGGTCAGGCTGAGGTCAGTGAAATCCTTGTCGTCGGGAGTCGTGATGGTGGTGGTGACGTCCCGCGGGGCGGTCTTACCAGTCTGGGGATCCGTGGCCGCCACGGTGTCGCCATCGCGGACGTCCTGGATCTCCTTGGTCGATCCATCAGCCATCAGCACTCGGACACCGGCAGGGAAGCTGTTGCACTTCGCGGGAGCCTCGGCCCCTTCAGCAGCGCCACCTCGGGAGTCAGCGCTTCCGGCGTCCGCCTCGGCGTCGGCTTCGCTCTTCGCAGCCTTCGCCTCGGTACTGGCGGCATCGCCGGCCGATGAGTCCGCTGCTTTTGCTTCTGCTGCTTTCGCTGCTTGGGCATGGGCGGCGCGGGCTTCGTCACCCGCTTTCTTGGTCCGGGTGAAGGCCTCCATCGCCCGAGCCGCGCGGCGTTCGCCGGCATGGATCGCGTCGTAGGTCTTATTCAGTTGTTTGTAGATCTTGTAGGCCTTGACGCCGATCTTGACGGCCTTCAGCAACTTGCCCCAGGGAACAGCGTTGAGGGCGGTATTGATGCAGGCCATGACGTCGCCCTTGGTGAAGCAGTCACGGGCGTCGTTGTAGCCGATCAGATCCATGACGATGTTGATGACCTCGCGCTTGAGTTCATCCCGTCGCTGCTTGGCACTGTTGAGAGCGGCGTTGGACTCGTTGAGCTCCGCCTGCGCCTTCTTCTCCTCGGCCGACTGTCCTGTCGAGAGGCTGTTCTGCTCCCTGTGGCGCTTGTACACACCCCCGCATCCCGGGCCCAGATCACCGCAGGCCTCTCGGAGGCCGGTCGCGTCCGACTTGTTGATGGGGCCGTTGCTGGAGTACGCGTAGGCGTTCCACTGCTGCGGGTTGCCCGGGTCGATGATGGGGTCGGGGCTGATGAAGCGACCGATGGTGGGGTCGTATTCGCGGGCGCCGAGGAGGGTGAAACCTGTTGATTCCTCCTTGGTGCCGCCGACGAAGCCCTTGTCGCCGGCCCAGGTGCCGGGGGCGGGCTGGGTGCCGCGGGCGTTGCCGAAGGGGTCGGAGTGGCGGCGGGTCTGGGCGAGGTTGGCGGAGTCGAACTGGACGCCGCCGGTGCCGTGGTGGTCCGAGCCCTGATAGCTGAGCTGGCTGGTGCCGCCGGTGGTGGTGCGGGTGATGGACAGGCCGCCGGGGGCCGCGTAGGTGCGGACGTTGGTGACCTTCTTGGTGGCGGTGTCCAGGGTGATCTGGTCGGTGCCGAGGTTGAGGGTGGTCTTGCCGGGGTCGCGGCGGATGAGCTGGTTGCCGCTGGCGTCGTAGAGGTAGCTCGTGCCGGCGCTCTCGCCGGTGCCGGTGATCTTGTCGAGCTTGCCCTGACCGTTCCAGGTCAGGGTCTTGGTGCCCGGGGTGCTGGTGATCGAGGCCGTGTTCCCGGCCGCGTCGTAGGTGTAGGAGGTGACCTTGGTGCCCGACGAGCCGGTTTCCGTGGAGGTCAGCAGGGCGTGGGGTCCGCCGGTGCCACCGCCGGTCTTCGGGTCGGAGGACGGGGTGTTCGGGCCGGTGGCGAAGGTCTGGGTGACCGTGACGTCCTTGGACGCGTTGCCGGTGGTGTCCTTGCGGATCAGCTTGGTGCGGTTGCCGATCTTGTCGTACTCGTACTGCTGCCAGTACGGAGCCGGACCGCCCACGCTCGGCTTGCCGGTGCCGTCCACGGACGGGCCGCCGGCGTTCGTGCAGCCGCCGATACCGCGGACCGAGGGCTGGGGCGACGTGTTGATGGTGCCGGTGTCGGTCCACGACTGGGTCAGGCGACCCAGATAGTCGTGCGTGAAGCACTGCTGATCGGTCTTCGCACCGTCCTCCACCGTGCGGATGGAGGTGAGGGATCCCGCCTTGTTGTAGGTGTAGTCGGTGACGTCCACGCTCGCCGTGGCCGCCGTCTGCTTGTCCAGCGTGGTACGGACCGGCCGCCCCGTGCCCTGGTCGTAGTCGACGGTGGACACGACCTGCTTGCCGGTGTTGCCGACCGTGGTGCGAATGGCCCGGCCGTACGCGTCGTAGCGCAGGTCCACGACGTAGGGCGTCGTGGCAAGGCCGATGCTTCCGACCATCCCGGCAAGGTTGCCAACCGTGTAGTAGGAGAAGGAAAGGGTCTCCGCTCCCAGGCCCGCCTGGTTGATGGCGGGCAGGGCCGTGGACTTCAGCTGGCCATGGGCGTCGTAGGTGCTGGTGGTCTGGTAGGTGCCGGCGAGTTCCTTTTCGACTGCGGGGATGGTGGTCTTGGTGCCGAGCGGGCGGTAGCCGCCGTCATATCCCGTGACCTCGGAGACGTACGCAGCGCCGGTTGCGCCACCGACGTAGCGGGTGGTGGTGGAGGGCTTGCCCAGGACCTTCGTGTCGTACGTAAAGCCAGCCACCTGCTTGGCCGGGTCGACGGCCGCGCCCTCGTACGTCGCGACGGGGCGGCCGAGGAGGTCGGAGACCGTGGTGGCGCTCTTGCCGCGGGCGTCGGTGGCGGTGACCAGGTTCTTGCTGTCGTCGTACGCGGTGGTGGACGTTCCGGAGTCGGGGTCGGTCGACTTGGTCGGACGGCCGAGCAGGTCGTACGTGAACGTCCACTCGTTGCCGGCCGAGTCCTTGCGCCACAGCTCCTTGCCCTGGGCGTTGTAGCCGTAGGTCGTTTCGTCGTAGGCACCGGTGGGCGTGTTGGCCTTGTACTGGCGCAGGGCCACCCTCTGGCCGAGGCCGTCGCTGATGGCGGCGGAGGCGAAGCCGCCGTTCGGCGGGATGCTGCGCACCTCGTCGGCGCCCGGGTACTCGGTCTTCGAACGCCACTGCTCAACACCGTACGACTGGAACACCGACGCGGTGGACCGGCCGAGGCCGTCGAAGACCTGCACCGTCTGCGCGGGGATCTTCGAGTCCGGGTTCACCCCGCCGTTCGGCAAGAACAGCGCGCCGGACGGGGCGCCCTCGTCTACCCAATACGGGGCGCTGGTCTTGACCTGCCAGCCGTGCGAGTCGAACAGGGCGTCGGTGACCATCCGCCCCGAGTCACCGTTGGGCGGCGTGGCCTGGGTCTGGCGGACCCGGCCGAGACCGTCGTAGATGGTGTAGGCGCTGATGTACTTGTTGTCGTTCATGAGCGTCTGGCTCAGAACGGTGGTCGGCGCGTTGACGCCGTTCATCGTGTACGAGAACTTGCGCACCGGCAGGAAGCCGTCGGCCTTCTCCTGGCCTGGCTGCCACACGGCCACGACCCGGCCGAGCGCGTCGTACTCGCGTTCGGCAACGTGGCCGTTCTCGTCGATGGACTTCAGCGGCAGGGCGCGGCCGATGTCCAGGGTGTTGTACGACTTCCAGCCCAGCGGGTTGGTGTGGACGACCTCCGTCGGGAGGGAGCCGGTAGCCGGCTTGTACTCCGTCCTGGTGACCGCACCACCCGGGTTGGCCGCGTCCTTGCGAACGTTGTTGGTGGTGCTGGTGACCCGGCCGTAGGCGTCGTACGTGGAGGTGACGTTGCGGCGGTAGACCGGCTGCCCCGCGCCGTCGTACTTCTCCAGGACCTCGGTGCCCGTCTGGTCGGCGGTCGCCCCAGACTGGCCCAGCGGCAGGCCGTCGAAATACGTGCGCGTGTCGCCAACGGTGTTGGCCGCCGTCGGAGTCTGGCCGCACGTACCCGAGAGGATCAGGGTGCGGGAGACGAGCTGGGTCAGCGCCCCGCCGGGGCCGTCCGCGTACTCGAACTCCGTGCACATCCGCTGTTCGGGGCGGGTGATGTCGGCCTGGTCGTCGACGGACTTCGGGCGGGCGAAGTCGGTGTCGTCGTACGTCGACGTCCGGTAGGAGTTGCGCCAGCCGCTGACGAGCTTGGCGGCGCTCTTGACCTTGGCGGTGTTCAGTGCGCGAGCCGTGATGGCGGGCAGGCCGCCGGACTGGGCGCGTGTCGCGGTGATCTTGCTGAGCCAGGGGCTGGAGACCTCGTCCGCGATGGCGGTTCCGCCGTCCCGGTCGTAGGTCAAGGTCCGCAGCAGGAACCCGGACAGGACGTCTTCGTCGGGCTTCTTGTCCCCGGAGGCGTCGGTGTACTCGACAGATCGCTTGGTGGTGCCGTCGGCGAGGATGTCGCCGTCCATGCCCTGCAGGTAGGTGGATACGGTCTTGGTGCGGGGGGCCTCGGCTGCGGTGCCGTTACCCGTCGTGGTGGTGACGGTTTTGAAGCCCCGGAACTGATCCCAGGTACGGGACTTCGGGTCGGCGAGCTCGGAGTCGTTCCGATGCCAGGCGAGACCGTCGTACTTGTACGTCGTCACCTTGGCGACGGTGGGATCGTTGTCGGCGACCGCATCCTGTTCGGTGACGGACTCGACGATGACCTTGTTGAACCAGTCGTTGACCGGATCGGGCTCGGACTGGCCCGGCAGGTACCACTTGACCGGCATGCAGGCCATGGTGTTGCTGTCTTCGGAGGCCGGCATCCGGTTGGCGGTCCGGGAGCACTCGGCCGCCTTGTAGACGACGTTGATCTTGCCGCCGGTCTCGGTGGTGATGGTCTGGATGCGCGGGCGGTTGTAGCGAGAAGGCGATTCCTCGGTGCCGTCCGGGCGCTTGATGACACCGTCGACGCGGTTGGGGATCTGCAGCGGCTTGAACGTTACCGGGGGCACGGGGAGAGTGGCCTGGCCGTTCTTGCCCAGGCGCTGGATGGAGTCCAGCCAGAGAGAGCGGGACGTGCCGTCGTTGGGGTCCTCGAAGGTGTGCTTGAGGCCGAAGGTGTCGACGCGGCGGTAGGTGGTGCCCTCGAGGACCTCGGTGTCGATCCAGTTCAGCTTCTTCGTGGTGAAGTAGGTGGGCGAGAGGTTCAGGCAGGTGCCGGTGGACTTGCACTCCTGGTCGATGGGAACGTCCGGCCAGTAGGCCGCATTGGCCGTGGTGCGCTGGGTGGCCGGGTCCCTGCAGACGGCGCTGTCGATGGGGGCGCAGCGTTCGCCGGTGCGGAACCACACCTGGGCGGCCGGCTTGGCAGCCCCCTTGGCGGCGATCTGCTCGGGCAGGCGCTGGCCGTAGCCGACCCAGGTCGGGTAGCTGGCGCGCTGGTAGGGGGTGAGGGTGCCGTTGCCGTTGTTCTGGCCGCCGCCGCGGGAGTAGTGGTTGGTCTCCTGCTCGTAGCGGTAGGAGATCAGGTTCTGGTGCGGGTCGACGACGTAGTCGAGGTTCCACTGCCAGCCGAGGTCGTTCCAGGAGCCGGTGGCCGGGGACTGGGCCCCCATGCACTTGTCCTGCCCGCCCGGCCAGTAGACGGGCACCCGGGAGACCGACTTCGCCTCCGGGTCGGTGCCGTCACCGCCGGGGAGGCGGTTGGCACCGAAGTAGTACTGGGTGCCGTCGCTGGTGGTGACCTTCCAGGCCTCGCCCTTCCAGGCGTTGTTGTTGCGGCCGGTCAGGCGTTCGATCCTGCTGCCGTCGTCGCCGCGGAGGCGGTAGACGCAGGAGTTGTCGTCGCGGACGATCTCGCCCGCGTGGCCGGCGAGGTTGAGGGAGAGGACGTCGCCGCCCCAGCACTCGTCACCGGAATCCTTGATCCCGGCGTCCTTGCAGGACTTGTAGGAGCGGGAGATCGAACCCGGGTGCCAGTCCCAGCCGTCACCGATCCAGCTCGCCTGCGCATTCGTGGACGCCGTACGCCCATCCAGCGAGGAGGAATCGTAGGACAGGCCGACACTCGGAGCCGGACCCGCGATGGCCGAGGGCACCTCGACCGTGTAGCCGTAGGTGAAGTTGGCCGCGTTCGATCCCCCCTGCCAGGACATCGATGGCAAGAGCGGGGTCGCCGAGAAGTCACCGGCCGCACCCGACGGTCCGGCCTCGACGGCCAGGACCATGCCTCGGGCCGACGGCGACGGCGCGGCGAGGAGGTCAGCCGGGGACTGCTTGCCGGACATGGGCGTACGAACGAAGGCACCGGGCGTGGCCGGCACGTCGATGTCGGCGACCAGTCGTCCGGTGGCGGCGTCCCGCTTCGCGCGGAGCGGCGTTCTGGTGGTGCAGCCCTCCGCGCCCGGTCTGGTCAGAGCGCAGGCGGGGAGCTGGACGAGCCGGGCGCGGTCGGCCCAGTTCGCCCCGGTCTTCGCAGCCCAAGCCTTGAGGTCGAAGCCGAGCTTGAGCTTGCCGGCCGGGCTCGTGCCGTCGATGTCGGTGAGGGTGATCAGGGCGCCGTTGACACCGGCCGCGCCAGCCTGGCCGGCGTCCTTCACCTCGACCTTAAGCGCACCCTTGTCGCCCGTGGCGGCGGGGGAGGAAGCAGCCGCTGAAGCGTTCACGCCATTCGCTGGCGCGATCCACACAGGAAGAGATCCGGCCTTAAGGGAAGCCTTACCCAGGGCGGACCCGGATGCCTGCGCATCGTCAAGTGCCACGGTTGCGGCGCCAGTTAGATGTGCGGTGTTCGATTCGGGAACCCACTCCCGACCAGCCTGCGCCGACGATGCCGGGCGCTTGGCGTTCGAGCCCTTGACGGGCTTGGCATCCGGCAGCGGGGTCTTGGGAGGCACCCAGACCTTCGGCGGCTTTTCGGCCGCCTCGACCAGGGGAAGACCCAGGCCGGAGAAGAGCACGGCGAAGGCCGCGGTGACCGCGACACGCGACCGCCCGCGTTTCGAGCGCACGAAGAAGCCACTCCGACGAGACAAAAGGATCCCCCCACAGGAGAACAAGGCATGGGAAAGGCCGGGCAGACGCAGGCCCGGATCGAACGCACCTTACGAAGCGGATGTTCGATAAGTACAGCGAAACATTAAAAGATCCTTTAGTGATCAACATCACGCGCTAGGCACTCCGGACCGATCGGTCGAGAAGAGACATTTCCATCTGACGGGTCGTTGACTGCCTTGCATAAGTGAAGGATTCTGCGCCTGACTTCTGCCCGTTTCCTGCTCACAGCGAGGACTGCCACCGTGAGGCCGTCACTTCTTCCTTCGTGGATATCCAGACCGGGGGCTTCCCGCCGACGCCGGGCCTCCAGTGCAGCCCTGGGCCCGGCCGCCGGTGCCGTGGCACTGGCCCTCGGCCTCGGCCTGGTCTCGGCGCCGCCGGCGCTGGCCGAAGAGGACCGCGGTCACGGTCCTGCCGACACCAACTGGCCCGCCATTCCGCCCAACCCTTCCCCCAGCGCGGAGGAGAAGGCTCTTCTCGCCGCTCAGGAACAGGCCAGGAGCACCGGAAAGCCGGTGCTCGTAGGCCACCTGACCACGGAAAGCTCGCAGACGTTCGCCAATCCCGGCGGCTCCTTCACCACCGACTCGACAGCGACCGTTCAGCGCGTGAAGAGCGCTGACGGAGGCTGGAAGGAGGTGGACGCAACCCTGCACACCAACACAGACGGCATGCTCGCCCCGGCCGTTGTGCCCTCACAGCTCACCCTGTCCGGCGGCGGGACCGGCCCCATGGCCACCATGACCACTGCCGACGGCAAGAAGCTGGCTGTCACCGCGCCCTTCACGCTGCCGCGGCCCGTGCTGGAGGACAACAGTGCGCTGTACAAGTCGGTCCTGCCGGATGTGGACCTGCGGCTGACGGCGAACACGCTCGGCGGCTGGCGCCAGGTCCTCATCGTCCACACGCCCGAGGCCGCAGCCAACCCCACGGTGAAGAAGCTGCGCCTGGCTGTGGAGGCCGACGGCCTGAACGTAAAGGCCGACGCTGCCGGCAACATCAGCGTGACCGACACCGACGGCGGTATCCGCTTTTCCAGCCCCAGCTCCCTCATGTGGGACTCAGGGACGCCCTCAGCAGACGGGGGTGACACCGGAGGCGGCATGCGCACCATGCTGTCGGCTCCAGCCACAGCGGCAGAAGACGAACCGGTCCCCTCCAGCCCCGACGGCCCGGGCGAAGGCGCGACCGTGGCACCCATCGCCGTCACCGCGAACAACAACGCGATCGACCTCGTACCCGACCCGGCCCTGCTGAGCCAGGGCACCGGCCCCTGGTTCATCGACCCGGGCTTCAACCCGAGCGCCAGCAACACCCGCCAGGCTTATTCACAGGCGCAGGAGGCGTACCCGGACACCAACGGGTTCAACGGAACCGAGTACGGCCAGGACAAGCCGGCCACCGGTTTCTGCGGGTACAACATCGGCGATCCGCCCTGCCAGAAGGAAGGCCGCACCCGTGCCTACTTCAAGATCGGTATCAACTCGGCGATCCACACCAAGACGAACTACGACGTCAGCGTCATAAACGCCCGCTTCTACACCACGATCATCTCGTCCTCCAGCCCCTCCACCAGCACCCCCCTGGGTCTGTACGCCACTCCGGTGATCAGCAACCCGACCAGCTGGCAGGACCAGCCGTGTGGGACTGGATCCCGCATGGGCGGCTGTACCAAGCTCGGCGCCAGCGTCCCTGTCTCGGGCACCGGACAGATCTCCTTCGACGTCACCAACACCATGCGCGCCGCATCCCAGGGCGGCTGGACCTACCAGACCTTCGGCCTCGCACCGGACGACGAGTACAACAAGTACTACCGTCAGCGGTTCGCCAACGACCCGCACATCACCGTCGAGTACGACGTCAAGCCCACCATCTGGTGGCCGCGCACCCGCCCGACCCCCGGCTTCGCCTCCAACGGCACCTTCAACGACTGCAAGACCCCCGGCACCGCCAACCCCTGGGACAACCCGGGCTGGGTCGGCGCGAACAACAACATCACCCTCACCGCAAGCACCTGGTCCCCCGTCGGCCGGCAGCTGAACACCACCTTCCAGCTCTGGGACGACGACAACAACGGCCACACCACCTACCCCACCACCGGCTGGATCAGTGATGGCGAAGGAACCGTCGACGTCGGACCGCTCACCGACGGACACCAGTACGGGTGGACCGCCCGCACCACCGACTCCACCCTCACCAGCACCGACACCGACTGGTGCTTCTTCCGCATCGACCGCACCCCGCCCACCGCGGACGTAACCTCCACCGACTTCCCCGAGTCCGGCACCATCGGCGCCCGGCCCAAGTACGCCGGCCAGGAGGGCACCTTCACCCTGACCGGCAGCGACCCCGCCCCGGCGGGCGGCGGCCGTAGTTCCGGTCTTGCCTGCGCCCGCTGGACCACCGACCCGGTCAAGGCCGCAGCCACCAACTGGAACTGCACCGACGCGTCCGCCGAATCCGGCATCGTCGTCCTCACCGGCGGCAAGGCAACTGTCAAGATCACGCCGCCGCGCTGGGGCACCAACTTCGTCTACCTGCAGACCCAGGACAACGCGGGCAACATGTCCCAGCCCGCCGTCTACAGCTACTACGCCCCGTCCAACCTCAACGGCGCAGCGCCGGTCTTCGGCGACATCACCGGTGACAGCAAGCCCGACATCGTCCTGCCCGACGGTTCCGGCACGCTACGGACCATCGAGGGCCGGACGGGGGACCGCGATCCGTCCACAGCCCTTGCCTCCAAGATCAGCGCAGCCCCCACGGGCAACAGCTGGAGCAACGTCCGGATCGCACACCGCGGCAACCTCGCGTACAAGAACGTCGATGATCTCTTCGCGCATGACCCGAGCAGCCCTGAGAACCTCTACCTCTACAGCAATGCCAACATCGACGGCGTTTTCAACCTCCGCGACCGCATGACGGTCACCAAGCCGGCCAACTGCGTGAACACCAGCTTCGCGGCCATCAACTGCTCCGCCTACTACGGCATCGACTGGCGCAACGTCACGCAGATCGCGGCATTCGGAGCGCCGTCGGGCGATGCGCCGGTCAACGGTGCCCTGCCGAAGTCGTCCCTGCTCTTCGTCGAGAACGGCAGGCTCTGGCTGAGTAGCGCCGCGCCCACGGACATCAACCAGCTCGAGAACCGGGCTATCCAGCTCTCGGCCAACGATGACCGCTGGAAGGACTACACGCTGATCGCGCCCGGCCGGGCGAAGGGAACCAACTTCCCGACCCTCTGGGCCCGCTCCAAGAGTGGCAGCATCCATTCATTCGCCATCACCGGAACCCCCGAAGCCCCCGTTCTGACCGGTTTCACGGACCCGACCAAGGGGGCCATTCCCGGCATCGACCTCGACCCCGCCGCCTACCCCCGCGTCGGATCCGACGGCGACATCACCGGCGACGGCATCCCCGACCTCTGGGCCGTAGACACCCAGCAACAGCTCGTCGCGTTCCGGGGCACCGGAACCGCACCCAACGGAACCACCGTCCTGCACCCCACCGTCACCGGCTTCGACCCGGCTCCGGTCTCCCTCGGCAACCTGAACAAGCCGGCCGGCCAGTGGAAGCTGACCACCGACGACACGAGCGTCGACCCGACCCCCGAGGTCACCTGGCCCACCGCCACCATTGGCGGCACCAGCACCCCCTACGCCGCCTTCAGCGGCCCCAGCTCCCGCGCAACCCTGGCCGGCCCGACCGTCGACACCCGCAAGAGCTTCACCGTCAGCGTCTGGACCAAGAGCTCCGGCTCCAGCGGCGTCGTGGTATCGCAGGACGGCAACCGGTCCAGCACCTTCACGCTCTATCCGGACGGCGGTGCCAAGGTATGGCGGTTCGCTCTCTCCAAGGGTGACGCCGACGGCTGGAACTACGACTGGACCGGCTTCTCCAACGACGCCGCCCGTGTCATCCCCAACGCCTGGACCCGGCTGACCGCCGTCTACGACGCGCCCACCAGCCAGATGCGCCTCTACGTCAATGGCACGCTCGCCTCCACCGGCTACCACAAGGCCACCGACAGCCCCGCCCCGACGGGCGTCCTCGCCCTCGGCCGCTACAAGAGGGACGGCGCGATCGACACCGCCGGCGGCTACACCGGCGGCATCGGCAACCTCGCCCACTACTCCTACGCAGCCTCCCCCAGCGCCCCCGGCGCCACCGGACCCATCACCCTCGCCTCGACCGCCACCAACTGCGTCGACAACGACAACGGGCGCGCAACGGACGGCAACGCCATCCAGCTGTGGACCTGCACCGGAGCACCCAACAACCAGCAGTTCCAGATCCACCACGACGGCACCATCCGTATCCAGGGCAAGTGCCTCAACGCCGAGAACGCGGGCACCGCCAACGGCACCCTCATCCAGCTCTGGACCTGCAACGGAACCCCCGCACAACGATTTGTGCCCCGCGCCGACGGCAGCGTCCACAACCCCGCCTCGATCCGCTGCCTCGACCTGCCCCAGGGCAACAAGGCCAACGGCACCCGCCTCCAGCTCTGGGACTGCAACACCACCGAGGCCCAGCGCTGGACCATCCCCACGCTGAACACCGCCGTCCTCCCCATCCCCACCTACTAACCCTCGACAACACCAAAGCCACGCCCCGTGCCCCGTCTCCATCAGCCTGGAGACGGGGCACACTCACGTCACGGCGGTCGGGCGTGCCTGTGAAGCACGGGGTGCTGTCTGCGCCAGAGTGGGCGGATGCGCCGTCGGACCATCCCTCTGCTGCTTGCTGCCCTGCTGACGACGTCCGGGTGCGTCTCGGTCATCCCGGCCGACGACAAGCCGCCCGCAGTGCCCTCCTCCGCACCGCTCGGCCGCTCGACGCCCTCCGTCGCCGCCTTGCCGTTGACCACGCTGCCGGCGGACCCGTCCCCGGCACCGGCCGCCGCTGTGCCCGCCGAAGACCAGCCGGCCGCGCGCCCGCAGAAGCGGCACACGGCGCCGAAGGCAGAAGGACGGGAAGCCGGCGGGGTGCAGGTGAAGAGAAAGCGGTGGGCGCCACCGAAGACCACACGGCCGGGCTCTGCAACCTCCGCGCCGAAGGCGAAGCAGAGGACCCGCAGGGCCCCCATCGCCCACCCGCCGGCTGCCCCGCGTCCGCGGCCCACGACACGTGTCCCGGGGACGGGCCGGGTGGAGATGGCCGATCTGTGCCGGGCCTCGCAGGGGGTGACGAATCCGGCGATCACGCAGCTGTGCCGCAGCACATATCGCTGATCATTCGCCGGTGAGAAGCGCGGGGGCTACGAGGGCAGCTCGTCCTGCTTCCGCGGGGAGGTGAAGGGCGAACTGCCTCACGCCGCGCAGGGTGGTGCGCAGGACGCGCTGGGTTGCGCGGCTGTCGAGCCGTACATCCAGGGCACCGAGATGTGTGCTGTTGGCTCGCAACGCGGTGGGCAGCCGGGATGCGTCGAGTCCGTCGCGCTTGGCGATGAGGATGCCGAGCTCGTGGCGGCTGACGGCGTCGGGCCCTGCGATGTGGTGGACACCGGCTGCTTCGCACATCGCGAGCTCCAGGAGGGCGGCGGCCAGGTCGGCGACGTGGACGGGGCAGCGGATGTCGTCGGTGAACAGAGCGCCGTCGCGGGTGCCGGCGGCGAGGTCGTGGACGAGCTTCTCGTGTGCGGAGCGTCCGTAGCCGATGATCAGCGACGTACGAGCGACAGCGGCCTGCGGGTGCACGGCGAGGATGCCGGTCTCCGCCGCCGCCTTGGCCGCTCCGTACGGGGTGACGGGGTCGGGGAGGCAGGACTCGTCGTAGTGGATTCGGGCGCCGGAGAAGACGGCGTCGCTGGAGACATGGACCATACGGCTCCCCTGCTTGGCAGCGGCCATGGCGAGCCGGATGGGGCCCTCCGCCGTCACCGGCCAGTCGGCCCCTCCGCTTGATGCGTTGAGGATGACGTTCGGGCGCACCTCGGTCATCACCGCGTCCAGGCTTCGGGCGTCTCGCAGGTCAAGGGGGTACCACGCGGTGTGAGCGGTGTCGCCGGGCTTGGTCGCGTACGTCGCGGCTGTGGTGTGCCCGGCGGCTTTCGCCTGCCGGATGAGCTCGGCTCCCAGGAAGCCGCTGCCGCCGATGATCAGAGTGGTCATGCGCGGCACGGTAGTGCGGAGGGGTGGGCACTGGCGGAAGTTCAGGACGACCGCCGGCGCCTGGGACATGGGCCTTCCCTACGCTGGGCGCGGCCTGGGCTGCCAGGAGTAGAGAACGTCCGGCTCGCGCTCGTCGTTGCGTCGGCCGTCGGTCCGTTCGACCGCGGTGAAGCCGTGCCGTTCATAGAACCGGTGTGCCGAGGTGTTGACCTGGAACGTCCACAGCGTCAGCCCGTCCGGCTGCTGCCGCTTGGCCAGGGCAATGAACCGGTCGCCGAGTCCCCGACCGCGCCAGGACGGGTCCAGGTAGAGCTGCTTGAGTTCCCCGCCCTTGAGCACCATCACGCCGACCACGGTGTCCTCCGTGACCGCCACCCAGGTCTCGTACTGGGGCACGAGCACCCGTGAGAACCAGTCCCGGATCTCGTCGCTGGTGTGGGCGCAGCGTACAGAGGGGAGTGCGGCGGCGAAGGAGCGCAGCCAGACGTCGGCTGCGGCGAGCGCGTCGGCGTCGCCGGCACGGCGGAGAAGAACGTCACCGTGGTCCACAGCGTGAGGCCTCCTGTCTTCCAGGGGTAGATGGCGTCTCCGGCTGCCCCCGCTCCAGGGCACCCGGTCTATTTGCCGGGTCGTCCGAGTTGGTGGACTGTCCAGCCTGCTGTGCGCCAGGGGGCGGGGTCGAGGGTGGTGCGGCAGTCGACAAGCTGGGGGTGGGCGGGGCGGTCCACGAGGGATTGGGGGTTGGCCTGCCGGTATTCGGGCCATTCGGTGGCCAGGACGACGAGGTCGGCGCCGTTGAGGGAGGTGGGCAGGTCGTCGGTGTAGTCGAGCTCGGGGTTGCGGATCACTGCTGTGGCCACCGCCTGGGGGTCGTGGACGGTGACGGTGGCGCCGGCCTGCTGGAGGGCGTGGGCGAGGGCGAGGGCCGGGGATTCGCGGACGTCGTTGGTGCCAGGCTTGAACGCCGCTCCCCACACCGTGACCCGCGCGCCCTTGAGGGGCCGCTCACCCAGTGCGCGGGTGATGAGATCCATGGCTACGTCGGTGCGGGTCTCGTTGATCTTCTCGGCGGCATACAGGAGGTCGGCGGCCCGGGTGGCGCCGAGTTGGCGGGCAGAGGCGGTGAAGGCGCGGACGTCCTTGGGGAGGCAGCCGCCGCCGTAGCCGATGCCGGGCCGCATGCCGCCGCTGCCGATGCGGGGGTCGATGCCGAGGATCTCAACGATCTGGGAGACGTCGCCTCCGGCGGCTTCACACATGTCGGCGACGGCGTTGATGTAGGAGATCTTCAGGCCGAGGAAGGAGTTGGCAGCGCCCTTGGCGAGTTCCGCGGTCTGGAAGTCGGTGACGAAGATCGGGACACCGGCGTCCAGGATGGGGGCGTAGACGGCGCGGATGGCCTTCTCGGCTTCGGCGGTGGTCAGGCCGGCGATGATGCGGTCCGGACGCAGGGTGTCCTCGACCGCGTGTCCTTCGCGCAGGAACTCCGGGTTCCATACGACGTCCACGGCGGTTCCGGCGGGGGCCAGGCGCTGGGCGAGGGCGGTGACCTGGCTGGTGGTGCCGACGGTGACCGTGCTCTTGCCGACGATCGTGCAGGGGTGGTCAAGGTGGGGGGCGAGCTGGCGGATCGCTCCGAAGACCTGGCCGGTGTCGTAGGAGCGGCCGTCGGCGTCGATGGGGGTGCCGACGCCGATGAAGTGGAGCTCGGCGAAGGCGGCGGCTTCGCGGATGTCGGTGGTGAAGCGCAGGCGTCCGCCGGCGGTGTGGGCGGCGAGCAGTTCGGGCAGGCCGGTCTCGTAGATGGGGCATTCGCCGGCGTTGAGCCGGTCGACCTTGGCATGGTCGGTGTCGACGCCGATGACCTCGTGGCCGAGCTCGGCCATCGCGGCGGCGTGCGGGATGCCCAGGTGGCCGCAGCCGATTACTGAAACGCGCATTCCTGACTCTCTCCTTGGGAGCGTCGGCCCGGGGGCCGGGGAACTGGCGCAGAGGCTACTGCTGTTCCCCGGCCCTGGAATTCAGGCGCCGGTCGGACCGGTCCCGAGCAGCTGTTGCAGCTCGCCGATCGCGTCGGCGGCCGTCTTGCGGACGACGATGTCGCCGGTCTGTGGTCCCTCCAGCGGGTAGGTGAACCAGGAGCCGTCCGGGCGCGGGAACCCTTCGGGGTCGACGTTGAAGACCTTCAGGCCGCGCTCGCGGGCCCGCTTGGCGACGTGCCGGCGGTCGGCGTGCAGCCCGATGACGACCAGGGCCTTGGCGTCGGGGTGGAAGGTGACCGGCGGGATCCGCTGGTCGTAGCGGCGCATGAACTCCTCGTCGAACCCGGCGCGGGCGCCGAGCGCGTCGAAGTTGTTCGTGATGAACGGCCCGACCATGTGCCCGGCCGTCTGGAGCCGCTTGAGCGCGTGCAGGGCCGGGGTGACCTCGGCGTTGAAGCACGCCCGGTACATGTCCGACAGCTCGTGCACCTTGTCCTCGGTGTCGAGGAACATCTCCGCGAGCAACGGGTCACGGCCCGGGGCGAGGACAAAGGTGAAGCCCTTGCGCAGCTGCTCGTCCTCGATCTCGTTGACGTGGTAGATCTCGTGGAGGCGGTGCAGCGGCGGAATCCCCGCCTCGTAGGAGACGCCGCAACCCACCTCGACCTGGAACGGCAGGAAGTCCTTCAGCTGCTCCAGGGTGTCGGCGTACGTCGGCTCCCCCGGGGTGTCCTTGACGCGGACGCCGTGGGTCAGCACCTCCCACGGCCGCCGGCGCACCGCCCTGGGCGGGAAGGTGTTGACGGAGGTGAACGTGGTGTCGATCACCTCGTAGTCGGCCGGAAGCTTCCGGCCCGCCCTCAGGTCCTCTGGGTGCTCCTCGACCCGGAGCATGTGGACGCGCAGGTCGCCCAGCTCGAACCGGCCCGGCCCCACCTCCTTCCAGCCGCCCTCGGCCAGCATGGCGTGGTTCTGCTCCCACGCCTCGTTGATCTCGCCGCTGGGCGCGGCCACCGAGTGGTACAGGTACATCTCCTGCATGGCCAGCGCCGGCGCCGCTGTGGTCTCCACCAGACCGAACCTGTGCCAGTAGTGGACGATCCGGCGGCGGGCGTCACCCTCCCCGGCCCAGCCGGAGTGCTCGGCGGTCTCCGGCTGCTGGGTGCGCCGCCAGATGCCCTCCTCCTCATAGCGGGGCCGGTCCGCGTTCACCCCGTAGAAGTCGTGCCACTTGCGCAGCTGGGTCTCGTCGAGCTGGTCGATGACCGTGACGGGAAACTTCATGCTGTTGTCCTCTGATGTGATGGGTTCCGTCCCAGGTCAGGGAGCGGTGGTGGATGCGGCAGCCGGGTGCGGCCAGCTGAGGGCGGTCACCGCGTCGCGCAGCGCCGCGATGACGAAGGTGATGTCGTCGTCGGTCGAGGTCAGTGGGGGCGCGACGACCAGGCCCTCGCTCTGCGGTCGGCCGGCGCCGGTGAACGGGTAGAAGAGCGCCCCGTGGCGCTCGGCCTGCTCCATCAGCGGCCACAGCAGGCCTGGGGTGACTTCCACCCCGTAGAGGTAACCCAGCCCGCGCACCGCCTTGACCGGCCCCAGGTCGGGCAGCTCCCGCAGGGCCGCGCCCAGGCGCTCCCCTCGGGCCGCGAACGCCTCGACGTCCAGGGACTCCAGCTCGTCCAGGACACCGAGGCAGGCCGCCGCCTGGAGGGGATTGGCGGCCATGGTGCCCATCGCCGGGAGAGGGTCCGCGTCCTTGTGGCGGAGCAGGGGGGCGAGTTCGGGGGACACCAGCACCGCAGCCACGCTGGTGTAGCCGGCGCCCAGCCCCTTGGACAGGATCACCAGGTCCGGCTCGGCGCCCGCCCAGTGGTGGCTGGCCAGGGGCGTCCCTGTCCGCCACAGGCCGGTGAGCACCTCGTCGTGGATGACCAGGACATCCCGATCCCGGCAGATCTCCGACACCCTCTTGAGGTATCCGGGCGGCGGAACGTACGCCCCGCCCGTCGTCCCGTTCACGGGCTCGATCAGCACCGCGGCCACGTTCTCCGCGCCCCGGCCGTCGATGGCCTTGGCCACCTCCTCCGCGCAGGAGGCGTCGCAGGCGCCACCGTCGTGGTCGTGCGTCGGCGCGTACGGGGCGGGGAATGCGGGGCCGAGACCGAGCCCATCCGCCTCGCGAGGCCGACGCGCGTGGTTGCCGGCCAGCGCGAGCGTGAGCGCGCTGTTGCCGTGGTAGCTCAGGTTGGACGTCAGGATGTCGCCGCGGCGCTTGCCATCGCGGACCCGGGTGATGTTCCGGGCCAGGCCGACGGCGACCTCGACTCCGAGAGTCCCGCAGGTGACCAGCGCGACGGAGTCCCGGGGCCGTCCCACGGCACGGCACAGACGGTCGGTCAGCTCCAGCTGGACGCGGGGCCGTACGACGGCCGCGCCGCCAAAGGAGAAGCGGGCGGACTGCGCCTTGATGCGGGTGCGGACCTTGGCGCTGCCTCGACTACGCAGCCTGAACACCCGGCGGGCCCTGGTCGACCAGGTCGCCGCCGCCCACGTCGTGGGGGCGTCGCTCGTACAGCGCGCCCCACAGGATGTCCTAGCTCTCGTGGCTTTGTTCAGAACCGTGTTGCCTCAGCCCTCCGGCAATTACCGCCGGGGTAATCGCACCGCTCAGGGGCCCTCAGCTACGTTCGCGGTCATCACTCACTCCCGGAACCAAGGAGCCCCGTGGTGCCCGCTTACGGCTTTGCTCATCTCCGCAGCCGCCGGAATCACTCCGACGTCATCGAGTACCTGGAGTGCATCCAGGCAACCCTCGACCCCTTCGCAGGCCGCTTCGTCATCCACGGTCCGCCGGCGGAAGTCGTAGAGGGAAATTGGCCTGGCAGCATGGTGCTGATCGAGTTCCCCAGCCTGGCCGAAGCCCGTGCCTGGTACGACTCTCCCGCCTACCAGACCATCCTGCACCTGCGTACCGACCACATCGAAGGCGACCTGCTGCTGATCGAAGGTGTCGGGCCGAACTACGACCCGGCCGAACGAGCTCGCAAGCTGCAAGAAGAAGCCGGCCGGGCTAGCCAGTCGACCAGTTAGTCCAACAGTCGCAGACGACCTGTTCATCCTGTCGGCAAGCGCAACAGCCAGCACTCGTCCGTCGCCGGCATCCACCGGGCGCTCGCCGAGGGTGACAGCGGAGTGTGCGTCAGCGTGTGGCCGCCGCCGACCGGTCGCGGTCGTGCGGGAGCCGTGCAAGGGTGACTGCGCGGAGTAGCCATTCCACTGGGCCGTACCGGTGTCGGGCCATCAGTCGGGTGCTGAGGGCGAGTTGGGTGGCATACAGGACGAGCGCGCCGAGTACGACGATGGCCGGGCTGAGGCGGTCGTACAGGGCAAGGCCGTAGGCGGTGAAGACCAGCGCCATGACCAGGGACTGGCTCAGGTAGTTGGTCAGGGCCATTCGGCCGGCGGGAGCGAAGAGCGCTGCGATGCGTGCGCCGCGGGCGGTCTTCATGAGGAGGAGCATTCCGCAGACGTATGTGGCGGTGAGGGCTGGGGCCGTGACTGTTCCCACCATCTGGCCGAGGACTGCCCAGCGGGGACCGAGCGGGCCGCTGATGGCCAGAGCCATGAAGAGGCTGCCGGGCAGGCCGACGGCGGCACCGAGCACGAAGATGCGGCGCATCTGCGCCTTCTGGTTTCCGGTGTCGGTGAGCAGGCGCCGCTTGCCGCAGTGCAGGCCGGTCAGGAAGGCCGCCAGGACGAAGCCACTCATCAGCAGTGCGGCGAGGAGCGCGTCGGGCAGCTGGCCGATGTTGGCCTGTACGACGGAGGCGGCGTCGCCGCGGTAATCGTCGACCAGTCCGACGAAGCCCGCGGCGAGTTCGGCGTCCAGTTCGGCCGCCTCGGCGTCCGACATGAGCAGGAACGCCAATCCCATGAGAAGCATGAGGGCGCTCACGCAGCCGTACACGATCCGGGCGGCGCGTAGGGCCGTCTCTGCTGAGCAGTTGCGTGCGGCGATCAGGATCAGGCCGAGCACCGCGTAGGTCATGAGGATGTCGCCGATGTACAGCAGTACGGCGTGCAGGACACCCAGGACGAGCAGGCCGAGGGAGCGGCGCAGCAGCCGGGGAACGGCGCTCGCGCCGTCGCGGTCAGCGGAGGCCAGCTGGAGAGTGAAGCTGTAGCCGAAGAGGAACGAGAACATCAGATAGAACTTGCCGACCACGAAGGTCTGGACGATGCCCTCGACGGTCCGGTCCAGCGTGGAGGCGCCCGGATCGTCGGCGGCTCCGAGGGCGTACGGGGTGGCCATCATCAGCGCGTTGACCAGCAGAATCCCCACGAGCGCGAAACCACGCAGGGCATCGACCTCCGGTATTCGCGGCGGCCGGTCTCCTCGTGTGTGCGCAAACGTTACGGGCACTGCTTCCCCCCAGGTAGTCGTGGGTGTGTGGGGCTCCCTGGTTGCCGTACGGCGGCGGCCCGGCCCAGTTCGAAGAACTGACCGGGGGTGGAGCCCACTCCTTCCGTGGTGACGGTAGCCCGGCGAAGGCCGTGGGCCTGGTGGCGGGGGATCCTGCCGCCACCAGGCCTTGCTCTCCCTTGCCTGCCTGCGGCAATGGCTCCCGTGAACGTCCCACGGCGGCGGCTACTGGTGACTGCTGCCGGTGGGCTCTTCGGTGCGCAGCGGGTCGCGGTCGAGGACGTGCTGTTCCCTCGGTGTGAGGGGAGGTGAGACCAGCAGGGGCTTGCGCAGGCCGCGGGCGGCCGAGATGAGGACGCCCGGGGCCGCCAGGACCGATGCGGGCTTCTGCATCGTCATCACATCGGTGAGTGCCTGGACGACGCCGAAGTCGCCGATCGCGGTCTGGTTGAGGCGGTGAACGTACCGCGCAGCGAGCCGGTCGGCGAAGGTCGGGGGCTTGCCGATCGCGCCGGGGTAGAAGCGGTCCTGGCCGACGGCGAGAAGCCAGGCTGCCGTGGCCGGCCGCGCGATAGCCTTCTGTGCCTTGGCCGCGAACCGCGGCGCGTCCACCGCACAGGTCCGCGCAACCTCGCGCAGAGCCGTGGCGCCGATCGCGGCAGCGGACATGCCGTGGGCGTAGACGGGGTTCAGGCTGGTGGCGGCGTCGCCCAGCACGACGAAGCCGGCCGGCATCCGGGCGGTCTCGAAGCGGCGGCGGCGGTTGGCCGTCCGGCCGTAGACGACCACGTCGCCGATCGGTTCGGCCCGCGCGAGGAAGTCGGCGGCCAGCGGGTGGCGTACGCCCCTCGCGAACGCCTCGTACAGATTCGCGTCGGCGCTGGGGTGCCCGCCCTGTGTGCTGGAGAGGCTCACGCTCCACTGGCCGTCCTCGATGGGAACGATGGTGGCCACCTGCCCCGGCTTCCCCGATCGGGGGTCGGCCTGGATGTGGACGATGGGCCAGTCCGTCTTGGTGCCCTCGGGGGCCCCGTACCGGCGGCTGGCGTAGAGCACGCCCGCGTCGACGACGGTCTCGCGCACCGCGGGCCCGCCGATCTCCTCGAGCCACTGCGGCGCCTTCGAATCACGGCCGGTCGCATCCACCACCAGGTCGGCGTCCATGACCTCGGTCCGGCGCGCCGCGTCGAGGACCTGCACCCCCGTGACCCGGCTCCGATCGCCCACGAGTCCGACGATCTTCACGCCGGTGCGCACCCGCACGTTCGGGAGGGCCAGGACTCCGAGGCGGATGCCCCAGTCGATCAGATCGCGGCTCGCCCCGATGACATAGTGCGTCTCCGTCCATCGCCGGTACCAGCCCGCGGGCGAGTACGAGACCATGCCGTTCGGGATCGGTATGCGATGGGCTCCGGCCTTCAGCCACGTGCCGGTGGTGCCCGGGAGGAGATTCTCGACGGCGTCGGCGCCGCCCGACCAGAGCATGTGGGTATGGGCTCCCTGTGGCAACCGTGCTCGGGGGGCCGGGGTGTCGGGAAGGGCTTCGTCGCGTTCGAGGATGACGACCTCTTGTACGTGCGGCGCCAGGGCGGCTGCGGCCAGGGTGCCGGCGAAGCCGCCGCCGAGGACGACGGCGCGGGGGCTTCCGCCGTGTTGCTTGCTCATCGTGTGGTGCTCCCTAGGGTGGCCGCTTCGCGGGCGGCTCGGACGATGTCTGATGTGGAGAGGGCCAAGGACATGCGCACGAGACCGTCCGCGTCGTGGGGTGAGGCAAGGACGAGTCCGTCGTCGGCGGCATGCGCGGCCAGCTCCGTCTGCTCGTCTGCGCCGGCCCAGAGGGCCACGGCATGGACCAGCGCTGCGGCGTCGGCTATGGCCGCTGCTGCCTCGGCCTCGGTGGGGCTTGCCGCGAGGGCCTCGTCCAGCGCACGGTCCCGTTGTCGGGCATCGAGGAAGGGATTGACGGTGAGGATCCCGTCATGGATGTCGGCCTCGAGCCGGATGACGCGCATGCCGATGGGAGTCCATGGTCCGGGCGCGGGGCTGAGCCTGTCCCGGGTTGTCTCCCGTAACTCCCGCCACAGGGGTTGCAGCTGGTAGTACCGCCGCCAGATCCGTACGTGGTTCGAGAGGCCCCGGGACACCAGGGGAAGCACGAATCCGGTGCCGATCAGGAAGGCGCTCAGCGAGGCGAGGACGGGCGCGTACTGCCAGCTCAGGTGGTCCAGGTCGCGGCCGGTCCAGCGGGCCCCGACGGCGGTGAGCTTCAGGGCGTCGAACCCGAGGTTCAGCGAGTACCCGAGGACGATCAGGACGAGGCCGGCCCGCAGGGTGCCCGGTACCTCCCGGGCCCAGCGTCCGCACAGGATGGTCATGGTGATGGCCGCGATGGTGTGTGCCACGAGGTAGAGGACGATCATCTCGCGGATGAAGGGGGTGGACGCGTAGTAGGTGTCCAGGTCGCGCAGCCGTTCCACGGGCGCGTCGCCGAGGAGGAAGAGGGCGTTGATGGCGACGATGACCGCGATCGTGGCCGTGGTGCACCGGCGGGCCCACCGGGTGGTCCATTCGGCGTTCCCGGGACCGTTGCTCCAGCGAATGATCAGAACGATGTTGGCACCGGAGAAAGCGGTCAGCAGGCTGTAGACGACGGGGGCGGCGGCGTTCGGTGTGCCCGTGATCCTGTTGACGGCGGCGATCGACGGGAGTGCGGCGGATGCGAACACTCCGGCCCCTACGAAGAGGAGCACGCACACCGATCGGAGCAGGGCGTCCTTCGGGTTGCGCAGGAGGGCGGGGACCTTGAGGAAGGCAGCCAGGAGCAGCAGGGCGCAGGGTAGGTAGAACCCCCATCCGACGGGGCTCACGAAGCCACCCGCCGGCCGTGGACGGTGCTGGTCTCGTGGGCGGTCAGCGGTGCCTTCGCCAGCGGGGGCAGGCTCGGCCCGCGAAGGACCGCCCAGAGTACGGCCGGACGGAACATCGGTGTGGGGCGCAGGGTGGAAAGACTCATGACCTCGAAGAGGGCCTCGGTGACCTGGCTCCGGCTGGTCGATGTCCTCATGAACCGGCCGAGGTAGGAATTGAGCAGACGGGCGGCGATCGGGGGCTTGGGCCCTGTGGCGCCGGGGTACCGGATGTCCTGGCCGGCTGCGAAGTCCCAAGCCGTGGTGACCGGAACGGCGATGCGTCGCTGGACTGTCCGGGCGAAGCCTTCGTACGCCAGTCCCCGCCGGGATGCCTCCTCGCCCAGCGCGACCGCGGAGTGGGCGGACCCTTCCGCCTCTACTTCCTCCTGGTCGCCCGGAACCATCGCCTTGCGCGCCGCCACCAGGCGGACGGCCTCGTCGAGCTGGCCATCGGTGAGTTCGTCGCCGACCAGTCGGGTTGCGACGTGCGCCCCAAGGGTGTGGCTGCCGCAGTGCCCCCGCATCATGTGCCAGATCTCGTGGCCGAGGATGCCCAGACTGTGGAAGGGACTCGTCGACCGCACGACGACGATGACGTCCTCCGTCTCACGATCGAGCCACAGTCCGGACACCGGCCCGACGCCGGCCGGGAAGTTCTTTCTCACGATGCGTACGGGGCGCCCACGGAGCAGGGAGAGACGAGCGGCCATGCCGGCTATGAGCTCATCGATGTCGCTGGGGGCCGGATCCCCCAGCCCTAAGTCCAGCTCGTCACAGAGCCGGACCATCTCCTGGTGCAGCTCGCGCAGGTTGCGCCGGTTCCTGATCCCCACCCTCGGCTCCTCAGCTACGCGCCGCGTGCCACGCGGCGCGGTTCGTCAATCCCCCGTGGCCCTGCCGACGTGGCCAGGCACTCGTACTCGTACTCGAACTCGTCCTCGTACTCACGTCTCTTGATCGTCCAGGACGATGTCGTCCATGAGGGCCTTCATCAGCGCCAGTGTCTCGGCGAGCTTCTCCGGCGCGCCCCGGAACGAGACCCGCCTGAGCCGGTACTTCTCCTTGAGCCCGGCAAGCGAATGTGCCTGCTCCGCCTCCAGCCGCTCCCGCAGGGCGCGGTCGAGGGCCTGCGACGGGGTTGCGGTCAGGAAGCCGCGCGGGACCTTGAAGAAGTCCTCGATCAGAGCGGCGTGTTCCAGCTTGGGGATCTTGCGACCGTTGAGGATCTCGCCGATCCACTGCTGTGTCACCCCGGCGGCCTGGCCGATCTCCGCCCTCGAGAACTGGGAGCCGTCCGACTGCAGTCGAGTCGTACGGAGAAACTCCAGCCTCTGCGCCACCTGTTCCATGAAGTTCATCTCCGGCATCGGCCGTCGGCTCAGACCGGCCCGGACGACGCGCACCGGCAAGCCGGTGCTCCATGACAGCGGGCCTGGGTCGAGAACCTTGTCGTAGTCGAGTTCCGCCTCGTCGATCAGTTCCTCGAGGAGTGCGAGGCTCTTCAGGTGGGGGTGGCGCTCGCCCTCGTCGGTCACAGGTCCTCCTGCGGGTTGCGGCTGAGGCGCCGTGCGCCGTGCGCCGGCTGAAGGGTATGGCCCCGACCTGCGTACCCAATAGACCAGAACGACGATCGATTCCACAACTGAAACAATCGTCGATTTTCAGACCGGATCCAGCCACCGGTCTTCAGCAGTTCAAGCAGCCACGGCACATCTGCCACCCCTCCCTTGCGCAGCAGATATGAAAGGATTGATTCAGGGCGTGAATCGATCGTTGACATCAATCCGCTGGGCGTAGCAGGAGCTTGGGACCGCGATCCGATGGATCGGAAAGCGACCATGCGACGAAAGACGGACGGACGTCCTCCGTGGGGGGAGGGGACCGGGTACTTCGCCACCCTGACCCCGGCGTAGGCCTCCGAGGGTGTCGGCTCCTCGAGGAGACTCCCCGCCTCCTGCTGGCCCACGGTCTGACACGCATCACGCTGGTTCTCACCGAACCCGGTCACCGGGACTCCCCCCACGGCGCGGCCCTGCCCAGACCGCCGCGGGCTGCAACCCGGTCCGTCCCGCTCCTGAAGGCCGTCCCGTAAAGGGGCTCAAGGCCCGGGGCCCAAGTGGGTCAGACGCTGGACGCCGACCGTTCGGGATCAAGAGCGCTTCTGCAGCCATTGAAGCGCGGCAGCCAGTGTCACCTCGATGTCGTCGTTCCATGAACAGACTTCCAGCCACGACAGGTAGCCGCCCTGCGTGAAGACCAGAACCTCACCGGGGCACTCACCAGCCTCGGTGACGAGCTGCGCTTCGGCCGCCACGACAGTGCCGGGGCCGGTGGGCGCGGGCTCCACCTCGCTGGTGTCGAGTTCGAAGTGGGCGGTACCGCACCCGCATGTGCAGCGCGCTCGGACGCTGAGGTGCGGAACCTGCCTTCGGAGTGCGGCATGAACCGGATTGTCCGTGTCCAGGAGCTCCGCAAGCACGTCGGCTACGTCGGCAGGCAGGCTCTCGGTCATGCCGTCACCGTATCTGACCAGCGGTTTTTGACTCCGACTGCGCCCAGCCCATTGCCATTCGGCCGGCCTGATGGGGCTCCTTGAAAATGGCTCTGACCGGAGTTCCGTGAATCTCATGATCGGGTGAGGATGCGTGTGCGGAGGAGGGCGAAGGACGCCCGGCCGTACATCGCTCTCTTGAGTGTTTTCACGCGGTTGACGTGGCCTTCGACGACTCCTGAGCTCCAGTGCAGGGTGAGTCCGGCGGTGACGGCGTCAAGGTCGCCGCGGAGGAAGCCGGCGAATCCGCTGATGGGCTTGGGTGCGTCCTGCTCGGCCTGGCGGATCCACTCGATCAGGAGGAAGCCGCGCCGGTTCCGGAGGAGTTCGGCGAAGGCTCGGGCGAGGTCACAAGCCCGGGCGATGTCCGGGCAGGCGATCCGCACGTCCAGCAAACGGCGGGCGAGATCGGGCGGGAGGGTGTCCTGCGGTCGCATGATCCAGCCGGTGATCTTGCGAGGGCTGGGGATGTCGGCTCGGACGGGCTCGGCATTGCCGGCGCGGAGGGCGGCGAGGTGCTTGCGGACGACCTGGCGGCTGCCGCGGTAGCCGCGTTCGCGGATCTCCAGAAACAGCCGGCTGCCGCTGACCTGCCCCAGGCTCTCGGTGAAGCGGCTGTTCAAGTACGGCTTGAACGGCTCCAGCACTCCCGCCGGGCGACGTTCGTGGGCGGAGGCCAGAAGCTGGTCGAGGTCGGTGTCGCGGAACCTCCGAACGGTCTTGCGGTCGAGATGGAGACGGCGGGCGATGGCGCTGACGGTCCAGCCTGCCGCGACCAGTTTGTGGACCTCGGCGTGGCGGTGGCGGGTTCGTTCGATGATCTGCGTCCGCGGCAGCTCGTGCAGCGGGAGCTGCATCAGCGGTGGCGCCTCGGGTATCGCGGCAGTCTCTTGGTCGGCGCGTTTGCGCAGGCAGGCGCGGTGCTGGTGGCATGTCTTCTCCACTGCGGCGGCGAGGTTCTGCAGCAGGTGCCAGCGGTCGGCGACTTCCACCGCGTCGGGGGCGGCTTCCTTGATCGCGCGGGTGTAGGCCGTGGCCCGGTCGCGGCAGATAATCTCGGCACCGGGGTGCTCGCGCAGCCAGGCGGCGAAGGTCTCGGACGTGCGGTCGGGCAGGACGTCCACGACACGGCCGTCCTCGACGTCGACCAGGAGGGTTCCGTAGGTGCGGCCCTTGCGGAAGGCGAACTCGTCGACGCCGAGGGCCCGCGGGGAACGTTCCGGTGAGGTCGGAGGGTCCAGGAGTTCCAGCAGTCGGGTGCGGCCTGCGACGAGGTGCATCCGGCGGCACAGCCGTTCGCCGGCCCGCCCTCCGAGCTCGACCGCGACCTGCCGCAGCCAGGCCTTCAGCCCGAGGCTGGAGCGGCGGTATCGCTCGCTCAGCCCGCTGACCTGCTCGACGAACGTACGACGCCGACACTGGGACCGATCACAGAAGAACCGCCGGACCTTCAGTCTGACCAGCAGTTTCCTCCCAGACAAGGGCCGCTCGGCCAGGCTTCGCTCATAGGAGGAGTGGACCCTCCGGGCCCGGGCACGACACCCCGGGCATCTGGGCGGCGGGCCGCATGCAGTGGCCACCACGACCAAGTCCTCCGCCGTGAACTCCACGGCCTCCATGCGAACATCGACGTCCGGGAACAGCACATCATCCAGCGAGCAGACCCCCACCAGCCAGGCATGCCCTGCCAGAACGTTCCAGCACGCAAGTCCTGACCTGGGAATTCACGGAACTCCGGTCAGAGCCGTTTTCAAGGCTGTGGCGGATATTTCGTGATGGCCATGTTGGAACCCGCAGAGAGTGGTACGGGTCCGGCGACACGGGGTCATTCGCGTGGTTGACAGGCACTTCGTGGGGCTGTGACAGCATGCCGACATGGCATCAGAGATCTGGGAAGACGAGGGTGAGTACTACTGCTTTCAGGCGGCCCATGTGGAGTCCGATGAGGCCTGGGTCTTCGAGCTGAGTGAGGCACGCCAGGCGCCCGCGTCCTGGGCTGGGACGGAACATCAAGACGCCGTCATGCCAGGCGTCGTCATGGTCGCTGTGGTCGCTCATGATCCGGACGTCGAGAAGCCACCGTTCGTGCGCTTTGACCCGGAGCAACCAGTGCCGTTCGAGTTGATGAAGCGGTTCGTTTCGCGTGTTGCCGAGATGTTGGACGTCCTGAAAGAGACACAGTCACCCCGCTAGGGATTCGCCAGCGTCCTTCGCCCTCCTCCGCACACGCATCTTCACCCGATCATGAGATTCACGGAACTCCGGTCAGAGCCTTGAAAATCCCCAACCCCTGCTCGGGGTGCCATCAGACCTGCTCGACGGATCTCCCCAGCCATTCCGAGCCTGTCCTGGGACGGGACACCCATGGCGAGGGACCGCCCGATACCCCGTCAGGGTCTGGGTGGTGTGTGGTTGCACATGCCGTAGCGGCATGTGGTGTGGTCGAGGGCACCACAGCACGAAAGGCCCTGTCTGCGATGTACCCCTCCGCCACGCCTCCCCGCGAGGTCAAGATCGGCGATGCCGCCGCCTTCGCCGGAACCACCCCGCGCGCCATTCGTCACTACCACCAGATCGGTCTGCTGCCGGAGCCCGAGCGAGGCGGAGACGGACGCCGCCGCTACGGCTACGACGACATGATCCGCCTGCTGTGGATCCGCAAGATGTCCGAGGCCGGCATCAGCCTGGACGACATGCGGGCCGCCTTCGACGAAGCCCGGGACGTTGAGGACGTCCTGGGCCGGCTGGAGGAGACCCTGGCCGCCCAGGAGGCCGACATCAAGCGTCAGCGCGCGGCAGTCCAGCGCCTGCGGGTCGTAGGCAGCCCACTGGGCTTGCTCTCCCCGTTGGTCACGGACCGGCTCAGCCACCTGCCTTCTGACGCACTGCGCCCCTCCGACCTGGACGCCCTGCTCGTCACAGAACGGATCTTCGGACCACTGGGAGCCGCAATTCAGGCCAGCGTGTTCATCACCCTGGCGACCCATCCCGGCCTACGGGCCGAGGCAGACCGCCTTGACGCG
The DNA here is from genome assembly GCF_040296685.1 of Streptomyces sp. NPDC002054. Taxonomy (NCBI): domain Bacteria; kingdom Bacillati; phylum Actinomycetota; class Actinomycetes; order Kitasatosporales; family Streptomycetaceae; genus Streptomyces; species Streptomyces sp. NPDC002054. The sequence continues at coordinate 178,205 of NZ_JBEOXT010000019.1, forward strand.
GCCGACGCCGCCCTCGATGACACCGTCGACCCCCACGACCCGCAGGTCGAGGAACTCGCCGCGCAACACTGCGCCCACCACAAGGCCCTGCTCCAGGCCATTGAAGCCGCCGGACTGGACGTGGCCGAGGAGAAGCTCTTCGAAATCTACGACGCCGAGGCGAGCGGCGAGGAAGACGCCCAGATGAGTGCCTTCGAAGCGGTAACCAAGATGCCCTATGGCTTCTCCGCAGCCCGGACGCGGTGCATGGAACTCACGGCACGGCTCCTTGACCGGGACCTCTCCGCAGGCAGCTGATTGCTGGTGTGGCCGTGCGTGAGGCTCCCGGATTGGCCATCGACACGAAGCCCGTCTCGACACGGCCCGCACACTCCACGAGCGGGAAACCCAAGCCGACGCCCCGGGCCACGCTCCTTGAAACTCCCTACTTCGTTGAAACGACTGGGCGATCTGGGGCCTGATCAAGTTCTTCCGGTGGGCTCTTTTTGACCACGTGCACACGAACACCCTTGAGCGAAGCATCACCGCGGCCCCCGGAAGCGACGTCGGATTTCTCGATCATGATGAGGTCTACGACGGCTTCGGTGCCCCTCCCGCCCTTCTGCCACCGGAGCGCGTGACCGAGGTCTCCTGAGTGCTCGATGTCTTTGACTTGAGCAAGGCCCTCGCCCGGCTTCCGAAAGACAACGCAGAAGCAGGCCGGGTGTGCGGCTTCGGCGGCTTCGACGGCAACCTCCCGGCATACCTCGCCCAGCACTTCGACGCGCTGCGGGCTTTCTACCAGGGCGCATCCCGCCGTCGCCTCGCGGTCGTGACCTGGGTCGATTGAAACCCGGGTCCCGGTTTCCGGCGCAGGATTCCCCGTTCTACACAGAGTCACTCACCCAGATTTCCGTGACCACGCCATGCTCGGCATCGCTCGCCTTCACAACCTCACGCTCGTCGGCTGACCGATAAAGCAACAGGTCAGAACCTGAGTTGAAGCCGACCTGCGCCCCGGCGCACAGCACGCTCCCCTTCCGTACGGTGCTGAACTCGTGCACCTTCACGTCCGGGCCGATGATCACGTCATCGCCGGTGATCGCCGTGGGGTGGACGTACGCGCTGGGGTGGATACGCCGGTCCTTGCCCAGCCCCGTCAGGGCCTCGCGCTGGAGGCCCGACCACTGGGCGAGGAAGTCGGCCAGGTCGACCTTCTCCAGGCCGCCGTACGCCGTCACCGCGATCGGCCCCTGGTGGGGGCGTTGACGTGGTCGCCGAGGACGATCCGCTCTTCCCTTGCCGGTCCTGCCTTTCTCGCGTTCGGAGACCAGGGTTTGGCGGGGGTACGCTCGCCGTTCACCTGGTGCCTAAGGAAGTGGTGGTGATGGTGGTCGTGAGCCGGCCGCGTGTGGGTGTCGCCGTGCTGACCATGGGCGACCGGATGCCTGAACTGCTGGCCCTGCTGAAGTCCGTGGCCGAGCAGGACGAACCCGCGGCCCGGATCGTCGTCGTGGGCAACGGGACGGCCCTGCCGGGTCTGCCGGACGGCGTCACCGGGGTGGAGCTGGCGGAGAACCTGGGGGTGTCCGGCGGCCGGAACGTCGCCTGGCAGCGGCTGCGGGACTTCGGGGACGTGGACGTCCTGGTCGACCTGGACGACGACGGTCTGCTGCCCGGGACGGACGTGTTCCGGCGTATCGCGGACCTGTACGCGGCGGACCCGCGCCTGGGCATCGTCTCCTTCCGGATCTCGGACGAGACCGGCGCCACCCAGCGCCGCCACGTGCCCCGGCTGCGGGCCAAGGACCCGATGCGGCGGGGTCTGGTGACGACGTTCCTGGGCGGCGGGCACGCGCTGTCGATGCCGATGCTGGAGCAGACCGGGGGCTGGCCGGACCCGTTCTTCTTCACCCACGAGGAGACCGACCTGGCCTGGCGGGCCATCGACCGCGGCTGGGACGTCCTCTACGAGCCCCAACTCGTCCTCCAGCACCCGAAGACCTCCCCGGCCCGGCACGCGGTCTACTTCCGCATGACCGCCCGTAACCGGGTCTGGCTGGCCAAGCAACACCTGCCCGCTCCCCTCGTCCCTGTCTACCTCGGCGTGTGGGTGGCCCTGACCCTCGCCCGCACCCGTTCCCTGGCCGGGCTTCGCGCCTGGTTCAGCGGATTCGCGGAAGGCGTCCGGACATCCTGCGGCCCCCGGCGTCCCATGCGGTGGCGGACGGTGTGGCGGCTGACCCGGCTCGGCCGGCCCCCCGTGATCTAGACCCCGTCATCGGGCGGCGGTCAGGCAGCCGCGGTATTCGCGAGCCAGGCCGGCGTTGCCGCAGGCGTCCTCCGGAGCCATCGCACGTACCGGTCCACCCCCTCCGTGATGGTGATCCGTGGCTTCCAGCCCAGGACGTTCTCCATCCGGCGGGTGGCCGCGTATCCGCCCAGGGGATCCCCGGCCGGCAGCGGCGTGGTCAGGAACTCGGTGTACGGGTAATGCTCCTGGACGAGCTCGGCGACCTTCCGAACCGTTGTGGGGACACCGGTGCCGATGTTAACCGTCTCGGTGTGGGCCCGCGGGCTGACCAGGGCGCGCAGCGTGCCCTCGGCGTTGTCGTCGACGTGGACCAGGTCCCGTACCTGCCGGCCGCCACCGTTCAGGTGCAGGGGCAGACCGAGGTGGGCCCGGGCCGCGAACCATGCGACGACCCAGGAGTGGCTGTTCGGCTTCTCCGTCTGCGGCTCGCCGTAGACGGAGAAGAACCGCACGATCGCGTACGACGTGCCAACCTGGCCCAGCACCAGCGCGGTCTGGTCCTCGCCCCAGGCCTTGGTGTTGCCGTACATGCCGGTGAACTCGTGGAACTGTGGCGGGATGCGACCGTGCACGGCCTCGAGGAGCTGCCGTACGGCCAGCAGCTCGAGACTGTCGGTCCTACCTTTCTTGATGTGGGCCTGAACTGGTCATTCGTAAGATCGGTGGGGCCCAGGGGTCCCGGGTATGGCTGTCACTGTGACGCCGTTGG